>CABQSB010000001.1:0-199786 GCA_902466735.1 uncultured Collinsella sp.
AAGCACTTAATGTGCTTTCCGTCTTGCGCAGGACTGTAGAGCAGCAAACTTAACCCCCGCCCCCAGCCCCGGAGACCCTCCCGGAGGGACCGAAAAATTTTTTCAAAAAAGTTGTTGCGCGCCGGACAGACTTCTGTGTATACTAATCCCCGCAGCGCACGCGAGCGGAAACAAACGCGAACGTCTGCCTGGGGAGTTAGCTCAGTTTGGTTAGAGCGCCGGCCTGTCACGTCGGAGGTCGCGGGTTCGAGCCCCGTACTTCCCGCCAACGCAATTAAAGCCACGTCTTCGGACGTGGCTTTTTGCGTTTGATGCACTTTGTTTCGATAGAACGATCGCCCTGGCGCATCTTCGCCCAGAATCCCCGCCCCTTCGGGAACGCAAGTAAAATCTAATAAGTATATTTGTCTGAACAACAGCTTTGTTGCGCAACACCTGTTCAACGAGACAGGGGGTTAGGCTATACTAAATTGAACTGTAGGCCGCATCTGATGCATTTCGCTCCAAGCGCGGCATTCAGTGGATATCCGATTTACCATTTGGATGTCCTGCGGTCATTTAGCGTCTCGACACAAGCTCGGCCCCGGAGCTCGTTCGAGCTGTTCGTATTCCTTGAAAGGGGAAAAATGGACATATCGAGGAAGACTGATTACGCCCTTCGTATGTTGGCGATGCTTGCCGAGGATCCGGAGCGTTTGCTTTCTGTTCGCACCGCTGCCGAAGAGGTCAATGTCCCGTATTCGTTTGCCCGCTCGATTCAGCACGGTTTGGTCCAGGCCGGTATTGTGGAGAGCCTGCGTGGCGTCCACGGTGGCATGCGTCTCAAGGTCAGTCCGGACGACGTTACCATTCGTCAGGTCGTCGAGGCCGTTCAGGGCCCTATGGTTATGAATGATTGCACCGCACCCGATGGCGACTGTGCGCGCATGGGCACGTGCTGCTATCATCCCCTGTGGGCCGGAGCTCAAGCATTGATGCGCGACTACCTCGATTCCGTTTCGCTCGGCGACATCGTCGCTCACCGCCAGTTCCCGGCCGTCGATCCCAAGTTCGCCGACCGCGAAGCGTTTCCCGAGTACGCCACCTGTGCGTATACATGCCGGGAGGAATAGCGCCGCATAAGGAGCATAGATATGATTCAGGACCCCTTTCGTTCGATGATTCGTTCGGAAGGGGTCCTGCGTTATCGCGACCTTCCGTGGCGCCGCACGCGCGATCCGTACATCATTTGGCTTTCCGAGGTCATGTTGCAGCAAACACAGGTGCCACGCGTGGAGACGCGTATGCCGGCGTGGCTCGATCGCTTTCCGACCGTGCAGGCGCTTGCCCAAGCCGCGCCTTCCGATGTTTTGGACGCTTGGCAGGGCATGGGCTACAACCGACGCGCTCTGGCGCTCCACAAGGCCGCTCAGCGCGTTGTGGAGGACTGGGACGGTGAGTTTCCGCGTGAGACGCGTGACTTGGTCGCTCTGCCTGGTATTGGCCCGGCAACGGCGCAAGGTATCCGGTCGTTTGCGTTTGACCTTCCAGGCGTGTATCTGGAGACCAACGTGCGCACGGTCTTTCTGCATCACTTCTTTCCCGATGTACCGGCTGTTCCCGACCGCGAGCTGGTGCCGCTGATTCAGGCGGCCTGTCCGGCGGTCCCCGGTGCGGCGACCGACGAGATCGCTCCCTTTGCCGTGCCGCTCGATGATGCCGACACGCCGCGCGCGTGGTATTACGCGTTGCTGGACTACGGCGCATATCTAAAAAAGACGTTGCCCAATCCGTCCAGGCGCTCGGCGGGCTATAGCCGTCAATCAAAGTTTGAGGGCTCACGTCGCCAAAAGCGCGCGCATATCGTGCGCATGTTGCTGGCAGCGCGCGATGGCCAACCGGCGGGGATTACGCTTGCTGATGCCGTGGTGGGCGTTAACGATATGGAAGCGGCGGCTGGGCGCGGGCCGGTCGAGCGCGAGCTTGTCGCGGGCATTCTGGCCGACCTGGAGCGTGAGGGCTTTTGCCGAGCCGAGGGCGATCGCTGGCTGAGCATTTAGCCCGTGGAAATCTGAAGAACAGGATTGTAAGGTTTAGATTTCCGACATGAGGGCATCCTAAAGACGAGGCCGCTCGAAGCCTACGGGCGGCATGCGTTGAAGGGAAGTACACCTATGGATTTTGAGAATTCCCAAACCAAGAAGAACCTCGAGACCGCTTTTGCCGGTGAGTCCCAGGCACACACCAAGTATCGCTACTATGCCTCCAAGGCAAAGAAGGACGGCTACGTTCAGATCTCGAACATCTTTGCCGAGACGGCTGGCAACGAGTCCGAGCACGCCAAACTGTGGTTTAAGTATCTGCACGATGGCGCCGTCCCCGATACCCTGGACAATCTGCGCGATGCCGCCGCGGGTGAGAACTACGAGTGGACCACGATGTACGACGAGTTTGCCAAGACCGCCGAGGAAGAGGGCTTTGCCGAGATTGCCGCAAAGTTCCGTGGTGTCGCCGCCGTCGAGAAGGCCCACGAGGAGCGCTACAACAAGCTCGTCGAGCGCATCGAGTCGGGCGAGGTGTTTGAGCGCGAGGGCGTGAAGGTGTGGAAGTGCCTGAACTGCGGACATCTGCACGTTGGTGCCGAGGCACCTGAGGTGTGCCCGGTGTGTAACCACCCCAAGGCGTACTTTGAGGAGCAAGTGGTGAACTACTAGCGCTTGGCGCTGGCTGCTGCGGAGCGCGGGGCGGGGAAATACCTTTCCCTCTCGCTCACGGCTCCGCAGGGTCGCGCGAGGCAAAGGTATTTCCCCGCCCCGCGCTCCGGCTTCGGGTCGTTGCGTGCTCGCTACAGAAAGGCTGATAAAAAAGTTTGTGTGCCGCCCCTTTTTGGGGCGGCACGTTTTTGTGGGGTCCCGGTCTCCACAATTTTCGTCAAGCTATTGGTTAGATTTTGGTCAGTTGGCGTAAGGGCGGAAGGCCAAAAGATTGTTGGCGAAAAAAGCTCAGAGAAAGTGCTGGTAGGGGAGTTGTTGAGCTTTTCGACAGCTTTTGAGCAAAAGAAACTTTGTGGCTATTGCCGGCGATTGCGTTGTCGCGGTCATGGCGGTGCGGGATGCTGGTCGTAAGCGTCGAATGCTCCGATTTTGGAGGCCAGCATGGATCTGTTTCTTGAGACTCCGCAGCAACAAGCTGAGCGCATGCTGCGTCAGCAGCAACGACTCATGGAGATACAAATGCAAGGGGCGGCAGTCCAGCCCTTTGCGCAAAATGTCGTGCCCGCTGCTGTACCTGCAGCTGTGCCCGGGTGCGAATCGGCACCAGAGGCCTATTCCGTACAGCAAGATTCATATGCGCAGGAGCTCGCGTTCGACAAGCGTCGTGCGCGTCGTCGCCGCGTGGGCCAGCGCCTGCGCACCTTGGCGATGATCGTGCTCGTCCCGTTGGGGCTTGCGGCCATCTTTCTGGCGTCGTATGCCCTCACGTGCATCCTCAACGGTGCATCGCCCAACGAGGTGCTCCAACATCTAGCGGCCCTGGGCCAGCGCCTGGGTGACGTCATAACAACCATCCGCGCCGGCTGGGAGAGCTAGCGTTTTAGCGTCCGCGGCTCTAAGAGAAATTTGTCTGCAAGGCAGTGAGTGATCCGTGTGTGTGGCGGGGTAAGATTGATCGCGGTTTTGATTGATGATCGATTGGGTTTGTTGGGCGGAGTTTATGTCTGCAATTGATATTGCACTTATTGTGATTGCTTTGGTGGCGGTGGGGGTCGCTGCGGCCTGTGCCCTGCAGCTCAAGGGCCTTCGTGCCGAGTTGCGGGAGCGTGGCGACAGTAGCGCGGAAACGCTGGCAGCACTCGAGCAGGCCAACAACGCGCTCGATGCCCTGAACGTCGCGCTGGCCGAAACACGCCGCACGGCAAACGCCATCGCGCAGCAGCAGACGACCGATGCGGCCGTGGAGCAGCAACGTTACCTGGTCATCGCACGCGAGTTCTCGCAAGCTGGTGACCGGATGGATGACCTGCGCCGTGAGACGGCCCAACAGCTCGGCGCCAATCGCGAGGGCATCGAGCATCGCCTGGACAAGGTGCGCGAGACGGTCGATGCTCAGCTGGGCGCCATCCGCAAAGACAACAACGTGCAGCTCGATCAGATGCGCGCGACGGTGGACGAGAAGCTCTCTCGCACGCTCAACGACCGTCTGTCTGCATCGTTTAAGCAGGTGAGCGACCAGCTCGAGGCCGTGTACAAGGGCCTGGGCGACATGCAATCTATCGCCACTGGCGTGGGCGACCTTAAGCGCGTGCTGGGTAACGTCAAGGCGCGCGGCATTTTGGGCGAGGTGCAGCTGGGCGCGATCCTGGCGGACATCCTTACGCCCGACCAGTATCTGGAAAACGTTGCCACCAAGCCTGGCGCCTCGGAGCGCGTTGAGTTTGCCGTCAAGCTGCCGGTAGACGAGGGCGATCCCGTGCTGCTGCCGATTGACTCCAAATTCCCGGGTGATGCGTATGAGCATCTGCTCGACGCCCAGGAGTCGGGCGACGCGGAGGCCGCCGCCGCTGCGCGCAAGACGCTCGATGCGATGGTGAAACGCGAGGCCAAGGACATTTGCGAGAAGTACCTGAGTGTGCCGGCAACGACCAACTTTGGCATCATGTTCGTTCCGTTTGAGGGCCTGTACGCTGAGGTCGTCACACGCCCCGGGCTTATCGAGACCCTGGGCCGCGACTATCACGTCAACGTAGCCGGTCCTAGCACCATGGCCGCCATTCTCAACAGCCTGCAGATGAGCTACCAGACGTTTAGGCTGCAAAAACGTACCGACGACGTGCTGCGCGTGCTTTCCGCCGTCAAGGCCGAGCTGCCGCGCTATCAGGCGGCGCTGCGTCGCGCCCAACAGCAGATTGAGACCGCGGGCAAAACGGTCGAGGGCATCATCACCACGCGCACCAACGTTATGGAGCGCAAGCTCAAGGATATCGACGCGCTGGAAGATGCCGAGGAGGCCGACGAGGTCTTGGGGCTCACGTCCGCGGGCCTGCTTGCAGGGCAAGAAGACGAGGGCTAACTGCGCCTGGCGGCGGGGCGTCTGCGCAGGCGCGGGGCGCGGCGCTTTCGCGTCGCACTTGCCTAAAGCGCACTTCAATGTGCAACAATGGCCTTTCGCCCTATCAGACGCGAAAGGAAGACCATGTCTCAGAGAAGCACCAGCCCGCTCAAACGCTCCACCGTTCGCCGCACGCTGCAGCGTTTTTGGGACGTCACGCGCACACAGCCGCTGATCGTCTTTCTCTCGGTGTTCTCGTCGGCGGGCTACATCTTTTTGCTCACGTTTGCCAACACCTACGTGATGGCCCTTATCGTTGACCGCGTTCAGGCCGGCCCCGTGGCGGGTGACCAGGTGTTTGAGGTCTTTGGCCCTTACATTCTGGCGCTGGTGCTCGTTAACCTAGTGGGCCAAATCCTCTCCAAGCTGCAGGACTACACCGTCTACAAGCTCGAGATTGCGGGCAACTATCACCTGGCGCGCCTGTGCTTTGACACGCTCTCCAATCAATCCATGACATTTCACACCAGCCGCTTTGGCGGATCGCTCGTGAGCCAGACGAGTCGTTTTATGAGCGGCTACACGGGTCTGGTCGACGTGACGGTGTATTCGCTCATCCCCACCATCACCTCGGTCGTCTGCACGGTGGCGGCACTCGCCCCGGTGGTGCCCACATTTACCGTGATCCTGGTGGGCATCATGGTTGTCTACATTGCGTTTGTCTGGCTTATGTACAAGCGCATCATGCCGCTTTCGGCCGCGACGTCCGCCGCGCAGAATAAGCTCTCGGGCGTGCTGTCCGACGCGGTCACGAACATCTTGGCCGTCAAGACCTGCGGGCGCGAGGACTTTGAACGCGATCTGTTCGACGCCGCCGATCGTGCCGCGCGCGACGCCGAGACGGTCTCGATGCACGCCATGATGCAGCGCAACTTTACGACCTCGGGCCTTATCGTCATCACCATGGCCGTGGTGAGTGTGTTCGTGGCGGGCGGCAACGCGTGGTTTGGTATCTCGGACGGCTCGCTCGTCATGATCTTTACCTACACCTATAACCTCACCATGCGTCTGAACTACGTAAGCTCCATGATGCAGCGCATTAACCGCGCGCTGGGCGATGCGGCCGAGATGACGCGCGTACTGGACGAGCCACGTCTGGTGGCGGACGACGAGAATGCCCCCGAGCTTAAGGTGGGCGAGGGCGCGATTGATTTTGAGCACTTGAGCTTTGCATACCGTGATGCTGCGGCGGGCGAGAGCGTGTTCGACGATCTGACGCTCCATGTGGCGGCGGGCCAGCGCGTGGGCCTGGTGGGCAAATCGGGCTCGGGCAAGACGACGCTCACCAAACTGCTGCTGCGCCTGGACGACGTACAGGGCGGCCGCGTGCTCGTGGACGGTCAAGACGTCTCGCGCTGTACGCAGCAGAGCCTTCGCCGTCAGGTGGCCTACGTGCCACAGGAGGCGCTGCTGTTCCACCGCTCCATTCGCGAGAATATCGCCTACGGCCGCCCCGACGCCACCGACGAGCAAATTCGTGAGGCGGCGCGCCTGGCCAATGCCCTGGAGTTTATCGACCGCCTGCCCCATGGCTTTGACACCATGGTGGGCGAGCGCGGCGTCAAGCTTTCGGGCGGCCAGCGCCAGCGCGTGGCCATTGCCCGTGCCATCCTCACCGACGCGCCGATTCTGGTACTCGACGAGGCGACGTCTGCCCTCGATAGCGAGTCCGAGGCGCTGGTGCAGGAGGCGCTCGAGAACCTGATGCGCGGCCGCACCTCCATTGTGGTGGCGCACCGCCTGTCCACCGTGGCGGCGCTCGACCGCATTGTGGTGCTGGCGGACGGCGAGATCGTCGAGGACGGCACGCATGCGCAACTGGTCGAGGCAGGCGGCGAGTATGCAAGCCTGTGGAGCCGCCAGACCGGTGCATTTTTGGAGGCATAACGACCCCATACGTGGGACAATCGTGCCTATAGGTTTGTTGTGCCGTTGAGCCAAGGAGTCGTTATGCCACGCGAGACCAATGCCGCCAAACGCGAGCGCGCCATCGAAGTGTGTGAGCGCCTCAACCGTCGCTATGGCCCGGTCGAGTGCTTTTTGGACCACGAGAATCCCTTCCGCCTGCTGATCGCGGTGCTGCTTTCGGCGCAAACGACCGATATGCAGGTCAACAAGGTGACGCCGCGGCTGTTTGCCCGGTGGCCCACGCCCGAGGCCATGGCCGGGGCGAGCGTGGCTGACGTGGCGGACACCATCAAGTCGCTCGGCTTCTACAAGAGCAAAGCCAAACACGCCGTGGAGGCCGCGCAGATGATCGTCGCCGATTACGGTGGCGAGGTGCCGGCTGACATGAAGGAGCTCGTCAAACTGCCGGGTGTGGGGCGTAAAACGGCGAACATCGTGCTCAACGTGGGGTTTGGCATTGTCGAGGGCATCGCGGTCGATACACACGTCAACCGCATCGCGCACCGCCTGATGCTGAGCCCCAAGACGCATGCCAAGGAGCCGCTCATGACCGAGCAAGATCTGCTCAAGATTTTGCCGCACGAGTATTGGGAGTCGGTCAACCACCAGTGGATCACCTTTGGCCGCGAGGTCTGCGACGCCCGCAAGCCTAAGTGCGACGAGTGTCCGCTGGCGGATTTGTGTCCCAGCGTGCGCGTGGCGGGGTAGGGCGGAATGCATTTTCGTCTGGCGTTTTTTGCGGGGCTGGGTTTGCCCTTGAGCCGGAGTCCTCTCCATGCGTTACCATGACAGACAATGTATTTGACGTACGACCCGCCGAGCTTGCCCCGGCGGGCTTTTGGCGTTGCAATGCCGGAGGAACAGCATGCTCATTCACCGTATAGCCGCGCAGCTCTACACTGCCGAGGCACTGCAGACCGTCGAGGCCGGACTCGATGCTGGCGAGGACGTGACGCTGGCTGTGTCGCAGTCGGGCCGCACGCTTATGGCGGCCGCCCAGTTTGCGCGTCGTCCGCGCCCGACGGTCTATATCGTGAGTGGCGAGGATGCGGCTGATCGCGCCGCGCGTAGCCTTGCCGCCTACGTGGGCCTGGCACACGTGTGCCGCTTTCCCGAGCGCAAGGACTATCCGTGGCGCGAACAGGCGCCCGACGACGCCGTGGTGGCGCAGCGCTGCGAGGCTCTGGGGCGCATCGTGCGCGGGGACAACTGCATCATGGTTGCCTCGGCCCGTGCGTTGCTGCGCTGTGTGCCGCCGGTCGAGAGCCGCTACTGGGAGTCCACCACTTTTGCGGTGGGCGAGGAGATTCCTTTTGACGAGGTGCCGCATCGCCTGGTGGGCATGGGCTACACCAATGCCGGCGCCGCCGACGCGCCCGGCTTGTTCCGCGTGCACGGCGACACCGTCGAGGTGTTCCCCGCACAGGAAAAGGCACCCGTGCGCATTGAGTTTTTTGGCGACGAGATCGACCGCATCCGCCGCATGGTGAGCTCCACGGGGCAGACCATCGGCAACGAGGACAGTATCGAGATCTTCCCGTGCCGCGAGTTGGCGCTTACCGACGAGGCCGTCCACAACATGCATGTGGCGCTCTATCGCGCCAGCCAGGACGATAGCAAGCTGGCAGCGCTGCTCGAGATGGTGGATGCGCGTATCGTCACGCCCGAGCTCGACCGCTTTTTGCCGGTGATGTACGGCCAGACCGTAAGCCCGCTGGCGCACGTGAGCGGCAAGGCGCTCGTGGTTCTATCCGAGCCGCGCTCGCTGTTCGACGACTGCCTGCGTGCCTACGAGGATATCGAGGCCCGTGCCGGCGAGGCGGGGATTGACCGCCTGGACGGTCTGTACGTGCGCGCTCAACAGCTCGATTTTGGTGCCCAGCAGCGCCTGAACTACGTAAGCCTCATTCGTGCCGGCGGCGCGGTGACGGCCGAGCTCAAGATTGAGCAGCCTGCCATCGCAGGCTCGGACAACCGTTTTATGACGCGCATCCAGGAGGTCGTGGGCAAGCGCTATGCCTGCGTGTTTGCCATTCCCGACCGCGGCGCGCGTGAGTCGATGGAGCTCACCTTTGGCGACGAGGGCATTACCTTTGAGGAATCGCTGACCGCGGCGCCCGAAAATGCCGGCGCTATCGGCGACCGCGTGCGCGTGGCAGCGGCGGATTCCGCCGACCGTGCCGCACGCCAGGAGGCCCACGCTTCCATTCGCGAGCGTAAGGCCGACGCACTCAACGCCCGCTCGCTCGAGGCGGGCGCGGCCCAGGCTGCCGCCGGTGCCGCCGTGCCCACCATCTCGCGCGGGCGCGTGACCTTTGTCGATGCCGCCCTGCCGCAGGGCGTGGTGGTGCCCGATGCCAACCTGGCCGTGTTCTCGATCGCCGACCTCAACGCCCGTATGGATGCCAACCGCGCGCGCAGCCGCCGCAAGGTGGACATTACGCAGATCACCTTCCCGTTTAAGCCGGGCGACTACGTGGTGCACGCAACGCATGGCATCGCACTCTTTAGCGAGATTGCGCGTCAGGAAGTGGGCGGCAAAGAGCGCGACTACTTTTTGCTGGAATATGCCGACGGCGACAAGCTCTACGTGCCGCTCGAGCAGGTCGACCGCATCACGCGCTATGTTGGCCCCGACGGCGACAAACCGCGCCTGACCAGGCTCAACACAGCCGACTGGACGCGCGCCACCAACAAGGCGCGCAAGAACGCCAAAAAGCTGGCGTTTGACCTGGTCGACCTGTATACGCGCCGCTCATCAATCGCGGGTATCGCCTGCCCGCCTGACACGCCCGAGCAGATCGAGATGGAGGAGAGCTTTCCTTACGACGAGACGCGCGACCAGCTGGAGGCCATCGCCGACATTAAGGCCGATATGGAGGCGCCCAAGCCCATGGACCGCCTGCTGTGCGGCGACGTGGGTTTTGGCAAGACCGAGGTTGCCCTGCGCGCGGCGTTTAAGTGCGTGGACTCCGGCCGCCAAGTCATGGTGCTCTGCCCCACGACCATTCTGGCCCAGCAGCACTACGAGACGTTCTTTGAGCGCTTTGCCCCGTTTGGCCTCGAGGTCGAAGTGCTCAGCCGCTTCCGCACCCCGGCGCAGCAAAAGCGCGCGCTCAAGGCGTTTGCCGAGGGCACGATCGACGTGCTCATCGGCACGCATCGTCTGCTTTCGGCCGACGTGAACCCCAAGAACCTGGGCCTGGTGATCATCGACGAGGAGCAGCGCTTTGGCGTGCAGCACAAGGAGCAGCTCAAGAACCTGCGCGAGCAGATTGACGTGCTCACGCTTTCGGCAACGCCTATTCCGCGAACCATGCAGATGGCCACGAGCGGCGTGCGCGACATGAGCCTGATCACGACGCCGCCGACTGGGCGTCGTCCCGTGATCGTGCACGTGGGGGAGTACGACCCCGATGTGGTGAGCGCGGCGATTCGCCTGGAGGTGGGCCGCGGCGGTCAGGTGTATTACGTGTCCAACCGCGTCAAGACCATCGACGACGCCGTGGCGCGCGTGCACGAGGCCGCGCCCGAGGCGCGCGTGGGCGTGGCGCACGGCAAGATGAGCCCGCGCGAGGTCGAGGACGTGATGATCGAGTTTGCGACCAAAAAGATCGACGTGCTCATCGCCACGACCATCGTGGAGAGCGGCATCGACAACGCGACCGCCAACACGCTGATCATCGAGGATTCGCAGCGTCTGGGCCTGGCGCAGCTCTACCAGCTCAAGGGCCGTGTGGGCCGTTCTGCCACGCAGGCCTACGCGTACTTTATGTTCCCGGGCGAGCTACCACTCACCGAGGAGGCGACAGCGCGCCTGACCGCACTTTCCGAGTTCCAGGACCTGGGCAGCGGCATGCGCATCGCCATGCGCGACCTGGAGATCCGTGGTGCCGGCTCGCTTATGGGCGCCGAGCAGCACGGCAACCTGTCGAGCGTGGGCTTTGACCTGTTTACGCAGATGCTGGGCCAGGCGGTAGCCGAGGCGCGCGGCGATGACGATGCCGGCGTGGAGGCGGCGAGCGTGGGCATTAACCTGCCGGCCGACTACTTCTTGTCCGAGGAGTACCTGCCGGCGGTGGATCAGCGCGTGCTCGTGTACCGTAAGCTCGCAGCGGCCGAGGACCTGGAGAGCATCGATGAGGTGCAGGAAGAGACCGAGGCCGCGCATGGCGAGCTGCCGTTGGCAGGACTCAACCTGTTCAATCGCGCACGAATCCGCATTCGCGGCGAGCGCCTGGGGCTCGAGAGCGTCACGCTCAGCGGCGGTCGCATCACGTTTTTGGGCGTCGACGTGCCCAAGAAGGTGGCCTTTGAGCTAAAGACCCGCTATGGCGCGGTGAACTTCCCCAAGAGCCGCAAACTGTCGGTGCCCTACAAGGCGGGCGCCGGCGCGGGCAGCGGCCTGGGTCGCGGTCTCGACGCCAACGACGGTACCGGCCCCGTGGCCGCGGCACTCATGCTGTTGCAGCAGTTGGGTGCGAGCGACGACGACTAACAAGTAGGGGATGTGGCGGGACGAAGTCATCTTTGCCCCGCCATCTCGCAGATTGATTTCAGCCCCATCGAAAGGAAAGCATGTTCGGATACATCTATAAGAAAGATGTCGCCATTATCGCGGTTGTCCTGTGCCTTTGTCTGGGCGTGGGCAGCTTCTTCGATTACCAGATCTCGACCGCGCTGTTCAACATCGGCAGCATGTACGGTCGCTTTATCGAGGCCGCCGGCGAGCTGCCGTTCGAGCTGACGGCGAGCGTTGCGGGCGTTATGCTCGTGCGCGCGGTGCGTCCCGATTCCAGAGGGAGCAAATGGCTCGCCGTGCTCGGCGTCCTTGTCAACGTTGGCCTGGCCGGCTACGAGATCGTTTCGTCCCTGCGGGTCGGCGGCAAACTCATCGCGGCTCAGTTGGTGCTGACGTTTGCGCTGGTCATCGTTGCCAACCTTATCGTCTATCGCCTCACACGCGACACCGATCCCGACGAGCTCACGCGCTGGGCGTTGATGGTGCTTGCCGTGTGGGTCGTTCAGGCCATTATCCTCAACGTGATCGTCAAGCCGCTGTGGTCGCGCCCGCGCATGCGCGTGATCGAGGTCACGCCGGGGCTCAATTTTCAGCCGTGGTGGGTGATCGGCAACCCCGACAAGTGGGCCTATATCGCCGCCGGCGTGATCAAGGACGGCTTTAAGTCGTTTGCGAGCGGACACACGGCGCACGCGGCGATCGGCCTTATGCTCGCCGGGCTTCCCGCGGCGGCCTTTAAGGAAAAGCCGTCGCGCCGCCGCGTGGTCTTTTGGGTCGCCGCTGTGGTTGCGGCGCTCGTCGCCTTTGGTCGCATCGTGATCGGTGCGCACTTTTTGAGTGACGTGAGCTGCGGCTTTGCCTTGGTGCTGGCGCTTGAGTGCCTTGCCGCGCGCATTGCTTATCCGGGCGGCGTACAATAGCCCCATCTGAATCATCGGGCTCGTGCCCGGCTAGAGAGGATTACCATGCTCGCGTTCAACAACGACTATTCCCACGGCGCACATCCGGCAGTGCTGCAGGCGCTCGTCGACACCAATATGGAGCCGCAGCCCGGCTACGGTACCGATGCACACACCGAGCGTGCCAAGCAGCTCATTCGTGAGGCCTGTCAGGCACCCGATGCCGACGTATTTTTCCTGGTAGGCGGCACGCAGGCCAACGCGACGGTGATCGACATGCTGCTCGCGCCCTACGAGGGCGTCGTTGCCGCCGAGACCGGCCACGTCGCCTGCCACGAGGCGGGTGCCATCGAGTTTGGCGGCCACAAGGTGCTCACCATCCCCGGCTACGAGGGCAAGATGCATGCCGAGGATCTCGAGAATTATATCCAGGTGTTCTACGAAAACGAGAGCTACGAGCACACGGTGTTTCCGGGCGCGGTGTACGTGAGCCTGTCGACCGAGTACGGCACGCTGTACTCCAAGGCCGAGCTCGCGGCGATTCACGCGGTGTGCCAGAAGCGCGAGATTCCGCTGTTTGTGGATGGCGCCCGACTGGCCTATGCGCTGGCAGCCGATGAGTGCGACATTACCCTGCCCGAGCTGGCGCAGCTGTGCGACGTGTTCTACATCGGCGGCACCAAGTGTGGCGCGCTTTGCGGCGAGGCCGTGGTGTTTTGTGGCATGCACGCTCCGGCGCATCCCATTCCGCGCATTAAGCAGCACGGCGCGCTGTTGGCCAAGGGTCGCCTAACGGGCGTCCAGTTTGAGGCGCTCTTTACCGATGGCCTGTATTTTGAGATTGGCCGCCAGGCGATTGAGACGGCGCAGGCGCTTCGTCGCGTGCTGCACGAGCGCGGCTACCAGTTCTTCTTGGAGACGCCCACCAACCAGCAGTTTGTGATTCTGCCCAACGAGGACATGGCGCGCATTCGCGAGCACGCCTCGATCGAGTACTGGGAAAAGTACGACGAGACCCACACGGTGGTGCGCTTTTGCACCAGCTGGGCCACGACGCAGGAGGATATCGACGCGTTGGCGGCGGTTCTGTAGGTTGATGTGACGAGGAGGGCCGCCTTGCGCCTGGGTTTGGCGCGGGGCGGCCTTTGCTTTTGAGGGAGAAGGGCTGTATGACCGAGATGTCCGAGCCGACGATTCGCCTGGCGACGCCCGATGATGCGCCGGCGTTGCTTGCCATCTATGAGCCGTATGTGCGCCAGACGGCGATTACCTGCGAATACGAGGTGCCGAGCGTTGAGGAGTTCGCTGGGCGCATCGAGCGCACACTCAAGCGCTATCCGTATCTGGTGATGGAGCTGGACGGGCGTCCGGTAGGTTATGCCTATGTGAGTCCGCTCAACAGCCGCGAGGCCTATGACTGGTCGGTCGAGACGTCGATCTACCTGGCGCGCGACGTGCGCCACGGCGGGCTGGGCCGCAAGCTGCACGATGCGCTTAAGCAGTGCCTGATCGCGATGGGCATCACCAACATGTGCGCGCTCATTGCCGTGCCGCACGACAAGGACGATGAGTACCTGACGCACAACAGCCAGGACTTCCATGCCCATATGGGATATCGCCTGGTGGGTGCCTTCGACCGCTGCGCGCAAAAGTTCGGCCGCTGGTACGACATGTGCTGGATGGAGCTGGTCCTAGCCGAGCGCACACCCAACCAACCCAAGCCGACCTGGTTCCCCGACCTCCCCAAACCTGTCCCTTTTTGGCCGGTTAGCCGATGGGCTCGGTGTATTTGGCGCGGTCGGTGCGTTGGATGCGCTTGGAGATGTGCAGCGGGCGGCCGTCGGTGTCGTAGACGTAGTCGGTGATCAGGATCAGTGCCTGCCCGCGCTCAACGTTGAGCAAAAACGCCTCGTTTTGCGAGGCGTAGCACACCTCAAAGGTCTTATGCCCCTGTGCCGGCGCGCGATGGAATTCTTGGCGCAGCGTGGCGTAGAGCGAACCGTTGATATCGCGATCGATGAGTGCTTCAAAGCTCGGTGGTAGATAGGTGGTCTCCAGGCACAGTGGCGCATCGTCCAGGTAACGCAGGCGGACAAGTTTGACAAGCTTGCTGCCCACGGTAGCGTCAAAGAACTTGGCCACGCTGCCCATTGCTTTGGCAAAGCCCGAGTCCACCGTGCGCGTGGTGGGCTTCATGCCCCGGCCTTCGACCTGCTTGGTATAGCTCGAAAACACCAGGTTGTTCTCGTGGAGCGCGGGCGTGTCGGCCACAAAGGTGCCACGTCCGCGCTCGGTGCGCACCAGGCCCTCGTCAACTAACACCTTAAGCGCGTGGCGCACGGTGCTGCGCGACAGCCCCGATTCGTCCATGAGCTCCATCTCGGACGGCAGCTTGTCTCCGCGTGCGTAGGTGCCGGCGGCGATGCGGTCACGCAGCGTACCCGCCAGACGCTCGTATTGGGCCAAGTTCTTTTTTGACGAAGTGCTCATGCGAATAACCTGTATCTAACTTATATGCTTACCGAACCAAGCATGTATCCAACATGACAACAAAACCGCTGGTAATAGATTGCCGAAAACTTTACCAGCAAAATTTCTAAGACAAATATAGCATACAACTAGTCGACATAACCAAAACATGTATGTAACTTGTATGCCATCGAGAGCATCAAACGAGAAGAAAGGCTGATGCACGATGACTACTCAGGAACAGGTTAAGGACGTCGTCTCCCAGGTTTTGGCTGACAAGGCGGACAAGGGCGGCATCAAGCGCGTCGTGTGGATCGGCGCTGGCGGATCCAACGGCGGCAACTATCCTGCCCAGTACTTTATGGAGCACGAGGCCACGCAGGTCGTGAGCTCCAGCTACACCAGCAACGAGTTCGTGCACGCCACCCCGGCCTACGTTAACGAGAACACCCTGGCCGTCGTCGTGTCCATGCGCGGCACCAAGGAGACCATCGTCGCCGCCCAGGTCGCCAAGGATCACGGCGCCAGCACCATCGCCATCTATGTCGACGAGTCCGGCCTCACCGAAGTCTGCGACTACAAGATCCAGTATGACAGCTTGGCCGTCGATGAGTCCTGCATGGGCCGCACCAACTCCGCCGTCGTGACCATGATCGCCATGGAGCTTACGCAGCAGACCGAGGGCTATGCCGAGTACGAGACCGCTATGGCCGCTTTCGACTTGGTCGACCCCATCTATCGAAAGGCCGTCGAGTACACCCGTCCGCTTGCTGCCAAGTGGGCCGAGCAGAACGCCGACAAGCCCTGCATCAACGTGATGGCTCAGGGTCCGCTCTTTGGTGCCGCCTACGTCTTTAGCATCTGCAACGTGCAGGAGATGCTGCAGATCGACTCCTGCACCATCAACACCTGCGACTTCTTCCACGGCCCCTTCGAGATTCTGGACAAGCGTACCTCGCTGTTCCAGCTCATCAGCGTCGGCCGCAGCCGCTGCAACGACGAGCGCGGCATCCGTTTTGTCAATCAGTACGGTGGCGAGCGCGTCTATCAGCTCGACGCCAAGGAGCTCGGCCTCAACGACATCAAGGACAGCGTGAGCGAGTACTTCAACCACCTGATCTTTGCCCCGATCCTCAACAACGTGTACATGCGTGCACTCTCTGCCGTTACCCACAAGGACTACATGACGCGCCGCTACATGTGGAAGCTTGAGTATTAGTTACGGCGTTTTACCAAACGCCGTAACCGCTCGACGCTGCAAACCCGCCAGAGCGGCAATCTGCCTTTCAGCTTCGGCGGCATGACCAGAAGGTCAATGCCGCCTCGTTTCAAGGCACCTTGCTCGCTCTGGCGGGTTTTCGCTGACATTGCCAAAACATCGACGATACCGTGGCTGGCGGGACACTCCCTTTGTCTAGAGATTTCCCGTTTGCCGATTTGTGCCTTGAAAAATGTATATAACGACTATAACGTAGTGTGAAACATATTGGAAACAATACCGAGGAGGCTGCGTTGAAGAAAAGCAATCTGGGCTATGTGCTGGTGCTGATCGCCGCGCTTATGTGGGGCAGCATCGGAATCTTTGTAAACGGCATCTCGGCCATGGGCGTTACGTCCCAGAGTATGGCTGCCTTTCGCTTGTTGTCGGGTGCCGTCTTAATGGCTCCGGTCTTGGCATTCATGGGTTGCCAGGGAGGTGCTCGTGAGGGAAAGGCATCGGGTCCCCTGGCACTGTTCAAGGCAAGTCCTAAAGAGCTTGTTCCTTGTGCGCTTCTTGGCATTATCGGCCTCGCCACCGCTAACACGCTTTATTACGAGTGCATGGGCGAGGTGGGCATGTCCACGGCCTCGGTGCTGCTCTACACCTCGCCGGTGTTTGGCGTCATGCTCGGCCGCGTACTTTATCGCGAGGATGTGACTCCCAACAAGCTCGTTGCCATCGCTTTTAACATCGGTGGCTGTGTGCTTGCAGTGACCGATGGCGACCTTTCCGGTTTTCATTTTTCGGTTTGGGGCGTCACGTCGGGCGTGATTGCGGGCTTTTGTGGCGCGTCGCTCGCGGTGTTTAGCCGGATAGCAACCAAGACGGTCCACCCGCTGGCTGTCACGTTTTGGGGCCTTGTTTTTGGCGGTGCGGTTATGGCGGCTATCGCGGCTCCGTGGCCAGATGTCGCCGCGGCAATGTCGCCACAGCTGCTGCTGCTGTTCCTTGGCTTTGGACTCATCCCCACAGCCGTGGCCTATGTCTTATATATGCAGGGTCTGTCCATGGGGCTCGAGACGTCGAAAGTTCCCGTCGTAATGTCATTCGAGACGGTCGTCACCGTGCTGCTGGGCATTGGTGTCTACGCCGAGCCCGCCGGTGCGATCAAGGTTCTGGGCATCGTGCTGGTGCTCGCGTCCATCCTGATTATGAACACCGACTTCTCCAGGCTGCGCAACAGTGTGTTTGTCGGCCATGTCATTGAGAGCATGACCTTTAAGCCCAATGCGTGGTGGACGGAGAAATCGCAGGACATGGATCTGTTTAAGGAACGCACCGGCATCGCGCTGGAGCCCACCGTGCAGGAAAGCCCCTGGTACTTCGTGCGATAAGGGATTGCGCACGGCGTCCGACCTGGGATTATCCAGCCAGCGCCGGCCTACCCAGCCCCAACGTTTCAAGTACGTTAAACCCGTCAACGGTCGATTTTCACCCGCGAACGGTCTTTATACTAATTAGCAATATAAGCAACGTATAAGACGTTATAATGACCATAACGAAAAGGAGGAGGCAAGATGAATCAGATCATTCTCGCATCTCATGGCGGCCTGGCCGCAGGCGCCAAAGACACGCTCGAGATGGTTCTCGGCGACGTGTCGAACGTCCACGTCGTGTCGCTTGCTCGTGACGACAAGGAGCCCATCACCAATAAGGTGGACGCCATGATCGCCACGTTCAACGCGGACGACACCGTCTATGTGCTGACCGATATGCTCGGCAGCTCGGTCAACAACAGCATGGTCGAGCTTTCCAAGAACGGCACGAAGTTCACGGTTGTCAGCGGTTTCAACATCCCGCTGGCGCTCACGCTCGCTATGAGCCCCGTCCCCGTCAAGGGTGCCGAGCTCGCGGCCCTTATCAACGAGGCCCGCACCGGTCTGACCAACCCCAACGCACCGGTCGAGGTCGCCGCGGCTCCCGCCAAGAAGGCCAAGGCGTCCCGTCACAGCTCCGGTCCCGCCAAGATCGTCCTCGCACGTCTTGACTACCGTCTGCTGCACGGCCAGGTCGTCTTTACCTGGACCACCAAGGTTCAGGCCGAGCGCATCATCGTCGTCGACAACGCTGCCGCCAACGATGACATCAAGAAGGGCGCTCTTAAGCTGGCCAAGCCCCAGGGCGTGCGCCTGAACGTCTTCACCGTCGAGCGTGCCCTCGCCAAGATGGACAAGCTCAACACCCTCGGCGAGCGCGTCATGTTCGTCTTTGGCAACACGGCCGAGATGCTGCAGTTCTGCCAGGGCTACAAGCTCGACGCCATCAACCTGGGCGCCACCGCCAACCACGACGGTGCCGATCAGGTCGGCGGCAAGGACAGCTCCGTCTTCTTCGACGCCACCCAGAAGGCCGACGTCAACCAGCTGCTCGACATGGGCATCAAGCTCTACGTCCAGCAGACCCCTACGTATCAGAGCGTCGACATCGACGCCAAGCTGTAATCAACCAGGCTTTTGCCTGACTGAAAGGAGAAGGGTATGAATACGTTCATCAGTGCGGTGCTCGTCGGCCTCGTCGGCGTGTTCTGCATGTGGGACTCCCGCCTGCTCGGTCGTCTTAACTTCGAGCAGCCCCTCGTTGGCGCTACGCTCGTCGGTCTGCTGCTGGGCGATGTGCCCACCGGCCTTGCCGTCGGTGCCGCCGTCGAGCTCGTGTCCATGGGCCTGGTGCAGGTCGGCGCCGCCGTTCCGCCCGATATGGTCCTGGGCGGCATCGTGGCCGCTGCCTTTGCGTGCCTGACCGATGCTTCCGCCGAGACCGCCATGACGATCGCCATCCCGGTCGCCGTCCTGGGTCAGCTCCTCGGCATCGTGTTCCGTTCCATCATCGCCGCCCTCACCCATGTGGCCGATAGCGCGATCGATAACGGTAACTTCAAGACCGCCTACCGTATGCACATCTGCGCCGGCTCCGGTCTGTACGCCATCATGTACTTCCTGCCGATCTTCCTGGCCGTCTTTGTTGGCACCGACCTGGTTCAGGCCATCGTCAACATGGTTCCCGAGTGGCTGTCCGTTGGTCTGAACGTTTCGACCAAGATCATGACCGCCTACGGTCTGGCTCTGCTGCTCACCATGATGATCAAGAAGGGTATGACCCCGTTCCTGTTCATCGGTTTCCTGCTCGCCGCCTACCTCAACCTGTCCGTCATCGCGGTCGCTCTGATCGGTGTGTGCCTGGCTATCGTCTTCATGGGCTTCAAGTTCAATGGCTCCCATGCAACCGCCGGTGTCGATTCCGACTACGATCCGCTCGAAGACGACGAAGACTAAGGAGGAACACACTATGGCAACCGCAACCAAGGACGTGTCCCTGAACAAGAAGGTCAGCCAGTTCTTCTGGCGCTCCTGGGCCATCCAGGCCTCTTGGAACTACGAGCGTCAGATGAACATGGGCTTCCTCTACGGCATGGTTCCTACGCTCGACCGCCTCTATCCGGACGAGTCCGACCCCAAGCAGCTCGCTGCTAAGAAAGAGGCTTACCACCGTCACATGGCGTTCTACAACTGCACCCCGCAGACGAGCGCTTTTGTCCTAGGTCTCGCCGCCTCCATGGAGGAGGAGTACGCCAAGGATCCCGAGAACTTCGATCCCGATTCGATCAACGCGGTCAAGACCTCCCTCATGGGTCCGCTTTCCGGCATCGGTGACTCCCTCTTCCAGGGCACCATCCGCGTTATCGCCTTTGGCCTGGGCGTTCAGCTGGCTCAGCAGGGCTCCATCATGGGCCCGATCCTGGCCATGCTCATCTCCATCGTCCCCTCTGTGCTGATCACTTGGTTCGCAGCCAAGATGGGCTATCAGGGCGGCCACGAGTACCTGAGCAAGCTTCAGGGCGGCGACCTCATGGAAAAGCTCATGTATGTCTGCGGCATCGTAGGTCTTATGTCCGTGGGCGGCATGATCGCTACGCTGATCGGCGCCACCACCCCGCTGCAGTTCGCTGAGGGCACCGTCGTTATCCAGGACATCCTGGACGGTATGATGCCCCAGATGATCTCCCTTGGCCTCACCGGCCTTATGTACTGGCTCATCAAGAAGAACGTCAACACCGGTTGGCTTCTCGTGATCGCCATCGTGGGCGGCATCGCCCTCTCCGCGGCCGGCATCCTGGCCTAGTCGCGACCAAGCGCCTAACCGCTTTCCCCCGGGGGCCTGCCTGGCATCCCATACCCCAGGCAGGCTTCCATCCCTAGATGTGTCAAAGGGACAGTTCTTTTGACACATCCTCAACGGGCCGGCGACTCGGTCCAAACCACGGTAACCCTGCGAGCGCCCGGCAATGTGGCGCCGCAAAAAATCGAAAGGAATGTGTCAGATGTACGAGATCGACCTTAACCTCCCTAAGCAGATCGTCGCTGACGTCCTGTCCAACCACGAGATCCACAGCGTCGCCTTCGTCGGCTGCGGTGCTTCCATGTCCGACCTTTACCCTGCCAAGTACTTCCTGGCCAACAACACGGACAAGCTGAACGTTCAGATCTTCACCGCTAACGAGTTCAACTACGACACGCCTTCCTGGGTCAACGAGCACACCTTCGTGATCACCTGCTCCCTCGGTGGCTCCACGCCCGAGACCGTCGAGGCCAACAAGACCGCCAAGAAGCACAACTGCCCGGTCGTCTCCCTCACCAACAAGGCCGGCTCCGCTCTGACCGTCGACGCCGACCACGTCATCGTTCACGGCTTCCATGCCAACTACGCTGCCAAGTGCGAGAAGCCTGGCTACGCCATCGCTCTTGCTCTCGAGATCCTTCAGCAGACCGAGGGCTATGACCACTACGAGGACATGATCACCGGCCTCACCAACGTCTTCGAGCTCTGCGAGAACGCCGCTCAGTCCGCCAAGGGCCTCGCCAAGCAGTTCGCCCAGGACTTCAAGGACGACAAGATGATCTACTTCATGGCCTCCGGTGCCTCCGAGAAGATGGCTTATTCTCACGCCGCCTTCCTGTTCACCGAGATGCAGTGGATCGACGCCGCCGCCTACAACACCGGCGAGTACTTCCACGGCCCGTTCGAGGTTTCCACCGAGGGTAAGCCCTACGTCTTCTTCATGTCCGATGGTGCCACCCGTCCGATGGACGCCCGCGCCCTCACCTTCCTTAAGCGCATGGGCGCCAAGGTCGCTCTGATCGACTCCAAGGACTACGGTCTGGCCGACGCCGTGCCGGCAAGCGTCGTCACCTACTTCAACCCGCTGCTGCACCTCGCCGTTATGCGCGAGTACGGCAACCAGATCGCTGAGGCCCGTCAGCACCCGCTGACCATGCGTCGCTACATGTGGAAGCTTTCCTACTAATCACAAGTAAGTAGACCTTACAGGTTGATTGAGAGGGGATGGGGTTTGCGCCCCGTCCCCTTTTTTGCTCTGGGGAGGGCGCGCCCGTCGCGCCGCAAAACCCCAGATAAAACCTACCAAAATAAACCTGTCCCTTTTTGGCAGGTGGGAGGAGATGCGTATGATCAAGGCAGTGCTGTTTGATATGGACGGCGTGCTGGTCGATACCGAGTGGCTCTATAACCGTCGCCGCGTTGCGTTTATGGAGGAGAAGGGGTTCTACTTTGACGAGATCCCCGATCTTTCGGGGTCTAACGAGCCCGCTATTTGGGAGACGCTGGTTCCCGACGATATTGAGCTGCGCGAGCGCCTGCGCGTGGAGTACAAGCAAGTCTACAGCCCGGACCACCCCGTTCCGTATGCCGAGCTGCTCAACGAGCAGACGGAGTCGGTGATGCGTGAGCTGCACGAGCGCGGCGTGAAGTGTGCCATCGCGAGCTCGTCGTATCGTGAGTTGATTGACGAGCTGGTGGAGATTGCGGGTATCGCCGACGTACTGGACTACACCATCAGTGGTCACGAGTGCAGCGCGTTTAAGCCCGACCCCGAGATCTACCTGCGTGCCATGGAGGCGCTGGGTATGGAGCCTGCCGAGTGCCTGGTTATCGAGGACTCGCCTTTGGGTATCGAGGCCGGCAAGCGCTCCGGCGCCCGCGTCCTGGCGCTGCGCCCGCACGAGGGCGTCAACCTGGATCAATCGCGAGCCGATGCCGTTATCGACAATCTGACCGACATTTTGGCCGCTCTGTAGCGTTGATTCACCGCAAAAAGCACGGGTTCAAACGTTTTTTGCGGTGGACTGGCTCGATTTGGTTTCGATTTGGTCCGTTTGGCTTCGACTCAGACTAAGTGAGTAGACTTTTTGGCGCAGGCCGAGCACAAAGCGTATCTGCCTTAGCAAAACCGCAGGTCGCAGAGGTGGCTATTTTTGGGTGTGCTCGGCAGATCGCAAAAAGTCTACTCACTTAGATTTTTGCCCTTTGGTCGTAGGAGTTGCTGGTCCCGTTTTGGTTGTCGAGAGAGGGTGAATTGAGGCGCCCTCTGTCGCTCCATGTTACAATCGCCGACATGCCCCACAACTACATCTGCCTTCGAAGGGAGCCTACGTGGCGAACGCCATCGACCAGCTCGCGGACCGCGTGCTCGTGCTCGGCCGCCTCACCATCGTCCGCCGCGCCATCACCGCCGTGGCGGTCACAATTTCCGCCGTTCTCCAGACATTCCTGATCCAGGCGTTCATTCAACCCGCCGACCTGCTTCCGAGCGGCCTCACCGGCGTCGCGGTCCTGCTCGATCGTGTTACCTCGCTGGGCGGCGTTCACATCGACATCTCGCTCGGCATGCTCGCGCTCAACATCCCCGTGGCGCTCCTGTGCTGGAGCGGCATTAGCAAGCGCTTCGTCATCTTCTCGATGATGCAGGTCATGCTCTCGTCGCTGTTCCTCAACGTCTTTCACTTCGCGCCGTTTTTGGGCGACAAGATCATGCTCATCATTTTTGGTGGCGTGGTCTCGGGTCTGGGCGCTGCCATCGCGCTTAAGTCCGGCGCATCCACCGGCGGCACCGACTTTATCGCGCTGTGGGTTTCCAACCACACGGGCAAGACCATCTGGGGCGTTATCTTTGGTTTCAACTGCTTTATCCTGGCGATCTTTGGCTTTATGTTTGGCTGGGACAACGCGGCGTACTCCATCGTGTTCCAGTTTATTTCGACCAAGACCATCGACAGCTTCTATCGTCGCTACGATCGCGTGACGCTGCAGATCACGACGCGCAAGGCAGACGAGGTCATGACCGCCTATGTTGACCATTTTCAGCATGGCATTAGCTGTGCCGAGGTCATTGGCGGATACAGCCGCGAGAAGATGTACCTGCTGCATGCCGTTGTCTCGACCTACGAGAGCCAGGACATTATCAAGCTAGTGTGCGACATTGATCCCGGCGCCGTGATCAATGTGTTCCACACGCTCAACTTTGTGGGCGGATGGTGGGGCGGCCATGTCGACGAGCCCATGCCCACAGCCGTTCCCGATCCCGACAAGCCCGCGCGCATAGCGAGTCGTCAGGCGCGCCTTAGCGAGCAGGACATCTTGCAGCAGGACGACGGCAAGTAGGGTTTTGGCTTTTTGCCGGTCAAGCGCAGCCCATCCGAATGAGCCCCCCCGAAAGCCCCGTTGCTTTCGAGGGGCTCTCGTTTGACCAGATAAAACCTACCAAAATAGACCTGTCGCTTTTTGGTAGGCAGGGTGTATCGTTTTATCGTTATGATGTAACATAGAGCTAGACGTTATATACGTATTAGTAATTTCGATATTTTGATAGGAGTGATCAGATATGCCCGCGACCAAAAATGCACCGCTTTACCAGCAGATTTACGACGAAATCAAGGATGCGATCGAGAAAGGTGTTTATGCACCCAAGGAGCGTATTCCGTCCGAGCTCGAGCTAGCCGAGCAGTACGAGGTGAGCCGCATTACGGTGCGCCGCGCCGTCGAGGAGCTGTGCTCCGATGGCTACCTGGTTAAGCAGCAGGGCCGTGGCACCTTTGTTTCCACGCCGCACATCAACCGCCAGTTCCACGCCTCGACGCTGCAGACGTTTACCGCGCTGTGTGCCGACAATGGCATGAAGGCCGGTGCACATGTGGTCGATCGCCAGATTGTTCCGGCGCGCCAAAACGAGATGGAGTTCTTTGGCCTGCAGAAGGGCGCGCTGCTGCTGCATATCAAGCGCGTGCGCACGGCCGACGGCGAGCCCATCTTTGAGGAGAACGTCTTTGTGCCGTTTGACGCCTACCGTGAACTGTTGACAGCCGACCTTGAGGACAAGTCGATTTTTGCCGAGGTCGGGCGTGTTGGCGGAACCCCGATTGTCTCGGCTGGCTACCGTACGGTCGAGGCCGTTCGCGCCAGCGCTGAGCAGGCGGCCGAGCTGGGCATCGCTCCGCACGATCCGCTGCTCAACCTGCGCGCCGGCTTTATCGGCCCCAATGGCGAGCCGGTCCTGATGGGTAAGCAGTACTACGTGGGATCGCGCTACGTTATGGTGATGTAGCTCTAGTTGCGCGGTTTTCCAAACCGCGCAACGGCTCGACGCTGCGCCTTTGGTTCCGCCGTTCTAACGAACGGCGGACCGGTCGACGCTGCAAACGCCCCTAAGCGGCAATCTGACGTTCAATCGTCGGTCGCGTACCGAAGTACGCTTCCCTCCTCTTTCACGTCACCTTGCTCGCTTAGGGGCGTTTTCGCTGACTTATGCGCAACCAGCGACGTTTCCACGCTCATCCGGAAAGTGTCCGAAAATCCACGCTCGTTCCTTTTGGATTGCGTTGCCCGTGGCCGACAGCCGTGCGGCACCGGTCCGCGTGGCGGCGTATAATCGGCGGCAGATGACTTGGACGTTAGGAAACCATGACCGATAGCATGCAGCAGATGGCGCTCGACACGCTCGGCGCCTATTTTGGCTACACCTCGTTTCGCCCGGGACAGGACCGCATGGTCGATGCGATCCTTGCCGGTCGCGATGCGCTGGGTGTTATGCCCACGGGTGCCGGCAAGTCCATTTGCTACCAGGTGCCCGCGCTCATGCTGCCCGGCATCACCTTTGTGGTGAGTCCGCTGCTGTCGCTTATGGAGGACCAGACCCGTGCGTTGCTCGCGGCGGGTGCGCGACCCAGCTATCTCAACTCCAGCCTTACTCCGGCCCAGCAAAACACCGTGCTCAAGCGGGCGCGCGAGGGCCGCTACCAGCTTATGTACGTGGCGCCCGAGCGCTTGCTCGAGCCGCGTTTTTTGGCCTTTGCGCAGGAGGCTGCGGGTTCCGCCGGCATTGGCGTGCCGCTCGTGGCCATTGACGAGGCCCACTGCGTAAGCCAATGGGGTCAGGATTTCCGCCCCGCCTATCTGCAGATTCGTGAGTTCATCGATTCCCTGCCGCAGCGCCCCATCGTGGCGGCGTTTACCGCCACGGCGACCGAACGCGTGCGTGCGGATATTCAGCAGATGCTCGGCCTGCAAAACCCTGCGACGGTGGTGACGGGCTTCGATCGCAAGAATCTCTACTTTGGTTGCGAGGAGATGGGCGACAAGGCCAAGACTGCCTGGGTGCGCGACTATGTGATCGCGCATTCGAGCGAGAGCGGTATCGTGTATTGCTCGACCCGCAAGACGGTCGATGCGCTGGCGGGCGAGCTTGCCGAGGCGCTGGGCCCCAGCGGCATTCGCGTTGGCCGCTACCATGCCGGCATGGGCAACGACGCCCGTCGCCAAAGCCAGCGCGCCTTTATCGACGACGATATCCAGGTGATGGTTGCCACCAACGCCTTTGGCATGGGCATCGACAAGCCCAACGTGCGCTACGTGATCCACAACAACGTGCCCGAGAGCATCGAAGCCTACTACCAGGAGGCGGGCCGCGCCGGCCGCGATGGCGACCCGGCCAGCTGCTACTTGCTGTGGAACGGCAACGATTTTCGCATGCGCCGCTTTCTGATCGACCGCGGCGATGCTGCCGATGAGGCGCTCGACGACGAGCAGCGCGCGTGGGCGCTCCAGAATCGATATCGTCTGCTCAGCCAGATGGAGGGCTACTGCAATACCACCGGCTGCCTGCGCGAATACATGCTGCGCTACTTTGGCGACGAGGCCGCGGCCGAGCATGCTGCCGCGGCTGGTGCGGGCGCCACCGCCACGGATGACGCCGAGGGTTGCGGCAACTGCAGCAACTGCCTCACACAGTTCGAGGTCGAGGACGTCACCGACATGGCCCGCGCCGCCGTGCAATATGTGGCCACGCGCCCCATGCGCTTTGGCAAGTCGCTGATCGCCGACGTGCTTCACGGCGGCAACACCGAGCGCATTCGCCAGATGCATCTGGACGAGGATCGCGGCTACGGTGAGCTGTCGAGCGAATCGGTCGGGCGCATCAAGGACATCATCGGCCAGCTGTGCGGGCGGGGCTACCTGGCCACCTCGCAGGGCCAGTATCCGGTCGTGGGTCTGGGCCCGCGTGCCGGCGAGGTCGAGGACGAGACGTTCGCCTTTACCGTTAAGCGTCGCGCGTCCAAGCGCAAGGCCTCGGCCCGTGCCCGCCGTGCGGTGGATTTGCTGCGCGAGGAGGCCGAGCTGGATCAGCGACCGCGCGTGGGCGACGACGCCGAGCTGTTTGAGCGCCTACGGGCACTCCGCAAGGAGATCTCGACCGAGCTGGAGATGGCACCGTACATGGTCTTCTCTGACAAGGCCCTGCGCGGCCTGTGCCGTCTACGTCCTCAGACGCGCGACGAGCTTATCCAGGTCAACGGCATCGGCGAGAAAAAGGCCGACGCCTTTGGCGAGCAGTTTATGGCGGCGATAGAAGAGTTTGAATCCGAGCATGCACGGGATGGAGCGTAACGATGGCGACCGATAACAAGACCGACCGTACTGACGTGCCCGCCGTGCCGCTATACCAGCAGGTTATGGACGACCTAAAGGGCGAGATCGCGCGCGGCGTGTACACAGCCGGCTCGTGCATTCCTTCCGAGATGGAGCTCGCGAAGTCCTACGGCGTGGGTCGCGTCACCGTGCGCCGCGCCATCGAGGAGCTGTCGCGTGCGGGCTATCTCAACCGCCAGCAGGGGAGGGGCACCTTTGTGTGCGCTCCCAAGCTCAAGCGCAAGATTCGCCAGAAGGGCGACGTTCAGAGCTTTTCCGAGGGTTGCGCCGCCAACGACATGGTGGCCGGAGCGCGCCTGGTGTCGCGCACGGTGGTTGCGGCGACGCGTGAGGATGCGGCGTTTTTTGGGGTGGAACCCGGCTGCGAGCTCATCGTGGTCGAGCGCGTGCGCACGGCAGATGGCGTGCCCGTCATGCTCGAGAACAACGCCTTTGTGCTGGCCGACCACCCGTATCTGCAAACGATGCGCGACGAGGACCTCACGGACAATTCCATCTTTGCGCTCGTTGCAGAGCATTCGGGCCGCGCGCCGCTCAAGTCCGATCCCTGCACCGTGGAGATTGCGCTTGCCGACGCTCAGGCAGCCCCGCTGCTGGAGGTACCGGTTGGTGAGCCGCTCTTCTATATGGAGGCGTACTTTACCGATGCGGACGAGCGGCCCTTGCTGCTCGGACGCCAAAAGATCGTGGGCTCGCGCTACGTCTTCGACATCTAACGTCCACAGATAGAACAACATAGAACAAGTTTGGCGAAATGGCTTCACGAGCGTCGTTGTGCGTGCTATAAATAGAACAATATAGAACGACCGCAGGTACGAGCCATCGTCGTTCAAAACCGCCACAAAAGGAGGGGCATCACCATGAACGCACACGATCTGATTCAGGAAATTATCGAGCGCAAGGGTAAGATCGAGAACGTCTTTTGGATCGCCTGCGGTGGTTCGATGATCGACCTGATGCCGGCTAACGAGCTGCTCAAGCGCGAGGCCACCACGTTTGCCTCGACGGTCTACACGGCACGCGAGTTTTGCCTGATGGCGCCCAAGAGCCTGGGGCCGAAGTCGCTCGTCGTCGCCTGCAGCCACAGCGGCAATACGCAGGAGGTTGTCGATGCCTGCGAGATGGCGCTCGCCGCCGGCGCCGAGGTCGTGACTATGACCGACTACGCGGGCTCCAAGATCGACAACGGCAAGTGGACCACCTGGGTCTATCCGTGGGGCAAGGGCGAGTCGCAGGCCGAGGTCCCGCAGGGCATTGGCGTGCTAATGGCTGCCGAGCTGCTCGACCAGCAGGAGGGCTACGAGGCGCTCGCCGACATCTACGCCGGCCTTAAGCAGATGGACGCGCTGCTGCCCGCCGCCCGCGAGAAGGTCAACGCTGAGCTGGGCGATCGCTTTGCCGAGCTCTGCCAGCAGCACAAGTTCTTCTATATCCTGGGCTCCGGCCCCAACTTTAGCCAGACCTATGCCATGGCCATCTGCTCGCTCATGGAGATGCAGTGGCAGCACTGCTGCTACATCCACTCCGGCGAGTACTTCCACGGCCCGTTCGAGGCTACCGAGCCCGGCGTGTTCTACTTTGTGCAGCTCGGATCGGGCGAGTGTCGCCCCATGGAGGAGCGCGCGCTGGCGTTCCTCAACACGCACACCGACACGATCATGGTGCTCGACGCACTCGAGTACGGCGTGGGCGACGTGCCTGCCAGCGTGCGTTCGTACCTGGAGCCAATCTTCTTCTACGCGATGAGCTGCGAGCTGCGCGCAGCCCGCGGTAAGGCGTTCGACCACAGCCCCGAGATTCGTCGCTACATGGGCATCGAGCAGTACTAGGTACCGGGAATTATCTTTTTTGACGGGGTCTGCGCTGCGCGCGGGCCCCTTTTTGCGTTGTGGCGGCCGGATTCGTGTCTGCGCGAAAACGAAGTCTAATACTTTCTGCGAAGTGAACGACCTATTTTGGACCCCCGAAGCATCGACATTTTTTGGCGCCAAAACCGCAGGAAAATCTTAATGAAACCGCAGGAAATGGTTCCCATAAAGTGTCGATGCTTCGGGGGCTCATTTTTGCTCGTTCACTTCGCGGAAAAGTATTAGACCTAAATTTGTAAGCGTGTCGTGTGAGCCAAAAAGCGGGCCGCGCCGATGGGTTTCCGGCGCGGCCCGCTTTACATGGCGTCCGTATGGGCGAGGTGTCGCGGCAACCGACGCTTACTTGGCGTCGTAGGCCTCGGCATCCCACCAGTCGAGCTGGGCGATGTTGTCGCGGATGTGCTGGCAGCTCTTGTGGAAGCCCTCGAGCTCGTACTCGGAAAGGTCGAGCGTGTAGACCTCCTCGACGCCCTCGGCGCCGATCACGCACGGCAGGGACGTGAAGATGCCCTCCTCGCCATACTGGCCGGTCATGAGCGTGGAGGCGGAAAGCACGGCGTGCTCGTTGTGCAGAACGGCAGCGCAGACGCGCGCGGCGGAGTTGGCGACGGCGTACTCGGTGCACTGTTTGCCCTGGTAGGTTACGTAGCCGCCCTTGCGCGCGAGCTCCTCGACCTCCATGTGGTCAAAGGCGTACTTGTCGGGGTTCTCGGCCTGAAGCTCGTTGAGGCTCTTGCCGGCGATGGTCGCGGCCTTAAAGGCGGCCAGTTGGCTAAAGCCATGCTCGCCAATCATGTAGGCGTCGATGGACTTGGGGCTCACGCCGACCTTCTTGGAGATCTCGGTGCGCAGGCGGGCGGAGTCCAGGCCGCAGCCCGAGCCGATGATCTTCTTGGGATCGTAGCCGGTCAGGTGCCACAGCTCGGTGCACACGACGTCGCAGGGGTTGGAGATGCTCACGAAGATGCCGTCAAAGCCGGCGTCGACGATGCGCTTGGCAAAGGTGCGGGCGGCGTCGGTGGTAAAGAACAGCTCGCCGTCGCGGTTGCTGGCGGCCAGCGCGACCTTGCCGGCGGCGTTGACGATGACGTCGCAGCAGGCCAGCTCCTCGTAGTGGTCGTAGCAGTTGACGATCTTGGTGTTGTACGGGACAAACGAAAGGGAGTCGCGCAGGTCCTGGACCTCGGACGTCACCTTGGCCTCGTTGATATCGCATAGGTACAGCTCATCGGCAATGCCCTGCATGAGCAGGCTGTTGGCGACATGTGCTCCTACGTGGCCCTGGCCGACCACCCCGATCTTACGCGTCTGGTACATATATGTATCCTTTCGGCCGAGTTTTTCGCGTCGAACCATTGTAGCGTCCTGTTGCCACTTTGCTAGGCTAAAGCGCCACAGATTTTGGGACATGCCGTAATCTCTACTTTTGGAGTGATTTGGGCCGCTGACGGCATCGCTGGGCGATGTGCTCGCGCGGATGGGGCCGGTCGTTGTACCATAGCTGCAACTGACTCGTAAGGAGCATCCATGCCCATTCGCATCCCCGACGCCCTCCCTGCCGCCGCGCAGCTCGAGAGCGAGAACATCTTTGTCATGACCGAGTACCGCGCGCTGCACCAGGACATCCGTCCGCTGCGCGTGCTCATCCTCAACCTCATGCCCACCAAGATCGCCACCGAGACGCAGATCATGCGCAAGCTCTCCAACACGCCGCTGCAGGTGGAGGTGGACCTGCTGCGCACCAAAACGCACGAGGCCACGCACGTGAGCGCCGGCCACCTGGAGACGTTCTACCGCACGTTCGACGACATCCGCGACATCCACTACGACGGCCTGATTATCACGGGCGCGCCCGTGGAGCAGATGCCGTTCGAGGAGGTCGACTACTGGCCCGAGCTCTGCCAGATCATGGATTGGTCCACCACGCACGTGCACTCTACGCTGCACATTTGTTGGGGCGCGCAGGCGGGGCTCTACCATCATTACGGTATCCAGAAGTACGACCTGCCGGCAAAGGCGAGCGGCGTATTTGAGCATTATCTGGTGAAGCCGCAAAGCCCGCTGGTCCGCGGCTTTGACGACCGCTTCTATGCCGTGCATTCGCGCAACACCGATGTGCGCCGCGAGGACGTGGAGGCCGAGCCGCAGCTTGAAGTCGTGGCCGTGTCCGACGAGGTAGGCCTGTATATCGTCAAGTCGACCGACAGCCGCCGCTTTTTTGTCTTTGGCCATCCCGAGTACGATACCGACACGCTGCGCCTGGAGTACGAGCGCGACGTGAAGCGCGGGCTCAACCCTCAGGTGCCGGCGCATTACTTCCCGGGCGACGATCCCACCGCCGAGCCGCGCAACGTCTGGCGCAGCCAGGCTCAGCTGCTCTACACCAACTGGCTCAACTACTACGTCTACCAGACCACGCCCTACGACCTGGCCCGCGCCGGCGAGGAGCACTAGGCCGCTGTCGTGGCTGTGGCTGCGGCGGTTATCGTGGCCGCTACGCGACGAGCGTGGATAATCGGACGCATGTTGAATGAGCGTGGATAATCTCCCACTTTTGGTCGAGGAACAGGCCCAAAGTGGGAGATTTTCCACGCTCGATTTTTCTGCGGCTGTCGTAGGCGGCAGCACCACGCGTCGAGTGTTTACGGACAGCATCGCAAACTAGGTAGTTTCGAGCCACAGCATATTTTCTTTTAAGGAAATCGACGGCTTTTGAGGCATAAAGATGTGGAGACAGGGACCTCTCGACAACCGTTCTACCTGCAGATATAAGCCATTAACCTAAAACGTCCAAAACCGTCAAGCATTTGGTCAGCTGCTGGACAGCATTTGGTCAGACTTCGCATGAAACCGTCTGGTACGTTGGCGCCGTTCCAAGAGTTGGGAGGCGACATGGCAAACGCGACGGCGAATCAAAGACTCACAGGCCACATTAAAGCGTGCGAGCAGCAGATGAGCTGCGTGTACGCGCGTACGACGGCGGAGGCAAAGCAGATTGAGCGGCGGGTGGCGGCGGGAAGTCTCAAGGTGGTCATGCCGGGGTTGTATGCGCGTCCGGAATACTGGTCCGAGCTCAAGTTTCGGCAGCGTTATCTGCATCGGGTGCGGGCGCTTGCGCAAAAGCACCCCGACTGGACGTTTTGCTCCTATACGGCGGCCGTTGTCTATGGCCTTTCGGTTTCGCATGCCAATTTGACGCACATCCATATCGCCGTGGCACCGGCACAATCAACGACGCCGGGCTCTCAGGTCGTTCGCCATCGTTATGTTCGTCAAACACGGGCCACCCAGATGGACATTGCCGTGACCGATATCGATCAAACGATTACGGATTGCCTGGTCGATGCATCGTTTGTCGAGGGACTGATCATTGCGGACTCGGCGCTTCATGAGCAGCTGTTGTCGAAGGAGCATCTCGTTGAGGCAGTCAACAAGCTTGGCTTAAATCGTCGCGGTGTTGTGACGGCGCGCAGGGTTGCACGGTATGCCGATGGCCTGTCGGAAAGCGGTGGCGAGTCCAAGGCGCGCGCCCTGATGATCGAGCGCGGCTGGCAGACGCCGGAGCTGCAAATTGAGCTGTTCGACCCGGTTGAGCCGGGACGGCCGTATCGCGTTGACTATTTGTGGCGCGTGGGTGACCGGTTGATTATTGGGGAGTTCGACGGATTCGTTAAAAGCGAGAAGGCGGCGGAGGAGGGCAAGCTTGCAAAGGCGCAATTTGATGAGCGCCAGCGCGAGTCGAGGCTTTCGCTGCTCGATAACTGTAAGATTGTGCGCTTGTGCTGGGATGATCTAAGGGACCCGACAAAGCTCGATCGCAAGCTCAAGGTTGCCGGCGTGCCGCGTGCATGCTGAGGCGGTGGCAGGGCGTTAGGCTGCACGAGCGTGGAAATCCGGACGGATGAGCGTGGGAATTTAGACGCGATTTGGTTGAGCGTGGATTTTCGGACACACGAGCGTGGATTATCGGACGTTTGAATAATGAGCGTGGATAATCTCCCGTTTTTTGCCCCCGAACAGGCCCAAAGTGGGAAATTTTCCACGCTCATTTTTGTGGGGTGCAGCGTGCCAGCCGTTAGGCGCTGATGATGTTGGGCAGCGGCAGGTCGTGGGCATCGGTGGGAACGTGGTCGACACGCTGCTCGTCAAAGGCGATGCCGATGATTTGGCATGCGGGCGAGAGCATGGGCAGGTAGCGGTCATAGCAGCCGCCGCCGTAGCCTAGGCGCGTGCCGGTGCGGTCGAATGCTACGAGCGGCACGACGATCATGTCGAGAGCTTCGGCAGGCACGATAGGGAAGCGGCTGCTGTCGATGTCCGTGGCCGCAAAGGCCCGCGTGGGGTGGGCGATAAACGTAGCCGCGTCCGCGTCGCCGGCAGCAACTGCCCGCATACACATGCGCTGGCCACAAGCTGCGGCGTCTGTTGCCGAGAGCATGCACGGATAGGCCACGCGCCAGCCACGTTTGGAGGCAGCTGCGGCAAACGCGGCTGAGTCGACTTCGGAACCCATCGCGGCATAGACGGCAACGGTGTGCGGCGCCGCGGCATCCAAGCGGCCCAGCAGCTCAACCAGCCGCGCACAGATATCAGCAGACTTCGCCGCCCGCAAGTCCAAATCAAGAGCATCGCGCCGAGCAATCACCGCCCGCCGCAACTCAGCCTTGTCCATCCCGGCTTCCTCTCCCAAACCTACCAAAAAGGGACAGGTTTATTTTGGCAGGTTTTATCTGGGCAAATGTCGAAACCACCACAAAGGTGCCTGTCCCCTTTGTGGTGGTTTTGGCCCATGCGTTAACGCTATAACGCCGCGGCGATTGCTTCGGTCACAAACTTATTGAGTGACTCGCCCTTCTTTGCCGCCGCCAGTGCTGCCTGCTTGTGAAGCTCGGAGCCTGTTCTCACATTGAACGAGCCCTTAAAAGCCCGCTCTGGTTCCTTGCCCTTTTCGGCACAAAACTCAAGGTAATCGTCGACGGCGTCGTGGAAGCATTGCTCCACTTCTTCAGCCTTGGAGCCTTCAAATACAATTGCGTCCCTAATGCCGGCGACCATACCTGTTAGTACATGCTGCTCGGCATCGAACTCGACTGGGGCGAAATAGCCCTTGTATGCCAAAACGTTACTCATGACTGCCTCCGACATCCTGCAGAAATCGAACGATGTTTCGAATTGTCCCCGCTGTCAATTCGTCAGATGGATGAGGCGCGTGCATCACGAACATCCTGCCATCTGAGGGCCTGTAGAAGCGAATGCGCGATCCGGATGTCTTGCCTTTGCTGTCCATTTCAAAGCCATATGAGGCCATGACTTTTAAAAAATCGGCATACCGATACGTCGAAGGGCAGCTAAACAGTTGGGCGATGAGTTTATCGGCTCGAGTCATCCCGCCTCACATTCTGCAACTATATTCTAGTTGCAATTTTGATCCGATGCAATCACCCATACTATAGAACATGTGTACGTATAGAACAAGTGTTCGAACCACCACAAAGGTGCCTGTCCCCTTTGTGGTGGTTTTGCTTGCTGTGGCTAGCCCAGCAGGTCGACTACGTTGAAGTTGGCGTTGCTCTTGGCGATGACGTCGCGGCCGCCAAAGACGCAGGTGGGCGACTCGGCTGCGATGCGCGTCACGTCGGTGCCGAGCGAGCGCAGCTCACCGGGCGTGGCGGCGAGCATCTGGGCGCGACGCTCCTCGCGCGCATGCGGATCGAGCCCGGCCAGGTAGGTCGTGTTGCGGCGCTTGGTGAGCGCGTACGGCTTCACCGGCGCGTCCATGCCGCTCACGCAGCTCACGATAAAGCCCTCAAAGGCGGCTTCGTCGGGCTCAAAGCTGCCAAGCCATGCACCCGCGCGCTCCACGCGCTCAATCGAAGGATCGATCGCCGGGTCGCGGTAGGTGTAGAACGCCGCCTGACGCTCACCTGCCGCGCGGAATCCGCAGCCGTACGCCCCGCCCTTCACGCGGATCTCGTTCCACAGGTAGTCGTAGGAGAGCGCGTTGGCAGCCACGGCCCAAGTGCCTGTCACGTCAATGCCCAGGCGACGCGGGTCGCACGCGCTTGCCGCAAAGCAGATGTCGCTGGGGATCACGAAAGCCTCGTGGCGGTCGCACGGCGCCGGCACCACGAGCGCGTCGCGGCCGGCACCATCGCCCGCGCCAAGCCCCAGGTCGCCCGCGGCATCCCAGTACGCGTCAAAGTCCTCATCGCTGCCGGTAAAGCTCGCCAGGCAGCCGTCGGCCACAAAGATGCGGTCTGCCAGCTCGGCAAGCTTGGCGCGCAGATTGTCCAGTCGCTCGTCAAAGTGCTCGAGCAGATCGCGCAGGAACAGGTAGAAGTCCACGCCCGAAAGCTGCTCGCGCACCACGGCCGAAGGCGAGCTGTAGCTCATCGCGCGACCGAGCGCCGCCGAGTGACCGTTGTTGATAAAGCCCTGCTCAAGCCCAATGCGAATCTGCGTGAGCACGTCGCGCACGCGGTCGGCGTCGGCATCGAGCAAAAGCGTGCTCGACCACACCTCGCGCGGCAGGCTCGCCAGCGCGTCGATCTTCTCGGACAGGGCGCCGGCGCTCACCAGCAGGTAGGGGCGCACGCCGTCCACGTCGGGCTGCGTCATGACCTCGGTCGTAAAGCTCAAAAAGCCCAGCTTGCCGGCGAGCAAGTTGTCGAGTTCCTCGGCCGAGTGCTCGCTCGTGGGCAGCTGCTTGAGCAGGCGGCAGAGCAGCGTTACATAGGGCAGGTCCTCAAACGCGACGCAGCTCAGGTCGAAATACTGCATGGCGTAGGCCAGGCGGTTGGTGGGGATGCCGTGGCGCAGGCAGGGGATGGGCGCGGTCGTGTCTACGACCAGCGGCGGCTCGGGGCGCGCCTCGCCAATGTCGGACACGCGCAGGCGCGGCAGCGTGGCCTTGGCCTCGGGCGTGTCCTCCGCCTCCTGCGCGGCACGCAGCGCGGCCGTGCGCTCGACCACGTCGGCCAGCTCGGCATCGGTCATGGCGTCGCGTTTGGCTGCCAGCTCGGCGGCTCCGGCGCCCTCCGAACCCTCGGCGGCATCCACCGGTACCAGCTCGACCAGCGCCATGTGGTCGTTTTTCAGCACGAGCTCGCGCAGCAGGTCCTCAAAATAGCTGCCGTCCAGCTCGCCGCGCAGTTCCTCGTACACCGGACCGTACTTGAGCGCCAGCGTTGCAGCATCGTCATCGTAGAGCCAGGTGCTCAGCGCGTCGCACGCAATGGCCACGCCGTCAGCGATACCGTAGTCGCGCTGGCGCAGGTCGTATTCGTTGCTACTGATGATAGCTTCCAGGCGCTCGCGCGGAACGCCGTGCTCGCACAGGTCGCGGCAGGCGTCCTGGAACACGCGACGCAGCTCGCGCGCCACGCCGGGCTGCGCGTTTTGCAGCATGATGAGCTCGTAGGGCTGCAGGCTCTCGGCCGCGGTATAGCTCACCACGTTGCCGCCCAGGCCGGCGGCCAGAATGGCCTTCTTAACTGGCGCCTCGTTAGAACCCAGCAGCGCCTCAAACAGGATATCCGCCGCGATCGTACGCTTGCGGTCGAGCGCGCTGCCCAGCACAAGGCCCAGGCCCACCAAGGCGTTCTCGGGTGTGGTGGACATCTCGATGCGTTTGTACTCGCAGGTCACGGGTGCCTGCACGACCAGCGGATTGGGCGCCAGCATGGACGGGTCCTCGCCGGCGGCAACGGCTGCGTCCATGCGGCAGCTCGCGGCACTCGGCTGCGACAGATAGCGCTCGTCCAAAAAGGCCAACGCGCGGTCCACGTCCAGGTCGCCGTAGAGCGTGATGTAGGAGTTGGAAGGATTGTAGTGGCGCGCGTGCGTGTCCAGGAACTGCTCGTAGGTGAGCGTGGGAATCGCGCGCGGATCGCCGCCGCTCTCATGCGCATAGGCGGTGTCGGGATAGAGCGCGGCGTTGACGGCGTCGTCCAGCACGCTCATGGGGTCGGACAGCGCACCCTTCATCTCGTTGAACACCACGCCGTTATAGCGCAGCGTGCCCTCGTGCAGGCTCGCGGCGCTGCCATCGCCCTCGCCCTCGGCGCCCTCCGGCAGGTCCAACTCGTAGTGCCAGCCCTCCTGCTCAAAAATGGTGGGTTTGGTATAGATGGCCGGGTTGAACACCGCGTCCAGGTACACGTCCATCAGGTTGTACAGATCTTGCTCGTTGGTGGTGGCAACGGGGTAGATGGTCTTGTCGGGGTAGGTCATGGCGTTGAGGAACGTCTGCATGGAGCTCTTGATCAGGTCGACAAACGGCTCCTTGACGGGAAACTTAGCCGATCCGCACAGCACCGAGTGCTCAAGAATATGGAACACGCCAGTGGAATCGGCCGGCGGCGTCTTAAAGCCAATGGCAAAGGCTTTGTTTTCGTCGTCGCACGCCAGGTACAGCAGGCGAGCGCCCGAGGCGGTGTGGCGCAGCACGTAGGCGTCCGAGTCGAGCTCGGGCACGGTCTCGCAACGCTCGACGGCAAAGCCGTGGCAGGTGGTGCCGGGTGCCAGCAGCGCGGCGGCTGCGGCGCGCGGGTCGGTTGAGGTGGTGGGCATATGCAGTCTCCTTTGACGCCCCAGCGGGGGCGAATCGAGTCGAATCTCCGAGAGTATACCCATATGGGGCCTTCGACCAATCTGCCGGATGAGCGTGGATTTTCTGGCACACGAGCGTGGAAATTCGGACGTCTGCCGCACGAGCGTGGATTTTCGGACGAAATCGGCCGCCAAAAGCCCAAAAACCGTCCAAATATCCACTCTCGATTCCCGCTCGTCCATCACTCACGTATCTCTCATCTCTCATTCGTCACTAATATGAGAGATAACAGAAAGACGAGAGATAAATATGAGAGATAACTGAGCAGCAAAGAGACAGGCAATCATGGTATTGTCTCAATACTTATTGTTCTACCAGTAAAAACATGTTTAAATGAAACAGATGGCAGAGATCTTATCTTTCATCTCTCACTTATCTCTAATATGAGAGATAGCAGTAAGATGAGAGATAATTACGAGAGATAGCTGAGAGACGAGAGAAATCCATCCGCGGCACACCCGCAGGACCGAGCGAAAGGACATGCAGATGAACGAAAGCGAGTTGGCCGGCCTGCTCGAGTCATTAAAGCGCATGGGCTCGGATGACCTTAGCGTCGAAGTGAAAGAGAGCGCTACGGCGCTTTCCCGCGACGTATGGGAAACGGTCAGCGCTTTCGCAAACACTGCTGGCGGCATTATCGTGCTCGGAGTGAGCGAGCGCGCGGGTTTTGTCCCAGTCGCAAACTTTGAGACCGAGAAAGTGCTCAACCAATTCGTGGCGGGCATGGGCGATGCCGGCGGTCGCGGAAAACTGGCCAATCCGCCCAAATACACTATTGAGCGCGTGGAGCTTCGGGGCACCGTGGTTCTCGTTATCACGATTGAGGAGCTCGACCCGTCGAGCAAGCCATGCTATGTGATAGAGCGCGGCGCCCAGGGCGGCAGCTACAAACGCATCGACGACAAAGATGTTCCGCTCTCGTCGACCGAGGTCCTGTCCTTGTCATCGTATGAACGGACGAGCCCCAGTGATCGCGATGCAGTGCCCGGCGCGGTCGCAGGCGATCTTGATGAGGCCCTGGTCGACCGCACGATAGAGCGTGCTTTCTCACTGACGCCCCGTGCGATGCGCGACGCGCCGGACAAGAAAACGAAGCTGGAGCGCCTGAATTTCCTCGACTCCCAGGGCAATGTCACTAAAGCCGGGCTCCTGGCTGCGGGTGCCTATCCTCAGCAGTTCTATCCCAAGCTCTTTATCGATGTGGCGGTCTATGCCGGAACGCAGAAGGGCGCGGCGGGGTCGTTGAGGTTCATGGACCGTACGATCTGCGAGGGAACGTTGGGCGAGATGATTTCGGATGCTGTCGCGGCTGTCGCCAAAAACCTGCGCCGCACCGCGACCGTCCAAGGCATTTCGCGTATCGACTCGCTGGAGATTCCCGAGGAGGTCCTGCGTGAGGCAATCGCCAACGCGGTTATCCACAGGGAATACGGGGATCGGTTCTGTGGGCAATCGATCGCCGTCGACGTTTTTGACGATCGTATCGAGGTGGTGAACCCCGGCGGCCTATACGGAGGAAAGACTCGCGAGAACCTGTTTGACGGCAGCTCCCGATGTCGTAATGCGACGCTTGTGAAGCTCATGTCGCTTGTTCCATTGCCCGACGGTGCGGGCTCTCCTGCCGAAGGCAACGGATCGGGCATTCCAATGATGCTCGATGCCATGCGTGCGCACGGTCTGGCCGAGCCATTGTTTTGCCCGGGTTTCGACCGGTTTAAGGTTGTCCTCTACCGAGCGAAGGTTGAGCAAATCGATCATGGCGGGGACTTAATTGTGGCGGCACTCAAGCGCAACGGCGAACTGGGAACACGTGAACTGGCAGAATGCACGGGACTCACCGTCTCCCAGGTTAGGACGCGCGTCAATGCGCTTATCGCGCAGGGCAAGCTAGAGCCTACGGCCGCGACGACGAGCCGTAACCGCAAGTATCGACTAACAGGGCGTGCAGGGCAGATGCGCTAGCGGCTGCCGCGCCTCACATCCGCGCCATTTCACGCGCTGCAACCCACGGCAAAGCAGTTACAATAGCCCAATGTGCATCGCGCACGACGATGATATCGGCGCCCGCGACTGGGGGAGACAACATGGCAGAGCAACAGATAACGCCGGGGACCAAGCTTCAGGTGGCATTCGACGTGCCCATGGGCCAAAAAACCGACTTTAACATGCTCGCCACGTACAAAGAGAACCTGGACGACGCGTACTTTCTTATGAGCGCGCCCATGCTCGCCGGCAAGCCGCTCATCATGGACGAAAATCAAAAGCTGCTGCTGCAATACAAAGTGGGCGAGGAGACGTTCGTGCTCGCCGGCTACCCCGAGTCGGTCGAGAAAAAAGGCATCCGCACCTACTGGAAAATGCGCAAAGTCGCCGAGCAGCGCACCTTTGTCAAGCGCCGCGACGAGCGTTTTAAGGTCGCCATGCGCCTGACCTACCAGCGCGACAACGCGCCGACCCCCGAGCCCGAGGACGCCATGACCATCGACGTCTCGGCCGGCGGCCTGGCCGTCTACCTCAACGATTATCCCGACGTGGGCGAGGCCCTGTCCGTGCAAATGCCCACGATCCGCCTGCAGGGCGAGCGTCACGAGCTGCCCGAGCAGCTGGGCATCGTGTGCTGGGTGCGCCGCGCGCCCAAGGGCAGCCTGTACCGCAACGTCTGCGGCCTGCAGTTCCGCTACGCCGACGAGATGGAGCGCGAGCTCGTCAAAGAATACGTCGGCTGCATCCGCACTAAATATAAGATCTGATCGCCATGGCTCTGTTCAAGCGTAACGACAACAAAGATCAAGCTGCCGAGGATTTGGCCGAGAATCAGGCTGAGGGTGTAGCCGGGGATTTGACCGAGAGTCAGCCCGAGGACACCCCCAGCACAGACCCCGCCCCGCGCAAGCGCTTCGGCAAACCCAAACGCAAGCCCAAACCCAAGCGCGACCTACGCGGCGTCGTACGCATCGAGGAGCTGGAGCAGGCGCTGGCCGACCAGGACCTCGACGACATCGACCCCGACGCGGTCGTGTCCATGTACATGCCCAAGCGTCGCATGGAGCGCATCGGCACGGCGCTGCTGCGCATGGACAAGTTGCAAAAGGCCCTCGTGGTGTTGGCGCTTGCCTTTGGCGTGCTGTTCGCCCTGTCGTTTATGCAGGAAAACATGGGCAACTTCACCATCAACCTCAACCGCCTGGAGCTGTTCCGCCGCGGCGTGGCCATTGCCGACAACGGCGACTTTAACAACGCCACCGCGCGCCTGGCGGCCGACGCCGTGGACAACGGCACCAATATCGCCGCCGACGACTTGCCCGACAACCTGGATAGCGTCGACGGCAGCCACAACGGCAAGAACTACGTGGCGTACACCTTCTATATCCGCAACGCCGGCAAGACCGATCTGGGCTACAGCGCCAAGCTCAAGGTGGTCAGCGCCAGCAAGGGCGTGGAGAAGGCGGCGCGCGTGCGGGTGTATCGCAACGGCAAGCCCACCACCTACGCGGCTGCCGCGGCCGACGGCAATCCCGAGCCCAACACCGAGCCGTTTGCGTCCAAAGACGTGGTGACGACCATCAGCCATGCGAACTTCCGCGTGGGCGACGTGGACAAGTACACCGTGGTCATTTGGCTGGACGGCGACGACCCGGAGTGCGTGGACAAGATCATCGGCGGCGCGGTGGAGTTCGGTTTCGATTTCGATTCGTCTGAGACCGACGATTCGAGCCTGTTCGTTAAGTTCGTGCAGGATATTGCCGACACCCTGACCGGCAACGACCCCATTAGCGCGAGCGGCAACGAGGCGCCCGATTACTACAAGGAGCACAACGTGACGTGGAGCAACCGCCGCAACCAAAAGAACTCGCCCGCAGGGGACGGGGACAAGTAGAACGAACAAGCGCCGGGCCGGGATTGAATTCCCGGCCCGGCGCTTTTGCTATACAGAGTCGTTGTCGTTAGAGGTGCCGCCGTTGCCCGCGGCGGCATCCAGCAGGAACAGTCGCAGCGCGAGATTGATCGCGTAGCCCGGTTTGACCTGCGCGGCGTCACCCATGCGTTCGCCCAGGTCGCCACAGTAGGCGTAAACATCGCGGATGAGGTCCGCGCCCGAGAGGGTAAACATGTAGCCCGCGTCCGAAAGCGCGTTGGGTGCTGCGGGCAGTCCCGCGGCCGCACAAAAGCTCGCAAGGTCGGGACCCATGACGGCCTTGTAGTCGATTGCGGCGCCACGGTCCTGAGCGGCCTGCTCCTGCTCGCGGGTGTACGAAAGCGCTGCCGCCAGCACAAAGCTGGGCGTGGGCGCGTTGACGTCGTCGGTGGTGGCGACGAGCTTACCGGCCGCTTGCGTGACCAGCCAGGCGACTTCGCGCTGGCAACGAACGGCCTTGCGCGTCACCGGCTTGATTGATCCGGTAGAAACGCTTCCCTTGGGTTGATTGGCGGCAGCCATAGAGTCCTCCCGGCAAATAGCCCGCACAAGCAGGCAGAAATTACACGTGCTACATCAGTATAGCGGGTGGGGAAGGGCTAGGGCGAAGCTCGGCGGAGGGCGAATGTGTGCGTTGGCATGGCGCTGCGGTCGCAAGGCTTAAGAGGGGCTTATGACTGCGCGGGAGAGAGATCAAATAAGGTAAACGATGTTCATGTAGCACCGCATATAACCAGAGGTAGACCTATGAATCTGCCGGAATGTAGGCTGCCGAAAACTCATAAGGAAATCGTAAGAATTATGGTATTCTCAATTCCATGTCTAAAGGATGGGCAAGCAACATCCAACACGAAAGCGCGGGCTCCCCTTCCGGGCTTCTCGAGGGTCATCTGGGATGAATGGGGAAAGAAAGGGGTCCGCATGGATACCAAGGCATTAAAGAAGCAGATGGGCGCCGCCATCGCCATGGTCCTCGTGGCAGCCGTAGCCCTCGGCTCCGCCACCTTCGCATGGTTTGTGAGCAACAACTCGGTTAAGGCGACGACGAGCAGCATTAGCGCTCAGTCGAACGCTGCCTACATGACGATTGCGAAAGGCACCACTGGCGCAAAAGACGCTAACGAAAGTGCTGTCGAGACGGATGTGAAAGACACGCCCCTTTTCCCTGCGACTTTCGGCGAGCAGGCGGATTCGGATGGCAATGCACATCCTGGTCTGTTTTATACGGGAAACGGCACGACGACCACCGATGGTAAGCTGAAGGATGCCCTGGAGAAGGTTGGCGCGAATGGCACCCCTGCGGAAGCTGCAGAAAAAGGTTATGCCGTTCATGTTCCCTTCAATGTGAGCACTAAGGGCCAGAAGATGAAAGACCTGAAGGTCGCTGGCATTACCAACGGGAAGTATGATGCCAAGGATGAGGCCAATAATGGCTCTGCCCTGGCTAAGGCCTTGCGTGTTTTGGTTGTTGACGGCACCGATTCTAGCAAATGGGTTGTGTACGGCCAAGAGGCTGATTCCACTAAGTACGTAGTTAAGCTTAGTTCTGAGACTGGTAACGCGGTACCGAATTTTGGCGAGGTCTTGCCTGGCCAGGATCACGTTGTAAACGTTTATCTTTATTATGAGGGATCGGACCAGGCCGTCTACACCAATAATCTTGCGAATCTGACCAAGACCAATAAGGTCACCGTTGAGTTCGCTGCTACTCCCAACGGAAACAACTAACCAAGCGGGATGGCATATCTGCTGACTTTGGGGCGGGGTCTTTCGGCTCCGCCCTTTTTTGAAAAGAAGGTAGGTGAAAGATGAATATATGCGGAATGAAAAAACAACTCAGGATTGCAGCCATTTCGGTTGTAATGGCTGCTGTTGCACTCGGATCGGCTACGTATGCGTGGTTTGTCACCAACTCTACGGTTAAAGCAACTACAGGTAGTATTAGCGCTCAGACAAACGGAATGGTTCTCCAGATTGTCTCCGGAGATATGCCCAATCATGAGGACAACCGCGAAGCGCTGACGACGGCATCTGCTGTTGGAAATCAAATCAGCCCCTCTTCAACGGATAACGCGAAGTCATGGTTTGTGCCCGCCACCTGGAGCAATACGATGGTCAGCTCTTATAAAGAAGCCAGTACCAATGAAAAGGGTCTCTACAGTCAAGGTGGCAACTCGTATTACGCATTTGCGGTGGGAAACTACACCGTCTATACGGTTAAGGAAACCGGACGTGCCGATGTCTATTTGAATCCTGACAACCCCTTAGTTGTTACGCCTTCAGCGGGGGCTTCGGAAAACTGGTTCAATAAGATTAAGGGATCCTTGAGGGTCGGTATTGTTGTCGACGATGACCTTAAGTTCGTCTATGCTCCGACTCAGCCATCTTCTACCGAAACTGGCAACGATGTTAATGCCACCATGGGCTGGAGCTGCGTTGCTTCGGCGGGGGATACGACCCAAGTAGCAAGTTACATGCACTTGTATGCCGACAATCTTGTTGACCAGCAGAATGGTAACTGGGCAGCCGCAAAAAACGGCACTCTATATGATAAGCCGGCTGGGCAAAACGGTAAGGCCATCGACACGAATGTTGGCTATAACGGCACTCATATAAAGGTCGTCATCTGGATGGAGGGCACGGATTCAGATTGTGTAAATGTGTCCGATTTGGATGATGCCCAGAAAGCAAATCCAACGTTTAATGTCACGCTCAATTTGGTTGGCGTAGCGACTGAATAGTCGGTCAAAATAATCGCAGCAGTGTAATTAAAGACGAGGGCCAGTTCAATCAAGAACTGGCCCTCGTTTGTTTATGCCAAAAGCGCTTTGGCTACAGCCCGTACACTTCAACCATGGCTTCGCCGATGCGATGGGGGACACCCGTGACCAGGGCATTGCCCATGCAGAAGGCTCGATGGCCATCGGTCATGCCGGTGTCGGTCCAGCCCTTCGGGAATCCCTGGAGCTGGTCGAGTTCGTCGGGAACAAGACGACGGAAACGACCGTCGGGGCACTCGATGACATGCTTAAAGCGGCTGGCTCCCGTGCCGCCTTCGCCCGTGAGAATCGTACGGCTTGGTTTGTCGATAGCATCCGGGAAGCTCATGGCACCCTCTGAATACGTATACGTAAAGCCGGTTTTCTTATTGGTGCGCTCTTCGCGTTTGCTGCCCTTGAGGTAGCGCCAGTCGGGAAGCTTTTCGTCAGAGATGTAGAACTGTTCCGGAACATTCGCCTCGTCAACAAGCACATCGCCAAGTACGCGGCGCTCGCCGTGATAGTCCTCGGCGAAGTCGCAGGTCAGAACGTGGCAGTCCTGCATGACGCCGGCATTCTTAAACTGAGAGGTCTTTTGACCAACGCCAAAGCGAGTCGAGTTCTCGTAAGGATCGGGCAGGACATCGAGTTCCGCAATTTCGTCAGGGTAGATGGCGGGGAAGGCCTTCGCCATAACGCCGTTGTGCATGCGGTCAACAAGGTCGACCTTGCCAGCGTTCTTCTCGCAGAAGATGTAAACGCGTTTGCGGCGCTGGGGGAAACCGTATTCTGCTGAGTTGACCACGCGCCATTCGACGGTGTAATCGAGGTCGGCAAGGCAGCTCAAGATGATGGCGAAGTCTCGACCGCGCTGGGATGCGGGCGACTTGAGCAGGCGATCAACATTCTCAAAGAGCCCGAAGCGGGGCTTCTTCATCTCGAGGAAGTGATAGATATCCCACCAAAGGACACCCTTCTTGCCTTCGATGCCATGTGCCTGATTGAGCGGACGTGCGACGGAGTAATCCTGGCAAGGGAAGCCGCCGACGACCATGTCAACGTCGGGGATTTCAATCTCGCTGGCTTCAGCCTGCTCCAAGACTTTATTAATATCTTCGTTGACTACGGAATCCTCGCCAAAGCGGTCCATATAGCAACGTGCCGCGAACTGACGAGCCTTTGTTCCGGGCGGTTCCCACTGGTTGGCCCAAATGGTGCGAAAGGGTCCGGCGGGCTTCATGTAGAAATCCGGATAACGGGGGTCGGCATAGCCTTCGAGGCCTAAACGGAATCCGCCGACACCGGCAAACAGCTCGGCAATCTTGACCTCTGACATGCTATTCCAATCGATATAACGAACGTTTATAAACCAAACTACGATAACCGATCTGGCAAAAAAGATCAACCCTTAATTTTAGCACTCTCAGATAACGTTCATTATTGCAGTATGGCGCACGTCATGGGCTACCATGGGGCTAACTGCGATTTTCGGAGGTATCCTATGTCCAAGAAGCACCTCGATTTCAAGCGCATGCTTGACGATACCGATTTTTCTGACCCCTCAAGCATTGAGCGATATGCTGCCAATCTCGACGGGATGACGTTTCGCGATATTCTCGAGCTTGGCATTGCGCCGGAGGGGGAGAGCGCGCCCAAGGACTTTGGGTCCAAGAAGTACAAGGGTGGCATGGGAACCCTGATCGAGGAGCGTTACTTTGGCTATAAGGCCAACAGCGATGATCGGCCAGATTTTCCGGAGGCAGGCGTTGAGCTCAAGGCGACGTGCTTCGACGTGCTCAAGAACGGTCGCAAATCTGCCGGCGAACGCCTCGTTTTGACGATGATTCCTTACGATCGTCCGGTGACGCTCGATTACGACAGTTCACATCTTAAGACCAAACTCAGCAATATTCTCTTGGTTTATTACGGCCGCGACCTCTCAATCGACAAATACGACCAGCGCATTGAGCGTGCAGTTATGGTCCGTCTGCCCGAAGAGGACATGAAGATCATTCGCGCCGACTACGAGAAAATCATTTCGTACATTCAAGATGGTCGCGCCGATGAGCTTTCGGAGGGTATGACTACCTACTTAGGCGCCTGCACGAAGGGTAAAACCGAAGCGAAGATGTGGGTTGACCAGTATTATGAGTACCTCAACACCGATACGGGCGAGATTGAACACCGTCGCGCGAAGCGTCGAGCCTTTTCGCTCAAGCGCTCGTATATGGACTACGTGCTCCATACCTACGTGCTCGGTGCCCCGCGCGTTGGCGAGAGCATCGTCCAGGCCGGCGACGATCCCATTGATTTCGAAAGCTACGTAACTGGACTTATCGAGTGCCACTATGGTGAAACCGATCGCCAGATCGCGGAGCAGTATGGGTTGGAGTATACGGGCAACAAGGCGCAATGGACGACGATCGTTTACCGCATGCTCGGCATTAAAAGCAATGCCGCCGAGGAGTTCGTTAAGGCTGGGATTTCCGTTCGGGCTGTTCGCGTTAATAAAAAAGGCCACATCGAGCAGGCGATGTCCTTCCCGCCGTTTAAGTTTAAGCAGCTGATTAACGAGGATTGGGAAGCGTCGCCTTTCCGCGCATGCCTCGAAACCAACCGCTTCTTCTTCGTTGTGTTCCGTGAGGACCACGAGGGTGTGCTGCATCTTGATCGTTGCCTGTTCTGGGCAATGCCGGCAAACGAAACCGAAGGTCCCGCAAAGGCTTGCTGGGACGAAACGAAAAAGGTTATTCGCGAGGGAGTTGAGCTAAAGCCGTATAGGGATTCGGCAGGAAAGCTCAAAGTGGCCAACAATCTGCCTGGTATGGCTGACAATCCAATCGTTCACGTTCGCCCACATACGTCGAAAGCTGCGTACAGATTCGCCGATGGCACCGAGGTCGGCGATATCGCAAAGAACGCTTACGAACTGCCGGATGGGCGCTGGATGACCAGGCAATCGTTCTGGTTCAACAAGAGCTATCTGGAGCACATCCTGGGACTGTAGGTCCTCGAGCCCGCAACTCAGCTACCTGCGCATACTCGATTTTCGAGGAATTCCACACTCGATTTCCGAGGATAACTGGACTCGATTTTCGAGTTTTGCCCTACAGGTAAATTCCCTCGCACAGGGGCTTGTGGAACTGGGTGTGGTGATCGCGTGCCCAGGTGAAGAGCGCCTGGTCAAAGTCGCTCTGACTGGCGGGGATGCCAAAGACGCCGGCGACTTCCACGCGCACGAACTCCAGCGCGGGCAGCTTGTTGATGGCCGTGAGCGCAAACGGCGACGTGGGCTCCTCGAACAGGTAATGGCTGCCTTGCAGCGCGCCGCAGGCGGTGCAGGTGCTGGCGAGCGATACGGTCTTGGTGGTGCGCGACGTTACTGGCTTGTAGCCGCAGCGCTCGCGCAGGTAGTCGCGGATCTCGGCCGGCACGCAGCCCAGCGCGGGGACGATGGCTATGGCGTTGGCGCTGGCAGTGTCGATCGCGATGTGGCCCGCGTCGTCTATGGTGGGCGCAGCGCCGGGCGCAGCCTTGCTGCCCGAGTCCTCGGCCGCCCAATACGGAATGCCAAAGGCCGCGACCGTCGTCTGCTCGTGGCACTTCCAACACTCGCGCTTGCCCAGCACCAGGTAGATGTAGGGCGCGCTGGGGTCGGAGCGATCTACGCCGGGCAGCCACGCGGCAAAGGGCTCGGGGTTGACGCCATCGGGCACGTACCAGATCTTCTTGGCTCGGTCCCACTTGGCGCCCAGGGCCTTGGCCTTGTCTTTGTGCGAAAAGGGAACATCGAGCTCGGTGCGCATGGCGGCTCCTTTGTGCGGCTTGCGGTGCATGTGCTCCAAGGATACCCCAGCGACGAGCGTGTGGTCGCTAAACGAGCACTTCGACCGCCCGAGAAGTCGCGGAGCATTTTGGCGAGGGCGCGCCGTCAAGCAAATGGGCAAGCAAATGGTCAGCTTTTGGTCAGTTGAGCGGCAACCTTGCCAAAAGCTTGACGGATTTGCAGCTAGACGTCGACGAATGAACACTTTGGACGCGCCGCAGCAAAAAACTGCTGGTCGTTTGCCGAAAACTCGCCAGGGCCGCGAGCCGCCGCCGACGCGGGTGCTATCTTCGCGCCATGAGGTACTTTATCGTTTCACATAACGCTGCGCTGGCGCTCTTGGCGCACATCCCGAACCCTCGATTTGGGGATTCGGAACCAGAGATCGTGTCGATTGCAGGCGCCTGCGCGCTCTGTGACCAGGAGGCGCAGGAGGTTATCGATCGCTATGACCTGGGGATTGACGTGCTGGATCTGATGGTGCCGACGCGCGCCGACCGCCGGCGGACCAAGCACGTTAAGACGCATCTGTGCACCAACGAGCTCCCCGCGGGTTCGTTTATCTCGCTGGGCCACTGGATGGGCGACCTGGATGCGTACGTGTGCTCTCCCGAGCTGGCGTTTTTGCAGGCCGCGCACGATGGCGATGCGGCGGAGGCCATCTATGCCGGCTATGCCATGACATCGGACTACCGGCTGGATAACCTTGCTCCCGGCGGGGTGACCAGCAGGGATGCGGGCATGCGCGATGGAAAGCTCGCGACCAAGGAGCTCATTGCGGCGTACCTTGACCGGGCGTCAAAGGTGAGAGGCGCCGCCAAGGCGAAGGCGTTGCTTCCGTACGTGGAAGAGGGCTCACGGTCTCCAAGGGAGTCGGGGCTTTGCATGTTTATGTCGCTGCCCGCGCATTACGGCGGGCTTGCGCTGGGCAAGGCCGAGCTGAACAAGAAGTACTTCATTCGCGACGGTTACAACGATGGGCGCAACCGCAAACTGCGCGTGTTGGAGCGCACGCCCGACATAACGCTTACGGCGAAAGCGGAGGTGGGCCTGGATAAAGTAAGGGCTGGCTTGCTGCCCGAGGTGCTTACCGCGCTGGTCGATTACGACAGCGACGCCATCCATGATGGAAGCGAGAAAATCCACAAGGATGCCGAGCGCCGCAACGAGCTGCAGATGCTCAATGGGGTCGCGTACTTTACGGTGACGACTGACCAGGCGAGCGACTACGAAAAGCTCGTTCGCCTGTGCGAACGCGTCCGGCGCAAGCTGCATCGTCGCAAGCGTCCCATATTTTACAAGCCCATGACCGAGGAAGCGCGATATTTGGCACAGGCGCGCGTCGAGACAAAGCGGTTTAAGCTCTGGCAGACCGTTATTGAGGCACGTCAGCATTGGTAAGTGGGCCTTTGGTGGCGGAGGGGGTGCTGCCGTATTGAAGGTGAATGGTTTCCCGCGAAGTGAGCGAGTGTTTTTGGACCCCCGAAGCATCCACACTTTTTGGCGCCAAAACCGCAGGATTCTAACGACAAAACCGCAGGAAATGAGCCGCAAAAAGTGTCGATGCTCCGGGGGTCCGTTTTGGCGCGTTCACTTCGCGGGAAACCATTCACCCTCGATTTGCGGGGGTCACCCGGATATGGCTGCGAGGCCCATTCGGGCCTGATCGGGGCGCCCGCTGGGGTTGTTTGGGCGGCTTTGGGCTTGGTTGGGGTGGTTGCTGGCGTTGTCGAAGCGGTTTTGGGTGCCGCGACGCCCTCTTGGCTTGGCGGCGTAAAACAAAACAGCTCAGAGGCGAAGCCTCTGAGCTGCGAACATTTGGTGGGCGTTAGAAGATTTGAACTTCTGACCTCTTCCGTGTCAGGGAAGCGCTCTCCCCCTGAGCTAAACGCCCGATCAAGGGTGCGCGAGTGCGCAGGAAATAATATAACGGAGCTCCCACCCGGTGGCAAGAACTATTTTAAAAAACTGGTGATTTGTGGCCCCATCGGAGCCCGCCGCAGCGCGAACAGCACGCGAAAAGTCCCGTTTGTACCCCCGATGAACTGCACGTTCGCGTAAAATAACTCCATTATGGGCAAATGGTGCCCAGGCAGTTTACAACGCGGCAAATGAGGGAGGGGCATGTCGGACGCGCAGTCGCTGCGAAAACAGTTCAATCGCATGCTCGCCACGTTGCTGGTGGCGCTTGCTGCTGCCGGAGCCGTAACGTATGCCTGGTACATCTACAACGCCAACCGCCATATCACCGACGTCAAGATGGCCGCGGGCACGGGTGTGACCTTCCTTATCTCCAACGAATACGACGGCGAGTACAAGACCAACGCCGGTTTGAGCTTTGCGGGCCTGCTCGATCCCGTCTCGACCGACAACGTACTCAACGGCTTCCAAAAGGTAACGGGCTTTACCGGCGGAACCACGCAGGACTCGCTGTTTGCCAGCATGTTTGGTGCCGCCGAGCATTCCGATTACTACAAGACTTCCCTGTACCTGGCCACCAACTCGGCCGCGACCGACGTGTACCTGTCAGGCATCGACTTTACCGAGCAGGACCCGGCAAACCCCATCTCCACCGCCCTGCGTGTGGGACTGGTTACCTATGCTCCAGGGCAGGGCGATACCGTGACGGGCCAGTACATCTTTGAGGTCTCGGGCGAGCACAATCCCCAGGCGCGCTACAACACGCTCGACGGCAAGGATGCCGGCGAGAACGAGCAGAACCACCTGGTGCTCGACAGCACCCGTTCCGATGGCGCCACGGTCCATTTTGACCAGCTGACCAGCGCACACTTCTGCGATTACAACGAAGACACCGGTATCGTGGGCCTCAAGGAGGCCACGACCAAGATCTGCAGCTTGCCCGCCGCTGCCAAGGGAGCCAACCGTAGCACGCCCGTGCGTGTGGATGTGTACGTGTGGCTCGAAGGCTGCGACCCCGATTGCACCAACAATCTGGCCACCACCAGCTTGCAATCGCTGGCGCTGCGCTTTGCTGGCAAGCGTTCGTAGGGGGCCGGGGCATGAGTACATCGAACATCAAAGACATCCTGAGCTCGCGCCGTCGCATGGTTGCTGCGGCCGCATGGATGCTCGTGCTGGTGGCTGCCCTGAGCGCCGCCACCTACGCGTGGTTTAGCAACTCGCGTTACACCAACGTGACGCCTGTGGCACACACGGTAAGCGACGAGGGCTCCGACCTGCAGATTGGACTTTCGGCCAACGGACCATGGGACACAACGGCAACGCTAGCCGCCGCCGACAAAACGCTCTATCCCATCTCTACGGCAGGCCTTTCCCGCTTTTGGCGTGGCACGTTCCAAAACGCCGCGGGCATCACGACCGACTACGCCGACTGCACCGCGCAGCTGGACGACTACGCCCTTTCGGGCACGCTGTACCTTAAGGGCAGCGATAGCGCTCTCAACGTGTACCTGTATCAGGGGCAGATGAGCGTGACGAGCGACCCGCAGCTGCTGGCCGCACTGCGCCTGGGCCTGGTCATCACGACCCCATCGGGCACGCAAACGCATATCTTTACCTGCGACGACCTGGGTAATACCGCGGGCGCCACCAGCAGGCGCACCACCGCGCAAGACGGCGTGGTCGTGGCGGCGGGCGCCTCGGGCTGGACCTACGCCGCCGACCCTGCGCGCGCCATAAGCGCCTTTAGCATGGACGGCACCGGCGACACGCCCACGGCGCGCGCAGGCGCCACGCCCATCTGCACGCTGGCCGCCAACGAGGTGGCAAGCGTTCGCTACGTTGTGTACATGGAAGGCTGCGACGCCAATTGCATCGACGAGGCCCAGGCCCGCGATGTGGTGCTGCAGCTTGCCTTTGCCGCGGCCAAGGCATAAGGGGGCGAGTGACATGGAAGATAAAAAGCTCATGCCAGACGATAGCCGCAAGGCCAAAACCCAGGGCACGACCCCCGCGGGCCCCTCCAGCACAGCCGCCGAGCGCTCACGCCTCGAGGGCGCCGCCGCCCGCCGCCACGCCCGCCGAGCGCGTGCCTACATCGCGCTCGTCATGGTGGCACTCGCCGCCACGCTGGGTGTCGCAACCTACGCCTGGTTTACCAGCAACATGAAGGTCAACACCAACTCGGTGAGCGTGCACAGCGACACGTCCAAGTTGGTTCTGGAGCTGGGCGACGCCGACGCCGGCAGCTGGTCGCAGCAGGGCGACGTGTCTCTAACTTCCAACGCGACCGGCGCCGTGACGCTCTACCCGGTCTCGACTTTTGACCTCAACGGCTTTGCCGCCTGCGCGCAAAACAACTCAGCCGGCGATGCCACGGTGTTTGAACAGGCAAAAGACAACGGTTCCGCGTTCTATCACGGCTGGATTGACCTGCGCCCCACCATTACCGGAACGGGCGCCAGCAAAGTAGCGGGCAAGGTCAACCTGTATCTGGCCGAGTCGCTGGTCCCGCAGGGTGCCGACGCCGAGCTGCTGCGCGCGGCCCGCGTGGGCATCAAGATCTCGAGCGGCGGCCAGGTGCTCGCCACCAACATCTTTGAGCTCGACAGTTCCGACAGCGGCCATCGCGGCGAGCATCCCACGACCGCCCCGGCTGGCCTTGCCGGCTATGCCGATGGCATGCTGCTGGGCTGGCAAAACGGCCAGCTCGCTTGCGGTGCCAACGTCACGCAGGACCCGGCCGCCTTTACGCTGGACACGAGCGAGACGGCCACGCGTCCGCAAAACACGCTTGCCACGCTGGGGCTTGGCCAGACCTATCGTCTGGATATCTATTACTACATCGAGGGCACCGACCCCGATAGCGCTGACTACCTGCATCAAGACCCGGGCACCCTGCACCTGGCCCTCTTTGCGACCTTGGACGGTGAGTAGCCATGACGCGTAAGCAACCCGCCGCCAACTGTGCGTCCGCCACCGGTAAGCCCAACGCCCCCGCCGACACCGACCTGCGCCGCAAGCTCACCACCACCGTGGTGCTGGTGCTGTTTGCCCTGGTGGCAATAGCCATGGCAACGTTTGCCTGGTTTTCCATCGCCGATAGCGCCAAGACCCGCATGCTCATGATCGACGCCAACGCCGACGGTTCGCTGCGCTTTGACCTGGACGAGCACGCCACCTTCGAAGAGTACGTCCACAGCCTGGGCTTCGACCAGATCTCGGCACGCATCGCCAGCGAAAAGGGCGTGGACATCGACGCATCCAAGCTCAAACCCGTCACTACGAGCGACTACCAGACCTTCACCTTCGAAGACGGCTCCACCGCCGACCCTGCCACCGGCGCCTACCTGGAGTTTACGCTGCACTTTATGAGTAGCACGGACCTGCGTGTGCGCCTGACCGGGCAGGATGGCGACGGCGGCGTGTCCGGCACGCGGTTTAGCTCCGATACGCAGGGCATGGCCAGCGCCATGCGCATGAGCTTTACTGCCGACGGCCACACCTGGGTCTACAACCCCAACGGGGGCGGGGGCTCATCCGGCGCGGCCACCGTCTTTGGGCTCGACTCGGGCACGGCCACCGCGGCCAGCGATATGTTCGACCTGATAAAAGATACGGATAAGCCGGTAACCGTTCGCATATGGCTCGAGGGAACGGACCCAAATTGCACTAATATGCTAAAGGGAGCTAACTATTCGGTTTCGATGCGCTTTGAGGGCATCGAGGAACAGTAGATATGCACGGCGGCCACCGGGCCGCGCACGACCTAGACAGACACGGTAGTAAGGGACATTATGCAATCTGTTAAAAAAGTCGCATCCATCGCGCTGAGCGTTGTCATGTGGATCATCATCCTGGTGGCGGCCCTGTATGCGTTTACCACGCTTGCCACGCGCGAGGACGGCAGCGTCTCTGACATCGCCGGCTTCACCCCGCTCGCCGTGCAGTCCGACTCCATGGCTCCCACGTTTAACAAGGGCGACCTCATCTTCATCAAAAAGTGCGACACCTCCAAGCTCGAGGTGGGCGACATCGTGACGTTCCATACCATCATCGACAACGAGTACGCGCTCAACACGCACCGCATCGCCGCCATCGACGAGGTCAACGGCATGCGCAGCTTTACCACCAAGGGAGATAACAACGACGTGGCCGATACGCACATCATCAGCGACGGCGACATCGTGGGCAAGTACGTGTTTGCGTTGCCGCAGATGGGCAAGGTCATGGACTTCCTGTCCAGCTCCATGGGCTTCCTCATTGTGATTGTGCTGCCCATGCTGTTGTTCTTTATCTACCAGGTGTATCACCTCATCGTGGTGGGCATGAACCTCAAGCGCGCTATGGCCGAGGAGGACCGCCTGGCCGCCGCGGCTGCCATCGTGGACGCCGAGGGCAAGGGTGACACTACCGTCACGGCCGATAACGCCGCCGAGCAGCTTGCCCAGGCCGAGGCCAAGCTCGAGGAAGCCCGTCGTCTGAAGGCCGAGGCCGAGGCGGCGATGAACGCGACCAAGCAGGAGGGTGCCGACGGTGAGTGAGTTTCTGGGATTTGCCTGGGAGCTGCTGGCAAAGGTTGTCTACAACGTCGTTGCCGTTGTGAGCTCCATCCTTAACCTGCTGGTGTTTGGCTGGGTTGAGTACTTCAACATCTTTATGACCTACTTCACCACGTTTGACCTGGTGGGCAAAATCGGCGCGGTCATTCTGTTTGCCATGCTCATCGCAGTCCCCGTGCTGATTGTGGCCATTCTGATCCACCACTACCGCATCAACCGTCGCCTGCATCGCGACGACACGTCCAACAAGGCGCTCTATCGCGAGATCGGCCGCCTGAACAAGCAGGTGCTCGACCTCATGGACGAGAAGAACAAGCTGCTGGCGCTCAAGGTCAATGCCATGGGCGGCACCAAGCAGATTCCGTACGTGGGTGCCTCGGCCCTGGCCGACGACCACCTGCCCACGGTGGGCAACGTGGTGGGCGCCGCTGCGGGCGCCGGTGCGGCTGCTGGCGAGGGCGCAGCGGCGACGGCCGTCATGTCGGGCAACGCATCGCTCGCGCTCGATGGCGAGGGCGTCAAGGACGCCGCGGCCGCCATGGCCAAGGCCACCGTCGAGGCCAAGACCCTTGCCGAGGAAAAAGAGCTCGCCCACGCCAACCGCTTTCCCAAGCTGTCCCTCGTGGACCTTAAGTACCGCGACTGGGAATCGCCGGTCTACGACGATGCCATCTCGCTCGAGGACTTTGTCGACAGCTTCCGCGCGTTTGCATGCAGCCAGATGAAGCTCTACTACACGCCCGAAATCATCCGCCGCTTTGTGGCCGGCATGGCCGCCTCCAAGCTGTTGATCCTGGAGGGTATCTCGGGTACTGGTAAGACGTCGCTGCCCTACAGCTTTAGCCGCTACCTGGACAATCCCGCGACCATCGTGTCGGTGCAGCCGAGTTTTCGCGACCGCACCGAGGTGCTGGGCTACTTTAACGAGTTTTCCAAGCGCTTTAACGAGACCGAGTTCCTGCGCGCCGTGTACGAGGCAGGCCTTCGCCAGGACCCGTCCATGATCGTGCTCGACGAGATGAACCTCGCCCGCGTGGAGTACTACTTTGCCGAGATCCTGTCGGTGCTCGAGATGCCCAGCCACGACGAGTGGGTGCTCGACCTGGTGCCCACCCAGTGGGCCGCCGACCCCAAGGCCCTGCACGACGGCAAGCTCACCATTCCCGACAGCTTGTGGTTTATCGGCACCGCCAACAACGACGACTCCACCTTTACCATCACGGACAAGGTGTACGACCGTGCGATCCCCATCGAGCTCAACGAGCGCGCCGACGCGTTTGAGTGCGAGCCGCACGAGCGCGTGCACGTGACGGCCGACCACCTGCAGTATCTGTTCCAAAAGGCTAAGGTCGAGTACGTAATCGACGACGAGCTGCTCCAGAAGATGCACAAGCTGGACCAGTACCTGCAGACCCGCTTTAAGCTGGCGTTTGGCAACCGTATCATCAAGCAGATGTACGACTTTATCCCCGTGTACGTGGCGTGCGGTGGCACCGAGCTGGGCGGCATGGACTACATCATCGCCCGCAAGGTACTCAAGAAGTTTGAGTCCATGAACGTGAGCTTTGTGCGTGACGAGATGAAGGGCCTGATCGAGTACATCGAGAAGACCTTTGGCGAGGGCGGCCTGCCCGATTCCGTCATGTACCTGCAGCGGATCCAGAACTTCTACTAATGGCGTAAGTGCGGGGCGGCGTGATGTCGCCCCGCCCCTTTCCGATCGATCCAACCTATGGAGTAACCCATGTCCGAGACCATTCAGGACCTCTATACCAGCTTCTCCGAGCAGATGGAGCCCATCCAGGAGGACAGCCGCTACTTTCGCTATCTGTTTGAGATGGCGCAGGCCTCGGGCACCACGATCGAGCAGCAGCGCGAGGAGCTCGTCAAGGTGGTGGACGAGGAATGGATCAGCATGATCGAGGACTCGCTCGACGCCATCAACACCATTATCGAAAAGCCGCGCCGCTTCATCACCACCGAGGAAGAGGTGGTGCCGGTCTCGCTTGCCAAAAAGATCAGCGCCGACAGCGTCCGTCACCTGAGCCAGAACACGCAGTTCTTGGCGCCGAGCGACGATGGCGGCGTCCATCCCACGCGCATCCTCAACGTCAATACCGTCGAGACCTACGACCTGTACGAGAACCGCTTTATCTACCACCTGATTCAGCGCCTGCTGACGTTTGTGGACAAGCGTACCGACGTGATCTTTTGGTCGACGGGCAACGAGATCCGCAACCGCTTTAAGATGCACAGCAAGATTGACGATGCGTACGAGGAGATCGAGTACAACGTCGAGATGACGGTCAAGAACCGCCAGAGCTTTGCCGAGAACGACGCCGACAACATGGACGTCTTTATGCGCATCGACCGCGTGCGCCGTCTGGTCATGGCGCTGCGTGGCGCGTCGTTCTGCCAGATTATGAACGGTTGCAGTGCGGTCCGCAGCCCCATCCAGCGCACCAACCTCATCATGAAGGACCCCAACTACCGCAAGTGCTACCAGCTGTGGCAGTTTATGGAGCGCTACGACAAGGTGGGCTACAACATCGACGTGCAGCAGCAGTCACTGGCGTTCGATGACGAGTACATGGTGCAGATGTACACCAACCTCATTAACAACTACACCGTCTTTAAGAGCCTGACCGATGACGAGCGCAACCTGCAGGAGCTCGAGAGCGTGCAACACGCGCCGGTGGCGCCCAAGTTTATTAAGGAGATTAAGGAGGAGCAGGTCGATAGCCCCGACCTGCCCGACGTCGAGGTCCGGCGCGTGTTTGTGGAGGAGGTCACGCAGGCCCAGCTCGATGCCGAGCAGGCGCTGGCCGAGGCACGCGAGCAGATCGAGGAGCTGCAGGGGCAGGTCAAGTCTTGGAAGGTGCAGGCGCACGCGTTGACCGACGAGCGCGATGATTTGGCCGACGAGCTGGACGAGGCCAAGACGCGCGAGCTGGCGCTGACGCAACGCGCGCAGATGGCCGAGGCTGATGTTGAGGAGCTGCAAGGTTCGCTGGAGGATGTCGAGGCGGGCAAGAAGGCTGCCGAGGCCGACGCTGTCGAAGCGCGTGAGACCGCGGCGGCGCAGCTTGAGCAGATGCGCGCCGAGGCCGATGCCGAGGTGGCTGCCGCCCGGGCAGACGCGGACGCCAAGGTTGCTGCCGCCGAGCAGGCGGCTTCCGAGCAGGTCGCGCAGGTTAAGAGCGATGCTACTGCGGCCCTGGCCGCCAAGACGGCGGCCGACGCTGCCGAGCTGCAGGCCACCAAGGACACTGCTGCGGCCGAGCTCGCCGCCGTGCGCGAGGCCTCTGCCAAGGAGATGGCCGAGCTGCATGCCAAGTTGGACGCCGCCAAGCTGCAGATCGAGGAAGTGCAGCTGACGGCCGAACGCGATGCTCGCGCCGCGCAGGAGGCGGCCGACGCCTCGGCAGCCGCAGCGGAGCAGGCGCTCGCCGACACCGTTGCCGCGGCTGAGGCGAAGGTCTCCGCCGCCCAGCAGGCCGCCGATGCCGCAATCGATGCTGCCCGCGTTGCTGCCGACTCTGCCGTTGAGCAGGCTGCGGTGGATGCCAACGAAAAGGTCGCCGCCGCTGCCGCCGAGCGCGACACCGCCACGCGTGCCGCCGAGGAGGCCCGTGCCGACGCCGATGCACGCATTGCCGCGGCCGAGCTCGAGGCGGGGGAGCGCATCGAGCAGGAGGTCGCCGCCGTCCGTGCCGCTTGCGAGCGCGAGGTCGAAGCTGCTCGCGCGGAGATGCAGCAGCGCCTGGACGCGCTGGCGCAAGAGCTGGAGCGGGCCGAGCGCAACCGTGAGCGTGCCGAGCGCCGCGCCGAGGGCAACAGCCTGTCGCGCTATCTGCTGGCTCGCTTGCGCGGCGAGGCTGGCGAGGGTGTGGCCACCGCGCCTGACGAGGATGGCGCTTCTGCGGCGGATGCCACCGAGGCCGAGGTCGCTGCCGACCCCGAGACTTCCGCAAAGGACGACGGCAAGTGATGAAGCACGTGCTCCGCGTGATCAACGTGTTAGCGACCGTGGTGATCCTCGTCGCCTTTGTGGTGCTGCTGCGCACGGTGTTCACGCCCGCCGGCGAGATCCCCACCATCATGGGCTATGGCTTTATGCGCACGCTGACCGGTTCGATGGAGCCGGCGATTCCCGTGCACTCGTTTATCGTCGTTGATACCGGCGACGGCCAGGCCTATCAGGTGGGCGACATCATCACCTTCCATTCGTCCGATGACGCGCTGGAGGGTTCGCTCAACACGCACCGCATCGTTGCCGTGGAGGCCGCCGCCGACGGCGCCCCGATCTACCGCACCAAGGGCGATGCCAATCCGGTCGAGGATGCCGCGCCCGTGCCCGCCGCCGACGTGGTGGGCCGCGTGGTCTTTGTCTCGGCAGGCCTGGGCGTTGTGGTGTCGCTGCTCACCAATCCGCTGCTGTTCTTTCCGTTTATCGTGGTGCCGCTGATCGTGCTGCTGGTGCTCGAAATTCGCCATATGGTCAAGACCACGCAAGAGGTGGCGCGCGCCGAGGACGAGGCCGCCTTGCGCGCGGCCGTTGAGCAGATTCGCGAAAAGCGCCGTCGCGAGCAGGAGGGCCGGGACAGCGACAAGGACCGGGACGATGGCGAGCATGCTGAGGGAAGTGCGGAAGCCGCCCCCGGCGTTCTAGACGATTCCAACCGCTCGGCATAGCTCTTCGGTGCCTTTCGTCCCTGCAATTTGGATGCTCGTAGATGTTCCGAATCGCCCGCATTTCCGTATCAATATTCGTGCTACAGTTTGAGCGCTTTGTTGCCAATTGATTTCTGGGGAGTGGAATGGAACAGGAGCGCACAGCGCAGCGTGCACGTAAAAAGGCTTCGGTGCCGATGACGGCGGCGGCCGATTTTGTCGTGCCCGAGGGAACTGACGAGCTTAGCCGCAGCACCCGCCGCGCATGGCGCGACCGCCTCAACGACGCCCAGGCGCGCAAGATGGCCCTGGGTACGCTCGCCGCGTTTGCCGGCGGTACGTTTTGGGGTTTTTCTGGCACCAGCGCCAGCTACCTCTTTGACGTGTGCCATATCGAGACGTTTTGGCTGATGAGCGTGCGCCAAGTTATCGCTGGCCTGCTCTTTATGTTCGTTGTGCTCAGAAAAGACCGCGACCGCTTGATCGAGCTGTGGACTACCCCCGCCGATCGCAAGCAGCTTATTCTGTTTACGATCTTTGGCCTGCTGTTCAACCAGCTTTGCTATCTGTCAGCCGTGCGCCTGACCAACGCGGGCACCGCGACCGTCTTCCAGTGCCTGCAGCTGGTGGTCGTCATGGGGTATGCCTGCGTCACCGCGCATCGACTGCCGCGCACGCGCGAGGCTCTTGGCATTTTGCTCGCATTGGGCGGAACGTTTTTGATCGCCACGGGCGGCGACCCCAGTACGCTCAACATCTCGCCGATGGGCCTGCTCTCGGGCCTTTTGTGCGCAGTGGGCGGTGCCTGCATAGCAATCATCCCTGCCGGAATCCTCAACAAATACGGTAGCCCGGTCGTCACGGGCTCGGCCATGCTTTCGGCGGGAATCGTGATGAGTATCTTTACCCAGCCGTGGGCGCATATGCCGGCGCTCGGCCCCTCGGGTGTCGGCGCGCTCGCGATATTTATTGTGGTGGGGTCGTTCTTCGCCTATATGTTCTACATGCAGGGCGTTAAGGAGATTGGCTCGGTGCGCGCGAGCCTCCTTGGAACCATGGAGCCGGTTTCGGCCACCATCACCAGCGCCCTTATGCTGGGAACGGTGTTTTTGCCCACCGACCTGGCGGGCTTTGCCATGATTATCGCGATGGTGTTTTTGACGGTGTAGCTGGCGCCAAGACGGAAAAGGCGTTGTGCCACATTTTCGCCAATTGATGTCCGTGTCTGGAGTTTAGCTGTCGATGCTCAAAATGCCATAAACTAGTAACGTTATGGACTTTTTCATTGCGACTCAATTGCGAGGATTTCTTTATGGCTGGTAATCACTTTAAGGGCAGCGATAGCGGCCGTCCTGCAGTTCCGCCGCGTCCGAACGGGGCTGGTAAGGCCGGCACGCCGGGCGGCGCTGGGCAGGGCGGTTCCGGTAAGCGCGTGTCCCCGGGCGAGACGGCGATGTTTACCGCTCTGTACGAGCAGTCTCAAAAGGCAAAAAAGACCGGCCGTGCAAGAGGGAATGTCTTTGCGGGCGGTGCAACCTCCACGTCGCAGCCGAGCGGGGCCCCTTCGATACCTGCGAACAACGCAGGTGCTGCCAACGCCGCGAATACCGCCGGCAACGTTAATGCCGGCAAGGCCGCCAACAATACTCCCTCTGCCGGTGGCGCGGGGCTTACGGGTAACCTTGGCACGATTTACACCGGCGCCTCCGAGACTGGCACGTTCGCCCGCCTGGATGATAGCGGTGCCCAGTTTGCGGGCTCGGGTTCCAAGGAAGATTATTACGATTTTGGCTTGAACTACGGTAGCGACGCTTCGTCGAGTTCGACCTCTGACGGTCTGGTCCGTCATCGCCATCGCAAGGGCGAGCGCAAAAAGCGTCACACTGGCGCCATTATTGCCGCTGTAGTCGCGGTGCTTCTCGTTGCGCTTGGCGCAAGTGGCTTTATGCTGCTTAACTCGGCAAAGACCGTAAAGAGCGAAGCGAAGGAGGCTGTCGAGATCGTCGGTGGCCTTAAGGACAAGGTCACGTCGGGCGATTTTTCGACGCTGCCTGACGACGCGAAGAAGATCGATGGGCTCTGCGATAGCATGAAGGCGGAGACCTCGAGCCCGCTGTGGACGGTGGCTTCGTTTATCCCGGTGTATGGCAGCGACATCAGTGCGGCCCGCACCATGATTGATGCCCTGTCCGATGTCTCGAGCAACGCGCTGGTTCCCATGGCCGACAACCTTTCGCAGGCCACGCCCGGCAAGCTGTTCCAGGACGGCATGATTAACGTGTCCGCGCTGCAGGCGGTCGCCGATTCGCTTTCCAGCAGCTCGAAGGTATTCAAGAGCGCCAACGAGAAGATCCAGGGTATTGGCGATACTCATATTTCCCAAGTGACCGAGCTGGTCGATAAGGCCAAGGACGGCTTTGCCACCCTCAACGGCGCGGTTGACGCGGCGGAGAAGGTCGCCCCCGTCCTTCCCCAGATGCTCGGCGCCAACGGCCAGACGCGTAACTACCTTGTGTACGCCATGAACAACGTCGAAATTCGTGCCTGCGGCGGCTTTGGCGGTTCGCAAGGTTTGATTTCGGTCACCGACGGCCAGATGTCGATTGGCGAGTTTGTTCCCCGCATTGGGCTCAGTGAGGATGAGGCAGTCGAGAGTGTCGACGAAGAGGATGAGGCGCTGTTCGGCAACCACAGTAACCTGTACAACTCGGGCAATACCTATTCGCCTGATTGGCCCCGCAACTCGCAGCGTGTCGCCGCGCTGTGGAAGTCCCAATATGGGCAGGACGTTGATGGCGTCGTCGGCATCGACCCGGTGTTCCTGCAGTATCTGCTGGGCCTGGTCGGTAACGTGTCGCTGCCCGACGGAACGGTTGTCGACGGCACCAACGCCGCAAAGGTCCTCATGCACGATGTGTACTGGAACTATCCGGTCGAGGAGTCGGACGGCATCTTTGCATCCGTCGCCAGCGCTGCCTTCGACAAGATCCTTGGCGGTATCGGCGATGTCGATGTTACGAAGCTTGTCAGCGCCGTTGAGCGCGGTGCCGAAGAGGGCCGCCTGATCGCGTGGATGAAAAACGATGACGAGCAGAACGCTATCAAGGAGATGAACATCGACGCCTCGCTGCCCGATCCGGATGACCCGAGTGAAGATCCCGTTGCTGGTGTCTACTTTAACAACCTGAGCTTCTCCAAGCTCGACTGGTACCTGAATGCCGATACGCAGATTGGCCAGGGCATCAAGAACGGTGACGGCACATGCTCGTATCGCATCGCCGTTACCCTGACGAACATCATGACGCAGGAGGAGGCCGGCAAGCTGCCCGACTACGTCGCGGCGAGCGCGCCCGATGCCGCGCGCGACGACGAGCGTCTGAATGTCTCGTTGTTTGCCCCGACGGGCGGCAACATTACTGATCTGACCGTCGAGGGCACCCAGTTTGGTCTTGGCGCCGCTACGTGGCATGGAATCCCCTTCTATTCGGGCACCGTTGACCTGCATGCTGGCGAGACGACGACGATCACATATACGCTGACCACGTCAGCCGAGGCGGGGGACAAGCCGCTTACGCTGCGTCAGACTCCTACATGCCAGGCGGCTCGCGACAGCGCGTCGGCGTAGGGTTTTTCTGGTAGCGCAGATAATCGAGTACCATTTTGGGGCGGACAGGCAATCTGTTCGCCCCTATTTTGTAAGGAGAGCGCATGAAGTACTTTGGCACCGACGGCTTTCGCGGTGAGGCTAACGTTGGGCTGACGGTAGAGCACGCTTATAAGATTGGCCGTTTTGTGGGCTGGTATTACGGCGCCAACCGCGAGCGCAAGGCGCGCGTCATCGTGGGTAAGGACACGCGTCGCTCGAGTTATATGTTTGAGGCGGCGCTGGTGAGCGGCTTGGTCGCGAGCGGCGCGGACGCCTATATGCTGCACGTGATCCCCACGCCGGGCGTAGCGCATCAGACCGTGGAAGGCTGCTTCGATTGCGGCATCATGATCAGCGCGAGCCACAACCCGTTTTGCGATAACGGCATTAAGCTCGTCAATAGCGACGGTTTTAAGATGGACGAGGACGTACTGGAGCTCATCGAGGACTACGTCGATAGCAAGAGCGAGGTGCCGCTGGCCACGGGCAACCACATCGGCGCCACGGTGGACTACATGCAGGGCCGCAACCGCTACATTGCCTCGCTCATCGCCAGCGCGAACTTTTCGCTTCAGGGCGTCAAGATCGGCATCGACTGCGCCAACGGCTCGGCGTCCTCGGTGGCCAAGCCGGTGTTCGACGCGCTGGGCGCCGACGTGCGCGTGATCAATGCCGCGCCTGATGGTTTTAACATCAACGTCGACTGCGGCTCCACGCATATGGAGCGTCTGCAGCGCCATGTGGTGGAGCAGGGCCTGGACGTGGGCTTTGCCTACGACGGCGATGCCGACCGCTGCCTGGCCGTGGACGAGCGCGGCCGCGTGGTCGATGGCGACCAGATCCTGTACGTGTGCGGCGTGTACCTGAACAAGCACGGTCGCCTTTCGGGCGGTACCGTGGTTCCGACGATTGCCAGCAACTTTGGCCTGATCAAGTCGTTGGAGCTTGCCGGCCTAAGTGTCGTGACCAGCGGTGTGGGCGACCGTCACGTGTATGCCAAGATGCGCGAGGGCGGTTACAGCCTGGGCGGCGAGCAGACGGGCCATACGATCTTTGGCGATATCGAGCGCACGGGCGACGGCATTATGACCTCGCTGCGCGTGATGGAAGTGATCCGCGCCGAGCGCGAGACGCTCTCGCAGCTCACGGCTCCGTGCAAGCTGCTGCCGCAGGCGCAGGTGGCCGTGCGCGTGGCGGACAAGGACGCCGCGCTCGAGAACATGGGCGTGCAGAACGCCATCGCCGAGGCCGAGGCTGCGCTGGCAGGCGAGGGCCGCGTGCTCGTACGCAAGAGCGGAACCGAGTCGGTTATCCGCGTGCTGGCCGAGGCGCCCGACCAAGCATCCGCCGATGCCGCCATGAAGCGCATCGCCAACGCACTCGAGGCTCTGTAGTTACGCGGTTTTACCAAACCGCGTAACTGCTCGACGCTGCAAACGCCCCTAAGCGGCAATCTGACGTTCAATTTCAAGGGCGCGACCAGAAGGTCAGCGCCCTTTCATTTCACGTCGCCTTGCTCGCTTAGGGTCGTTTTCGCTGACGTTGCCAAGACATTGGCGTCAACATGGTTGGCGTTGGCGATGGCGTGCTGGTCAATCCTTACAACTCGTACAGCGTGGTGAACTTGTCCTGCAGGTAGCTGCAGTAGTAGCGGGCGTCAAAGGCCATGCCGCAGGCGCCCTTGATGAGCTCCGGCGCGTCTTTGGCGCGACCCCACTGCCAAATGTGCTCGCCCAGCCACGCGCGAACGGGTGACAGATCGCCACTCGCGCAGGCACCGGTAAGGTCGACGCCGTCGCGGCACATGGCCGGCACAAACATGGCATCGTAGGCGCTACCCAGCGCATACGTGGGGAAGTAGCCAAACGAACCGCCGCTCCAATGCGTATCCTGCAGGCAGCCGTGCGTGTCGTCGGGAACTGGAATGCCCAGGTACTCGTCCATAAAGCGATTCCAAAGCGCGGGGATGTCCTTGGCCGTAGCCTCGCCGGCAAACAGCATGCGCTCGATCTGGTAGCGCACCATAATATGCAGCGGATAGGTGAGCTCGTCGGCCTCGGTGCGGATCAACGACGGCTGCGCGATGTTCACGGCGCGGTAGAGCGTGTCTTCGTCGACGTCGCCGTAGACCTCGGGCGCGTGACGACGCAGCACCTCGAGCAGCGGGCCCATAAAGGCGCGGCTGCGACCCACGGTGTTCTCGAAAAAGCGGCTCTGGCTCTCGTGGATGCCCATGGAGGTGCCGCCCTCCAGGCACGTGCGCGCATAGGCGGGATTGACGCCCAGCTCGTACATGGTGTGCCCCGCCTCGTGGATGATGCTGTAGACGTTGGAGATGCAGTCGTCCTCGTAGATGTGCGTCGCGATGCGCGCATCGCCCACGGCAAAGCCCTCGCTAAACGGATGCTCGGTAAAGGCAAGCGCGGTGTCGTCCAGGTCCAGGCCGACAAGCTTCATAAGGTCGAAGCTCATGGCGCGCTGGGCAGCCTCGGGCACGTGGGCGTGCAAAAAGTCGGCAGCCGGCTGCTGGCCGCGCTCGCCGATGGCGTGCACGAGCGGCACGACCGTGGCCTTGACCTCGTCGCAAAACGCGTCGAAGCTCTTGGCGGAAAGGCCGCGCTCGTACTGGTCGAGCCAAACGTCGTATGGATCGCGCTTGGGGTCCATGAGCTCGGCCTGATGCTTAAGTTGGGCGACGATTCTATCCACATAGGTCTCAAAGCTCGCCCAGTCGTTGGCTGCCTTGGCCTTGTGCCACACGGCGTCCGCCTCGCAGGTGAGCCTGGTCCAGGCCTCGGCTTCTTCGGTGGGGATGGCACTGGCCTCACGTTGATCGCGGCCGAGCACACGGATCTCGTCGAGCAGCTGAGGGTCGTCGATTTTGCCGCCGGCGACGGTCTCGCGCGCTAACGAGCGTACGAGCTCAACGGACTTCTCGCTGGTCAGCAGCTTGTGATGCTCGCCGGCAAGCGTGCCCATGGCGTCGGCACGCGCTGCTGCGCCGTTGGCAGGAGCAATCGTCGCTCCATCGAACTCGGCAATCTTGAGCAGGTACTCGCGAGTCCACAGCTTGCCTTCGAGCTTGCGGAGCTTCTTGATGCTCTTGCCCGCCTTGGCCTTCTTATCGAGTTTCTTTCTCATACCTATATCCTTGATCTCGCAGGTCGAGCGCCACGGGTGGGCGTGCGGCCAGTTTGCACAGCTACCTGCCTTGTACCCAGTGCGAACAAAACGGAACGCGGCGATGCACACGCAGAATGTGTTATCCTATAGCCCAATGCGTTGACGGAGAGGGTTTTGCCCGCCGCGTCGCCGGCAAGAGAGGGAAGGTCATGGGCTGCAAGCCTTCCTGCGGTGGCAAGGGCCAAGCGTTCACTCCCGAGCAGCGACCTCAACGGGCGCGCGGCTAGCGGCGGCGAAGCCCCAGTAGGGAAGCCGTGAGCCTCGCGATAAGGGGCGCAGAGTGGGCACGGCGGGCCAGACATCCGCCGGGTCAAACAAGGTGGTACCGCGGAATTCAACCGTCCTTGGGCAATGCACACGCCCGAGGGCGGTTTTTTTGTTACCGAACCGGGCCGCACATCCGCAGCTCCGGGTGGCTCCAGCCGCCGCGGCAAGTGGATGCGCGAGAGACGAAAGGGAAGACATGAGTCTGATTGATGATCTGGTCAAACTCGAGGAAGAGGCCAAGGAGCTCGTCGCAGGCGCCGATGACGCCGCCAAGCTCGAGGCTGCGCGTGTTGAGCTGCTCGGTCGCAAGGGTCGTATCACCGGCTTGATGCGCATGATGGGCAAGCTCGCCCCCGAGGATCGTCCCGTGATGGGCAAGCGCGCCAACGAGATGCGCCAGCTGATCGAGGGCATGCTCGACGAGCGAAACACCGAGATGAAGGCCGCCGCCCTCAAGCGCGCACTCGAGCACGACGCCGTCGACATCACGCTGCCGGGCATCCGTCCGCAGATCGGCCACCAGCACCTGATCAAGCAAATCATCGAGGAGGCCGAGGACATCTTCTGCGGCATCGGCTACACCGTCGAGTCCGGCCCCATGGTCGACACCTCTTACTACAACTTCACCGCGCTCAACGCTCCCATGGATCACCCGAGCCGCTCGGCCCGCGATACCTTCTACGTGGTCGACAACAACCCCGGCAGCGTCGCGCACCCCGAGGCTCACGCCCACGGCGAGTCCGACGTGCTGCTGCGCACCCAGACTTCGGGCGTGCAGATCCACACTATGGAGTCGCAGAAGCCGCCCATCTACATGATCTGCCCGGGCACCGTCTACCGTCCCGACACGGCCGATGCCTGCCACCTGCCGCAGTTCAACCAGATCGAGGGCCTGGTCGTCGACGAGGGCATCACCTTTGGCGACCTGAAGGGCACGCTCGACTACTTTGTTAAGTGCATGTTTGGCGAGGATCGCAAGACGCGTTACCGCCCGCACTTCTTCCCCTTCACCGAGCCCAGCTGCGAGGTGGACGTGAGCTGCCACGTGTGCGGCGGCAAGGGCTGCAACTTCTGCAAGCACAGCGGCTGGATCGAGATCTTGGGCTGCGGCATGGTCGACCCCAACGTCCTGATCAACTGCGGCATCGATCCCGAGAAGTACACCGGCTTCGCCTTTGGCATTGGCGCCGAGCGCGTCGCGGCCCTGCGCTACGACCTGCCGGACCTCAGAACGCTCATGACGGGCGATATGCGCTTCTTAAATCAGTTCTAGGCCCGGCGGCTTTCCCAAGCACCGCACCTTGCCTTTCAATCGTCGGTTGCGTACCTAAGTACGCGGCCCTCCTCTTTCAAGGCAATCTGCGGCACTTGGAAAACCCGTCTCCGTTGCAGTTTTTTGGCTCAAAGCCGCATTTATGAAAGGAGACCAGTTAGATGCGCGTTTCTTACGACTGGCTCAAGACCATGATCGATATTCCGGAGGATCCCAAGACCCTTTCGGACGAATATATCCGTACCGGCACCGAGGTCGAGGCGATCGACACCGTGGGCGAGTCCTTCGACCACGTGGTGACCGCCAAGGTGCTCACCAAGACCCCGCACCCCGATAGCGACCACATGTATGTGTGCTCGGTCGATGTGGGCGACAAGAACCTCGATGCCGACGGCAATCCCGCTCCGCTGCAGATCGTCTGCGGCGCGCAGAACTTCGAGGCCGGCGACCACATCGTCACGGCCATGATCGGCGCTGTCCTGCCCGGCGACGTCAAGATCAAGAAGAGCAAGCTTCGCGGCGTCGTGTCCATGGGCATGAACTGCTCTGCGCGCGAGCTCGGCCTGGGTGGCGACCACTCCGGCATCATGATTCTGCCCGAGGACACGCCCTGCGGTATGCCGTTTGCCGAGTACGTGGGCTCGAGTGATACTGTGCTCGACTGCGAGATCACGCCCAACCGTCCCGATTGCCTGTCCATGATCGGCATGGCCCGCGAGACCGGTGCCATTTTCGACCGCGATTTCCACGTGGAGCTGCCCGCCATCAAGGCGGAGACTGGCCGCGCGACCGACGACGAGCTTTCCGTCGAGATTGCCGACGAGGGCCTGTGCGACCGCTATGTCGCCCGCATCGTGCGCAACGTGAAGGTCGGCCCGTCGCCCGACTGGATGGTCAAGCGCCTTAACGCCCTGGGCGTGCGTCCGCACAACAACATCGTCGACATCACCAACTACGTGATGATGCTCACCGGTCAGCCGCTGCACGCCTTTGACCTGGACACCTTTGCCGAGCGCGATGGCCACCGTCGCGTGGTGGTTCGCGCCGCCCAGCAGGATGAGAAATTCACGACGCTCGATGGCGAAGAGCGCGTGCTCGACGCCGGCATGGGCCTTATCACCGACGGCGAGCGCCCCGTGGCGTTGGCCGGCGTTATGGGCGGCATGGATTCCGAGATCGAGGACGACACCGTCGACGTGATGGTCGAGAGCGCTTGCTTCAACGCCGGTCGCACCTCGCACACCAGCCGCGATCTGTCGCTGATCTCCGACGCCTCCATTCGCTTTGAGCGCCAGGTTGACGAGACTGGCTGCGTGGATGTCGCCAACGTTACCTGCGCGCTCATCGAGGAGATCGCCGGCGGCGAGGTTGCTCCCGGCTATGTCGATGTTTTCCCCGCGCCCAAGACCATCGACAGCATCAAGCTGCGCCTGGCCCGCGTGCATGCCATCTGCGGTGCCGACATCGAGCCCGATTTTATCGAGCGTTCGCTTACCCGTCTGGGCTGCACCGTCGAGCGCGACGGCGAGGACTTTATGGTTACCCCGCCGAGCTTCCGTCCCGACCTGCCGCGCGAGATTGACCTGATCGAGGAGGTCCTGCGCCTATGGGGCATGGGCCGTGTGACGGCGACCATCCCGGCTGCCAAGAACCACATCGGCGGCCTGACCCGCGAGCAGAAGCTCACCCGCAAGGTCGGCGAGATCCTGCGCGCCTGCGGCCTCAACGAGACCACGACCTTTGGCTTTGCCGCCCCGGGCGACCTGGAGAAGATCGGCATGCCCACCGAGGGTCGCGGCTGCCCCGTGGTGCTCATGAACCCGCTGGTGGCCGAGCAGACCGAGATGCGTCGTTCGCTGCTGCCGGGCCTGCTGCAGTCCGTGGCCTACAACGAGGCGCACGGTACGCCCAACGTGCACCTGTACGAGGTCGGCAGCCTGTTCCACGGTCGCGAGAACGCCAGCCTGCCCAAGGAGACCAAGTCCGTCGCGGGTGTGCTCTCGGGCCAGTGGAGCGAGCAGTCTTGGAACATGAAGTACCGTAAACTGCGTTTCTTCTTTGGCAAGGGTATCGTCGAGGAGCTGCTCGCCCAGCTGCGCATCGAGAAGGTTCGCTTCCGTCCCGTCGAGGGCGAGGGCTATGCCTTTTTGCAGCCGGGTCGTGCGGCCGAGGTTCTGTCCGGCGGCACCGTGCTGGGTTGGGTCGGCGAGATCCACCCCGAGGCGCGCGAGGCCTGCGGCATCGACGAGGTTGTCGTTGCCTTTGAGCTTGACCTGGACAAGCTGATCAAGGGCGCCCGCAACCAGGAGAACTACCGCGAGTTCTCGCAGTACCCGGCCGTTGAGCACGACCTTGCCATTGTGGTCGACAATGCCGTGACCTGCGAGGATCTTGAGCGCCGTATTACCAGCGCCGGCGGCAAGCTGCTCGAGGGCGTGCGCCTGTTCGATGTCTACCGCGATCCGGTTCGTATCGGCAAGGGCAAGAAGTCCATGGCCTTTGCGCTCACGTATCGCTCGGACGACCACACGCTTACTAGCGAAGAGGTCGAGAAGGCGCACCAGAAGATCGTCACCAAGGTGTGCAAGGGCGTAAACGGCGAAGTCCGCTCGTAATCTTTGCTGTTCGGAACCCGCCCCCTGCGGGGTTTTCGCGGCAACGTCCTCGCCACTTCGCGGCTGCGGGATGTTGCCTTAGAAAACCCCTCTCGGGGGCGGGTTCCTGCGTTAACCTTGTTGCGAGCGGATCGCACCTTCTTCCGGGTGACCGGAAAGTTGGGAGTGCATGGGCCCTTTATTGGGCGGTGCGTGGACCTGGGCTAATAACGTACGTATTGCAAGGGCGTGCTGCGTTGTGGGCGGTGCGCCTTTTTGTTAGTATGCAGAGTCGGTGTTACGGATTGTTGGAAACGTAACACACAACGTTCTGATTGAGAGGGCTCATGCATATTCCCGATAATTATCTGTCCCCGCAGACCGATGCCGTTATGGCGGTGGCGATGGTGCCCGTATGGGTTCACTGCATCAAAAAGGTGCGCGCCACGCTCGATCGCGAGCATATGGCGTTCCTGGGCATCTGCGCCGCATTCTCCTTCTTGCTCATGATGTTCAACGTTCCGCTGCCCGGCGGTACCACTGGTCACGCCGTCGGCGGCGCACTCATCGCGCTGCTGCTGGGCCCCGAGGCCGCGGCTATCGCTGTCTCGGTCGCTCTGGCGCTGCAGGCGCTGCTGTTTGGCGACGGCGGCGTTCTGTCGTTTGGCGCCAACTGCTTTAACATGGCCTTTGTGCTGCCGTTTGTCGCTGCTATCGTGTTCCGTGCGCTCAACAGCCGTCTGCACGACAAGAGCTGGGGCACCTCGGTTTCTGCCATCGTGAGCGGTTGGGTCGGCCTGTGCCTGGCGGCCCTGTGCGCGGCAATCGAGTTTGGTATTCAGCCGATGCTCTTCACCAACGCTTCGGGCGCCCCTCTGTACTGCCCCTTCCCGCTGTCCGTGGCTATTCCGGCCATGTTGATCCCGCATATGCTGGTTGCCGGCGTGATCGAGGGCGTGGCGACGGCCGCCATCTACGGCTTCATTAAGAAGACGGCGCCGAGCATTATCGTCGGCCCCGAAGCCGCCGATGGCCAGCTTGCCGCCGATGGTACCGCCAAGAAGACTTCCCTGATTCCCACGCTCATTCTGGTCGCCGTGCTTGTCGTGGCTACGCCGCTCGGCTTGCTCGCCACCGGTGACGCCTGGGGTGAGTGGGACGCCGAGGGCGCCGCGACCGCCGTTCAGGAGGCTGGCGACGACAGCCTGCAGGCTTCGGTCGGCCTCGACACCCCGACCTTTGCCGACGCCCTGCCCACGGGCGATTATCTGCAGGCCTATTCCGAGGAGCAGGGCCTTGGCTTTGCCGGCCAGGCTGCGATGTATATTCTTTCGGGCGTGATTGGCGTGGCGGTGCTCACCATCACATTCCGCCTGGTCTCGCTGACGGTCAAGGAAAGCGGTGCTCATGGCAATAGCCGAGCTGCCTAGTTGGCTTGCGGCCGAGGAGCGTTACGAGCCCGCGGGGGCTCGGCATCGTGTGATGCAAAAGAATGTCCTGCACCTGGCGAGCCTGCTTGAGCGGGTTCGCCTGGGTGGAGGCGCGCACGAGGGCGGGTCGATGGTCGACCGCGCCCTTTCTTGCGTTTCGGCTCCGGTGCGCCTGGTGGGGATGTTCGTTTGCGTCCTGTGCGTGTGTCTGACGCAGAGCCCGCTGTACCTCATGTTGATGGCGGCCATCGCGCTGGTGCTCGTTGCCGTGCGCCCCGTACGCGGGCTGCGTGCGACCTTTGTACCGGCGCTCGGCGCCACGGGGCTTGCGGTGGTTCTGGCACTGCCTGCCCTGCTGCTGGGCGCTTCTGCCGCGGGCGCCATGCTCAAGATCGCGCTCAAGACGTTCATTAACGTGTCGTTCGTGCTGGGCGTTTCGTGGACGCTCACCTGGAGCCGCATGTCGGCGGCGCTCAAGACGCTACAGCTGCCCGACGAGGTCATCTTTACGTTTGATATGGCGCTCAAGCACATCGAGGTGCTGGGACGCACGGCGCACGATCTGACCGAATCGGTCATGCTGCGCAGTGTGGGTCGTGCGCCTGCGGGTTTTTCGCGTACCGATTCGATCGCGGGTATCATGGGCATGACCTTTATCAAGGCGATGGAATGCAGCCGCGCGATGGACGAGGCTATGCTTTGCCGTGGCTTTGCCGGTGCGTATCCGACTCCCGCGCGGAGCGGCTTTGGCTGGCGCGATGCGGTCTATGCGGTCGTCGTGGTGCTGCTCGCCGTGTTGTGCGCGGTGCTGTAGCGCGGGCGGCCGAGCCGTCGATGTGGATAGGGAAGGGCGACGTTTTGGCAAACGATACGAATGGCGTGATGGGCGCGAGCGGTGCTACTGGCGCCAAGAGCGTGCCGCTCATCGAGTTTCGCGACGTGCTGTTCTCCTATGCGGGGCATACGGTTGTCGATGGTGTGTCGCTGCAGGTCGATCGTGGTGAACTCGTTGCCCTACTCGGTCCCAACGGCTGCGGTAAGACGACGATTATGCGCCTTATCAACGGTCTTGAACTAGCGGACGCGGGTGCGTACCTGTTTGACGGGCACGTGATCGATGCGGCATATCTCAAGGATTCCGCAGCCGCTCAGCGTTTTCATCAGCGCGTGGGCTTTGTGTTCCAGAATGCCGACGCCCAGCTGTTCTGCGCTACGGTGGGCGAGGAAGTTGCTTTTGGCCCCGCGCAGATGGGGCTGCCGACAGACGAGCTCGAGCGCCGCGTCCGCGATGCCATGGAGCTGTTCCAGGTTGCCGATCTGGTCGATGCCTCGCCCTATCAGCTTTCGGGCGGGCAAAAGAAGCGCGTTGCGCTGGCTGCGGTGGTGTCGATGAACCCCGATATCCTAGTGCTCGATGAGCCCACCAACGGGCTCGATGAGGACTCGTGCGACATCGTAGTCAACTTTTTGCTGGCCTACGTTGCTGCCGGTAAGACGGTTTTGATGAGTACGCACCATCAAGATTTGGTGCGCCGCCTGGAGGCCCGTGCCATCTATATCGATCGATATCACCATGTGGTCGAGGCGCCCGTGCCGTCGTATGGAACCGAAAGCGGTGCTGCGGAATAGTTGCTGCGTAGGGTATGTATGGCCGCCTGTGCGACTCTGCCGTGATGGTATAGTTAACCAGGTTTTATGGGGGTGGCTATGCCAAGTTGGAACATTCATATCGCTCAAACGGAGCGCTTGCTGGCACGTGCTAGCGTGCTTGCCGATAGCGTGCGCGACCGTAATGCCTTTTTGTTTGGCTGCGTGGTTCCGGATATCTTCGTGGGCTATATGGTCCCTGGCATCGCCGATCCCATTCCGTATCGCATTACGCACTTTGCAAAGCCCGAGCCTATCCCTAAGCCGCGCGAGCACGAGTTCTGGGATACCTATGTGGCGCCGCTGCTTAAAGGCGCACCCGCGGGCGAACCTGCTGAGGCTACCTCGATTGTCGAGGAGCGCGAGCGACTGAACCGCGTGCACTATCCTCAGCGCTACAGGGATGCCGAGCCGGTTGTCGGTCCCGGCGCCTGTGAGTTCTCGCTTGCGTCCGAAGATGTGGCGCAGTCGCTGCTCGATTTAACGCTGGGCGTCTGGTCGCATCTGGTGGCCGACACGGTATGGAACACGCGTGTGAACCAGTATCTGGAAGCACGCGGCGGCAAGCCGTGCGAGGAATTCCGCATTAAAAAGCAGGGCGATTTTGACTGGTTTGGCAAGACGCTGGGCATCGTTTCCATTCCGCGTGCGACCGATCGCCTCTATACCGCTGCGGCCCAGTTTGGCCAGTATTCGATCCCGCAAGAGTATGTGCTCAAAACCATTGGCGTCATGCACGAGATTGTGCGCGAAAACCCCGGCGAGCCGGATCACCCGCCGTACCGCCTGCTGACCGAAGCGTTCTTTGACGCAACGTTTACCGAGGTCGTCGAGTTAACCGAGGCAGGTTTTGCCGCCCGCGTCGCATTGCCCAGCGCGCCCGCGCTGCCTCTGATCGCTAGCTGCTAGCTGGCCTGCCTGGCAGCGAATAGGTCATCCCAATCGACAAGCAGTTCTTGCCGCAGAGCATCTTCGGCGTCGCACTCCTGTTTGATCTTTGGGGTGTAGGGAAGCCCGGCCTTTTTATGGATGAGTTCGGCAAGGTTGCCAAAGCTCCTTTTGTCCTTGATCTGGCCATAGGTAATTTGGATGACGTCGTAGCCCATGCTTGTGAGTGCGGTAGTGCGCTCGGCATCGGAGAGACTCGCAGCTTCGCTGTCATGAGCGGAGCGGCCTTGGCATTCCAGAATGACGCCCATGCTGTCGGTGACACTTTCGATGAGGATATCGGCATAACAGCAGGTTTTGTCATACAGCGAACGTGCGGCTTCGCTGAGCGGGATGCGTGCGTTATTGGTGATGCCTATACCCAGACCGCCTTCGTCGCGGGGGAGTGAGACGAGCATGGACGTCTGGACCTCGAAGGGCGAGGCGGTCTGCCCTGCCATGCGTTCGGCGGCCCAGCGGAGCTGCTTAACACCGCGCAGGCCTGCGGCCTGCTTGGCGAACGCGGCGATATCCGCCGCGCTGAGGAGCGGCGCGCGTTTCCACAAGTTGGTGTCATTGCCCTTGGTGTCGACAATACGCTTCCAACCACAGTCGGGCGGAATGAACTTAAGAGATATTGCCTCATCAAGTTGCTGTTGCGTACGTTCGCAGGGCGTAAACACTGCAAATGAGCTGCACATCTCGTAGCAAGCCATGAGTAGCTGGTTGCGGGAGACCTGCGTAGCAAGGCTGAGCAGCGTGAATTCCGGTGAAGTGACATCAAATCCATGTTCAGTCTGCCTAAACGACCCAGGAGGCGGCTCTTGGGTCAGGAGGTGCGATTTAAAGAGGCTTCGCGACCCCGATTGTGCCCGAGTGAATACAAGCCTGTGAAGCGGTGCGTGAAGCAGGTCTTTTACAACTGCATGACTTCCGAGGCCGCAACATCTGCGATCTATATTGCCAAGGCTAATGGCGGGGTAAAGGCCTAATACCTGCGGCGGGATACGGTAATAGTAAAAAGCGGATTGACCGCAGAGCGTCAGGTCCATGACGTCCTCCAGATCGAAATGTGCTTTTGGACCGTGCGATGCCAGCGTCAATTCGGAAGTATGCGGCAAAATCTGAACCCTGTGAGCAGACCTGGCTTTTGAGGCTAGTTTATCAGGCATTTTGTTGTAAAAAAACGGGGTGTGTTCGAAGGTCTCAGAATTTGCCGCATACTTCCGAAAACTAGGTCGATCTGGCTCTTGCTAAAACGATTTATCAGCGTCGGTTAAGGTGTGGGTTTGCCACCGGGCGAACACTTTTAGCGCTTGGGACTTTATTTTTTGGGCCTCGAAGGGTGGATTTCGCGCTTTTGGTAAAGAAATGAGTGCGTGTTTTGCCGTGCGCCGACATTGGCACAGAAAAAGGGCCCGGAAGGCGAAGCCTTCCGGGCCCTTTGCAATGCAAGCATGCTTGCAAGTGCGATTTAGCGCACCTGAGCGACGTAAGCGACGTTGGTCGAGGAGACCTTGTCCTCGAGCTGAACACTCATGCGGGGATCGCCGGCGGTAGCGACGGTCAGATCGCCGGCCTCGACGTAGCCGAGCTCCTTAGCGGTCTCGATCGCCTTGACGATCGTGCCGTTGACGGTGCCCTGGGTAATCTCGGCCTGGTGCGGGATAACGCCCCAGTACATGATCATCTGCTGGACGGCCCACTCGTGGCGGGAGAACGCGCAGATCGGCATGTTGGGACGGAAGTGCGAGATCAGGCGTGCGGTACGACCGGTGGTCGTCGGCACGGTGATGCACTTGGCGCCAACGGTGGTGGCCATGTTCACAGCGGACATACCCACAACGTTGTTGACGACGCGGGTGCCGTGAGCGTCGGCCGGAACCTCGAGCGGAGCGTGGGCCGGGAGGTACTTCTCGGTCTCGAGAGCAATGCTAGCCTGCATCTTAACGGCCTCGACCGGGTACTTACCGGCAGCGGACTCGCCAGAGAGCATAACGGCGTCGGTGCCGTCGTAGATGGCGTTAGCAACGTCGGCAACCTCGGCGCGCGTCGGGCGCGGGTTCTGCTGCATGGAGTCGAGCATCTGCGTAGCGGTGATAACGGGCTTGTAGGCCGCGTTGCACTTGGCGATGATCTCCTTCTGGATGTGCGGAACGAGCTCGGGCTTGATCTCGATACCCAGGTCGCCACGGGCGACCATGATGCCGTCGGAAGCCTCGAGGATCTCGTCGAAGTTCTCGACGCCCAGGGCGCACTCGATCTTCGGGAAGATCGTCACGTGCTCGCCACCGTTCTCGCGGCAAAGCTTGCGGATGCCGCGGACGGACTCGCCGTCACGGATGAAGGAAGCGGCGATGTAGTCGATGTTCTCGGTCAGGCCAAAGAGGATGTCCTGACGATCGCGCTCGGTGATGGCGGGCAGCGAGATGTTGACGTTGGGCATGTTGACGCCCTTGCGCTCGCCGATCAGGCCGTCGTTCTTAACGACGCAGGTCATGTCCTGGCCGCTGACGGACTCGACCTCGAGGGCAACCAGGCCGTCATCGATCAGGATGAGGGAGCCCTTCTCGACCTCGGAAGGCAGAGCCAGGTAGTCGAGGGAGATGTGCTCAGCGGTGCCGTGGAAATCCTCGGACGTGGGCTGAGCGGTGACGACGATCTTATCGCCGGTCTTGACGGCAACCTTCTTGCCGTCGACCAGAAGGCCGGTGCGGACCTCGGGGCCCTTGGTGTCGAGCAGGATGCCGACAGGCAGACCGAGCTCCTTGGAAATACGGCGGACGCGCTCGATGCGACCGTGGTGCTCGTCGTAGGAGCCGTGCGAGAAGTTAAAACGGGCGACGTTCATGCCCGCCTTGATCATCTCGCGGATGGTCTCGTCGCTATCGCAGGCGGGACCCATGGTGCATACAATCTTAGTGCGCTTGTACATTCAGACCTCCATCTGACATCGTCTTGCGCTGATAGATAAACCATAAGAAATAAAACCGAGATGATTATAACGAAATGCCGACCGAATACCCCAAAAAATCGACCGTATGCCGAAATGGAAGTTCATTTTTTGCGGGAAAAACGGTATATGAAAAATCTTTACCAACCACTCCAACCGCTGCTATCTGGGAGATATGTCAGTTTGGCGATGTGCCGAAGAAAAAACGTTTTACCAATGTTGAGCATCACACGGTCTGCACCGTTGCGTGCGGACCATATTTCCAAACCGATTGTTTTGGCTAGACGCGTCGCTTTGGGGTACCATAGTTCCACTATCAACTGCCGCTCAGCACGGCAGCCTTGATGAGCCCTTGCCCTTCTCCTGGGAATTATGATCGGGCATCAATCTGCTGAGTGGCCCGAATCCCAGGAGGGGACTCTATATGCAAAAGGAATACCTGTCCGCCGCGGCGGAGGTGCTCAGCGACCAAGGTGTCGATGAGAACCTCGGCCTGAGCAACGACGAGGCGTCTTCGCGCCTCGCCAAGACAGGCCCTAACAAGCTCGAGGAAGCCGAGAAGACACCGCTGTGGAAGCGTTTCTTTGAGCAGATGGCCGACCCCATGGTCATCATGCTGATCGTTGCCGCCGTCATCAGTGCGCTCACGGGCATGGTCAAGGGCGAGCCCGACTTTGCCGATGTTGCCATCATCATGTTCGTCGTTATCGTCAACTCGGTGCTGGGCGTGGTCCAGGAAGCCAAGAGCGAGGAGGCCCTCGAGGCCCTGCAGGAGATGAGTGCGGCGCAGTCCAAGGTGCTGCGCGACGGCAAGCTCGTGCACCTGCCGAGCGCCGAGCTCGTGCCCGGCGACGTGATCATGCTCGAGGCGGGCGACTCCGTCCCGGCCGACTGCCGCGTGCTCGAGAGCGCCACGATGAAGATCGAAGAGGCCGCGCTCACCGGCGAGTCCGTGCCCGTAGAGAAGCACGCCAACGTGATCGAGCTCGCTGCGGGCACCGATGACGTGCCGCTCGGCGACCGTAAGAACATGTGCTATATGGGCTCCACCGTCGTGTACGGCCGTGGTCGCGCCGTCGTGGTCGGCACCGGCATGAACACCGAGATGGGCAAGATCGCCGGCGCCCTGGCCGAGGCCAAGGAAGAGCTCACGCCGTTGCAAGTGAAGCTCGCCGAGCTCAGCCGCATCCTTACCATTATGGTTATCGTCATCTGCGTCGTCATCTTTGGCGTTGATATCATCCGCCACGGCGTGGGCAACGTTCTTACCGACCCGACCGCCCTGCTCGATACCTTTATGGTCGCCGTCTCGCTCGCCGTCGCTGCCATCCCCGAGGGCCTGGTCGCCGTCGTGACCATCGTCCTTTCGCTTGGCGTGACCAAGATGGCTAAGCGCCAGGCAATCATCCGCAAGCTCTCTGCCGTCGAGGCTCTCGGCTGCACGCAGACCATCTGCTCCGACAAGACCGGTACCCTTACCCAAAACAAGATGACCGTCGTCAAGCACGAGCTCGCTGCGCCTAAGGAGAAGTTCCTGGCCGGTATGGCCCTTTGCTCCGATGCCCAGTGGGACGAGGAGCTGGGCGAGGCCGTGGGCGAGCCGACCGAGTGCGCGCTCGTCAACGACGCCGGCAAGGCTGGCCTCACCGGCCTGACTGCCGAGCATCCGCGCGTGGGCGAGGCCCCGTTCGACTCGGGCCGCAAGATGATGTCCGTGATCGTCGAGACCCTGGATGGCGAGTACGAGCAGTACACCAAGGGCGCGCCCGACGTGGTGATCGGCCTGTGCACCCATATCTACGAGGGCGAAAAGGTCGTCCCGCTGACCGAGGAGCGTCGCGCCGAGCTCGTGGCCGCCAACAAGGCCATGGCCGACGAGGCTCTGCGCGTGCTGGCGCTGGCAAGCCGCACCTACACCGAGGTCCCGAGCGACTGCAGCCCCGCTGCGCTCGAGCACGACCTGGTCTTCTGCGGCCTGTCCGGCATGATTGACCCTGTCCGCCCCGAGGTCGCCGACGCCATCCGCGAGGCGCACGATGCCGGTATCCGCACCGTCATGATCACGGGCGACCACATCGACACCGCCGTGGCCATCGCCAAGCAGCTGGGCATCGTCACCGATCGCAGCCATGCCATCACCGGTGCCGACCTCGATCGCATGAGCGACGAGGAGCTCGACGCGCACATCGAGGACTACGGCGTGTACGCCCGCGTCCAACCCGAGCACAAGACACGCATCGTCGAGGCTTGGAAGTCGCGCGACCAGATCGTGGCCATGACGGGCGACGGCGTCAACGACGCCCCGTCCATCAAGCGCGCCGACATCGGCGTGGGCATGGGCATTACTGGTACCGACGTCACCAAGAACGTCGCCGACATGGTGCTCGCCGACGATAACTTTGCCACCATCATCGGTGCCTGCGAAGAGGGCCGTCGCATCTACGACAACATCCGCAAGGTCATCCAGTTCCTGCTTTCGGCCAACCTTGCCGAGGTGTTCTCGGTGTTTATCGCCACGCTCATCGGCTTTACCATCTTCCAGCCGGTGCAGCTGCTGTGGGTGAACCTGGTCACCGACTGCTTCCCCGCGCTCGCGCTGGGCATGGAGGATGCCGAGGGCGACATCATGAAGCGCAAGCCGCGCAACGCCAAGGACGGTGTCTTTGCCGGACATATGGGTCTGGACTGTGTGGTCCAGGGCCTAATCATCACCGTGCTGGTGCTGGCGAGCTTCTTTGTGGGCGTGTACTTTGACATGGGCTACATCCATATCGCCGATATGATCGCCGGCAATGCCGACGAGGAAGGCGTGATGATGGCGTTCATCACGCTCAACATGGTTGAGATTTTCCACTGCTTCAATATGCGCAGCCGTCGTGCGTCGCTGTTCACCATGAAGAAGCAGAACAAGTGGCTGTGGGCTTCCGCCGCGCTGGCGCTGGTGCTGACGGTGATCGTAACCGTGCAGCCGACGCTTGCCGAGATGTTCTTTGGCCCCGTGACGCTTGAGCTCAAGGGCGTTGTCGCTGCCCTGGGCCTGGCCTTCCTGATCATCCCGCTGATGGAGATCTACAAGGCGATCATGCGCGCGGTCGAGAAGGAGTAGGTCGAAAGGCCATCCTTCCCACCGGCCCGACCGCCTGCGGGGTTTCTTCCTCGCTGGTCCTCGCGCTTCGCGCTGCGGGATCGCTCGGAAGAAACCCCTCCCGGCGGGCGGGCCTTCGGATAACCTCTCGGGACCATTGGCTGAGGGAAAGTATGTGAGTCGGTCGAGCGTTTGCTCGACCGACTCTTTTTTGTGGGTAAAATACCTGCTCAGTTGTGTGGTTTTGTGCTGGGAGGCATCTGTGGGCAAGGCTAAGGCTAAGGCGAAGAAAAAGACGACGGGGGCGCGGGCTAAGCGTGATCGTCGTCGGAAGCTTGCGACCGAAGCCCCCGCGTCTGCCGAGGAGTTGTTGACGAGCGTACCGGGGCTCGATGCGTTGCAGGATGTTCCGGCGTTTGACGATCTGCCGGTTGATGCCGCCCAATGGGCAGCCTTCGATGATTTTTGCGCGCAAGCCGAGGAACCCGAGCAGATGCAGTTGGGCGCCGTGGTGCGCCTGGACCGCGGGTTTCCGCTGGTGGCGACTGCCGATGACACGTTTCGTGCCGAGCATGCCGTGGGGTTTGCCAAGTCGCGCGGCGAGGACGAGGTCCTGCTGCCTGCCGTGGGCGACCGTGTGGCGGTGCGCCGCGCTCCCGGGCACGATATGGGCGTGATTGAGTGCGTGCTGCCGCGCCGTACGAGCTTTGAGCGTTGGCGTGGCCGTGCCCGCGGTGAGCGCCAAGTGCTCTGCTCCAACGTTGACAGCGTGCTGATCGTGCAGGCGCTCGGCGCCGGCGAGGTGCTGCTCGATCGCGTGGCGCGCTCACTGGTGTTGGCGCTCGATTGCGATGCCGAGCCGGTGGTGGTGCTCACCAAGGCCGACCGCTGCGATGCCGAGGAGCTCGAGCGCGATCTGGACCGCGTGCGCCGCCTGGTGGGTCCGGACGTGCGCGTGATCGTGACGTCCTCTGCCGAGGGCCGCGGCCTGGACGAGGTCCGTGCCTGCGTGCCTGCCGGGAGCTGCGCCATGATTCTGGGCGAGTCGGGTGCCGGCAAGTCGACGCTGCTCAATGCGCTGCTGGGCCACGATACGTTGGCGACCGGCGGTGTGCGCGAACGCGACGACCAGGGCCGTCACACTACCGTCGCGCGCGTGATGGTGACGCTGCCGGGCGACGCCGGCGTGATCGCCGATGCCCCGGGCCTGCGCAGCCTACCGCTCGTGGGTCACGAGCGGGGTCTGGCGCGCGCCTTTCCCGAGATTGTCGAGGCATCGCGTGCGTGCCGGTTTGGCGACTGCACGCATACCCACGAACCGGGTTGCGCCGTTCGCGAGGCCGAGGACGCCGGGCAGATCGACGGCCTGCGCCTGGAAACGTTCCAAAATCTGGCGTCATCCATGCGCGTGAGCGCTCAAATGCTCGATCCCGATGTCCATCTGTAATTGAATTTATCTATGACAGCCGTCTCCCAACTGTTCGGGAGACGGCTTTTTTGCTGCGGAAAAGCCTCGAAACATGCAGTTTGCTGACGTGCTGACCAAAACCTTGTCACGAGCTTGACGGGCTGTTCAGCTTTTGGTCAGCGATTGGTTTGACATCGAAAACCAAGATTGCGATTGCGCCGCTTTGCACTCTGGCCGCCCAGACAATGGTGGTACGGGCATTCGCCCGGCACTGCCATGAGAGGAGCGGCCGTGAACAAGAGCAAGCGCATCGCCATCAGTCTGGTCGCGGGCGTGCTCGCTGCTCTGCTCTGCATGGTTTACGGCTCGTCGATCCGCTCGCAAGCCGAACAGGTCCAGGCTGAGACCTTGGCCAAGTACGGTGGCGATCGCGTCGAGGTATGCGTCGCGGCGCGCGATATCGATGTGGGCGAGACCCTCGATGAGACCAATGTCATAACCCAGGAGTGGTTGACGAGTCTGCTGCCGCGTGACGCGGCGACCGAGCTACGCCAGGTGCGCGGCGACGTGACGACTTCGCGTATTCCCAAAAACGCCGTGATCTGCAATGTCTACACCAAGGCCGAGAGCCACATGCTCGAGGTGCCTAAGGGCAAGGTGGCCGTTTCGGTGGCGGTCGATGCCGAGCACTCGGTCGGCGGTGCTGCGGGCGTGGGCAGCTACGTGGACGTGTACGTGCAAAAAGACGGCGTAACCGATCGGCTGTGCGGTGCGTACGTGATCGATACCAGTGAGGATTCCGGTTCCACGCGCGAGGGCAAGATCGAATGGGTGACGCTGGCGGCTGACCCCGAAGACGTCAAGGAACTGCTGGGAGCCTCGGGCAAGGGAACGGTCAGCTTGACGATTCCCGCCACGGCGCGCGGCAAAAAGAGCGGAGGCGACGAGTGATGAAGGCGATCTGGCTTGCGTGCTGCGCGTGCGGCGATTACGGGCTGTTGCAGCGGGAAGTCGAGGGCCGTGATGTGGGTGCACAGGTGCTTCGCGTGGGTGATCTGGACGGGCTGGTTTCCATGGCGCGGGCGTTTCCGTCGCGCCGCGGGGCTGCCATCATCGCGGCGTCTCTGTTTGATGCCGAAGATGTGCGCAAGACTGTTGCGCGCCTGACGGCCGAAGGCCGCGTGAGTCGCGTGGTCGTGTTGATAGAAGCGCTCGATCCGTCGGATATCGAGGGGTTGTTTCGCGCGGGGGCGACCGAGGTCATCGCTGCGCACAGTATATGCGGCAACGGGCGCGCGGGCGAGGGAGCGGTTGATTCCGATCGGCGCATGACGATTGAGCCCGATGCTTTTGTTGATAGGGAACCCGGGGCGCCTCGCGCTACAAGAGGCCCGCGTGTTGATGATTATGGAAAAGCGGAAGCCGAGCATGGTCGGCGCCCCCGGAACCCCCTTGTATGCGATGACGCTGGAGGGCCGGTGCCGTATGGCGATGACGTTCTGGCTGAAGATATGGGATACGTGCACGGCGTAAATCTGGCCGATGAGCTCGACGAGGTCGAGGGTTTTGCCGGGGCTGGCGAGCCGTGTGCCGCTGCGCCTTTAGCTTCGGAACCGCAGACCGGGCAGCCTGCCATGCCGGCTTGGGCTCAGCACGTGACCGCGGCGGGGGAGACGGGGATGTTATCGCCCGCGTCCGTGTCGCCGGTTCCTGCGCCGTCAGCCCCCGCGCTGTCGGCCGACGCTTCGATTCCGTCGCGTCGGGCACCGGTCGTCTGTGCTGTTTCGGGTTCGGGCGGTTGCGGCAAGTCGACGATCGTTGCCACCATGGCGCATGCGGCGTCGTTGCTGGGTTTGCGTGCCGCTGTGCTCGACTTGGACCTCATGTTTGGAAACCTATACGATCTGCTGGGTGTCGATGCCCCGCACGATATGGCGACGCTTATCGAGCCGTCGGCGGCTGGCGCACTTGCCGAGCCGGATATCGTGGCCGCATCGATGCGCGTCGCCCCGGGCGTCACACTCTGGGGACCTGTCGCGGCCCCCGAGAAGGCCGAGCTCATGGCGCGTCCGGTGGAGCTACTGCTTGATGTCCTGCGTCGCGAATCCGACGTGGTATTTATCGATACCTCGGTCTTTTGGGGCGACGCCGTGGCGGCTGCGGTGGCGGCGAGCGACCGTTGCCTGGTCGTTGGCGATGCGGCGGTGTCGTCCGCGACATCGGCGTCGCGCGTCATCGAACTGGCAAGTCGAGTAGGTGTGCCGCGCACGCGCATGAGCGCCGTGTTCAACCGGTTCGGTGCGCGCGGGGCAGACGAGGACGTCGCCATGCGCTTTGAGATTGCCTGTGCGTTGAGCTCCAAGATTCGTATCGCCGATGGCGGGCAGGATCTCGCCGCGCTCATGGCGTTTGGGCGCGCTGACGAGGCGGTGGGGCAGACCAGTGCTTTTGCGACTAGCATGCGCGAGGCCACGCGCGAGACGCTCGTGGAACTGGGGTGCGCCGTCGGCCCTTGGGGCGATATGGTCGCCGACCGTGCAACGCGTACCGAACGCCCGCGTATCCGCCTTCCCTGGTTGCGCGAGGGTGATCAGCGATGAGCCTGCAAACGAGGATTAAGGCTGCCGGCGCTGCAGCGGCGGCAGCGCCTGTAGATGCGGGGCGTCGCCGCGCGGTGAAACGACGCACCAAGCGCGCCGTGATGGACCGCATGGGTTACGACGAAGTGGCGCGTATCAGCGCCTATATCGACCCGGCACTTGCCCGCTCGGAATTGCGTCCTGCGGTGGAGGCGGCGCTCAATGTTGAGGAGCCGACCGATCTCGCGACGCCCGAGCGCGAAACCATCATCGACGAGATTTTGGATGACGTGGTGGGCTTGGGGCCGTTGCAGCCGCTCATCGAGGACGACACCGTTACCGAGATCATGATCAACGGCTGCCGCTCGGCTTTCTTTGAACGCGGCGGCGTCTTGTACCCCATCGAGCATGCGTTTGAGGATGATGAACAGATCCGTGTGCTTATCGACCGCATCATCTCGCCACTTGGCCGCCGTATCGACGAGCGCAGCCCCATCGTCAACGCCCGCCTCAAAACGGGCTATCGCGTCAACGCGGTGATTCCGCCTGTGGCGATTGACGGACCGATTCTCACCATCCGAAAGTTCTCGGACCGTATCTGCTCGCTGGACGAGCTTGTGGGGCTGGGGTCGCTGCCGCTTTGGTATGCGCAGCTGCTGTCGTGCGCGGTGTCGCTGCGACAGGACCTGGCGGTTGCGGGAGGCACGGGATCTGGTAAGACCACCCTGCTCAACGCGTTGTCATGTGAGATTTCCACCGGCGAGCGCATCGTGACGATCGAGGACTCTGCCGAGCTCAAGTTTGCGCATCATCCGCACGTGGTGCGCCTAGAGGCGCGCGAGGCTTCAATTGAGGGTGAAGGCGCGGTGACGATCCGCGACCTGGTAACTAATGCCCTGCGCATGCGCCCCGACCGCATCGTGGTGGGCGAGGTGCGCGGTGCCGAGTGCTGCGACATGTTGCAGGCCATGAACACGGGCCACGACGGGTCGCTCACCACACTTCATGCGGGTTCAGAACAGGAGACCGTGGTGCGTCTGACGTTGCTTGCACGTTATGGCATCGATCTGCCGAGCGAGCTCATCGAGGAGCAGATTGCCATGGCGCTCGACGGCATCGTGATGTCCGAGCGCCACGCCGATGGCAGGCGTTTCGTCTCCTCGTATTCGGGGGTGCGACGCGCCGCATCGGGTGGCGTAGAGCTCGAGCGCTATGTGACGTTCGATGCCGCCGAGCGCACCTGGACGCTTGACCGCGAGCCGCCGTTTATCGCAGAAGGCCTGCGGTCGGGGACGCTCACACAAGAGGAGGTGGACGAATGGAGATCACTGTGCCCCTCGTCGTAGGGGGCTTGGCAGGGCTTTCTGTCGCGACGGCGTGCGGGGCGGAACCTCGTGTGCCGCAGGTACCGCTGGCGGAGCTGGCACGTCAGGCGCTCGAGACGGTGGCAGAGAAGCTGCCGCGTGAGCTGGTGGAAAACGATCTGCTGAAAAAGATCGCCCGTTCGTGGGCATCGCTGGCTCCGGCGCATCGCCTTGGCCTCGTGATCGAAGATGCTTCGGGACGTTTGGCGTTTCTGCTGCTATCGAGCGGTGTCTGCTGCGTTTTACTAACGATGGTGTCGTTATCGCCCCTCGGATTTGCCTTGGGACTTGTTGCTCCGTTTGCCGTTGGTGCCGCTCGGGATGGCTTTGAGAGCCGGCGCGAGCAACACGATGCAGAAGAGGCAATGCCCGAGGCGTTTACCGCACTTTCCATGTCGCTTGCCTCGGGACATTCGCTGGCCCAGGGCATGCGCTTTGTGGGCGCTCATGCGCAAGAGCCAGTGCATACCGAGTTTTTGCGGGTGGCGGCGGCGATCGATTGCGGCATCTCGGCGACCGACGCGCTCGATGACTTGCTCGTGCGTATCGACGCCCCCGGTCTTTCGCTTGTGACCTTGGCGCTTAAGGTGTCTCAGCGCACCGGCGCTCCGCTTGCCGACTTACTGTCCGAGGCGTCGAGCATGGTGGGGGAGCGCATTGAGCTCAAGCGCCGCCTGGATGTTAAGACGTCGCAGGCTCGCATGTCTGCGCATATGGTCGCGGCGATGCCGGCGGGCATGTGTGCGGTGTTGGCGCTGCTTTCGGCAGATTTTCGTCGCGGTCTTGCGACGCCTGCCGGCGCGGGCGCTGTGGTGCTGGGTCTTGCCCTCAACGCCGTTGCCCTGGTGGTTATCCGGCGCATTATGCGGGTGGAGCTATGAGCGCCCCGGTTGCAGTTGCGGCTTGCCTGTGCGCCCTGAGTGTATTTGTCGCGACGGGTTTGGATCGGGCGGATGCACGCAAGATCGCAGGGGCCTGCATGCGCGAGGCGGTGCTGGTCGCTGCCGCGGGTCGCTCGGTGGTCGATGCTCTGACCGCGCGAGTGAAGGGCGCGGTTGGAGCGGGCGGCCCGGCGCGAGTGTCGCTCGGCGAAGTGTCCGAGATGATCGATGTTGTGCGCTTGGGTCTTTCGGCCGGTCTTTCGTTTGATGCGGCGCTTGAGATTTTCTGCGCCAACCGCCGGTCAGTGCTGGCTCTTCGCCTTGAACGCGCCTGTATGGCGTGGCAGGTGGGCGTGGGCACGCGTGAGGACGAGTTGTTGGCCGCCGCGCGCGACCTGGACGTGCGAGCGCTCGAGACCTTTGCCATCACGGTGGGGCAGGCGCTCGCCCTGGGTGCCCCACTTGCCGAGACGCTGGCCGCTCAAAGTCGCGAGATCCGTGCGGCTCATCGCGCCGCGGTCGAGCGCGAGATCGAGCGTGCACCCGTCAAGCTGCTGATTCCCACCGGCACGCTCATCTTGCCGGCGTTGCTTCTGTCCATATTGGGCCCGCTGCTGGGAGCAGGCGGGATGATGTAGGGAGGAATACATGAACACGATGACTGACGCTGCTGGCAAGGTCCAGGGCTGGGCGTTTTGCCGGGCGGCACATGTTCGTCAGCGCGCCAAGGAACTATTGCAGGAGGAGAGTGCACAGGGTACCACCGAGTATGCCATCTTGGTCGGCGTGCTCGTGGTGATCGCGATCATCGCCATCGTCGCATTTAAGGGCAAGGTCCAAGATCTATGGAACGCTATCAGCGAGGGCATCAACAGCCTGTAGAGGGCGAGCGCCCCATCGGGGTGCTGCTGGTGTTTGCTTGCCTGACCGTGGCGATAGCGGTGGTGCTTTGGGGGCTTAACGCCGCGCGGCAGCAGCGTCCTGGGACCGCCTCCGATTTGGGCTCAGATTCGGCGGTGGCGTCTCAAAAAGATGAGATGCGAGATGCGGACGATTCGGATGTCGCTGTCACGGTGCAAACCTTTCTGCGGGCGCTCGACAAGCGGTCTGGCACTGCGACGGATTCGCCTGAGGGCAACGCGATTGCGGTCCGGCTTGCATGGTCCGAGGACCGACCGATGACCGAAGCGGCAGCGGATATGCTGCGTGCCTATCGCGAGGTACCCACGGCACAACTTGCTCTGAGCGGCTATCTCGATATCAAGGGCAACGTGTGGGGCGCTATCGTGCGCGACGGACGCGGCTGGGTCGATATGGTGACGGTTGCCGCGGATACTGGCGATGCTTCGTGTCGTCTGCGCGCCGTGCGCCTGGTCCCGCAAACAATAAACTCAAAGGAGGGATCGTGAAATGCATGGCGTTCTGCGTGAAGAGGTTGCCCAAGCGACTGTGGAATACGCCATCGTCACGGTGGCGCTGTTATCGATCGTGCTGGCGATTGCGGGACTTTGGCGTGCTGGCACCGATGGGCGCTTGGCGGCGCTGGTCGAGCGGGCGGCATCCCATGGCGTTGCCTCGATGTCGGTTATCGACGCCGCTGCGGGCGCTAAGGACATCGCGTTGTATTGATATCGCGTGCGAGGACCGGGCGCAGTCTACGGTCGAGGCCGCTTTTTTGCTGCCGACGTTTCTGACGCTCATCCTTCTCGCACTGCAGCCGGTGTGCCTGCTCTATACGCGCGCGGTCATGGAGTCTGCCGCCGCCGAGACCGCGCGGCTCATGACCACGACGACGGCGGAGGACGACGATCTTAAGGAGTTCACCCGCCGCCGGCTTGCCGCAGTGCCCAACGTTTCGATCTTTCATGCCGGCGGGCCGCTGTCGTGGGATATCGAGCTTGGCCGGGCCGGTGCGGGTGGCGTCTCGTCCGTGTCCGTTTCCGGCGAGGTCAAGCCGTTGCCCGTGATCGGTGCGTTTGCGCAGGCTATGGGTGGTGCCGCCGAGGGCGGCTACGTTGAGCTCAAGGTCGATGTCTCGTATCAATCGCGTCCCGAATGGCTGGAGGGAGATTATGATTCGTGGATTGCTACATGGGATTAAGCGTTTCTGGTCTAGACGCGTTTTGACGCGCCGTCCGAGCTGCCATTGCAAGCGAGGCGGCTTTATGGGTCGAGCCGGTGTCGATCTGTTTATCGAAGACGGCGCCTATACCACGCTTTCTTCTGCCGTGGTCATCCTAGTGGTGCTCACATTGTTGTTTTCGTCGACCGCGGCGATATGGAGCATGTCGCGTGCCGGGGACACCCAGGTGGCGGCCGATAGCGGCGCGCTGGCGGGTGCCAACGTAGTGTCGTCCTATCACACGGCTGCCACGGTGGTTGATGCGAGTATCTTGAGTCTGGGGCTGGCGGGGTTTGCCACGATCGGGACGGGCCTGGTCGCCATCCTCATCCCGGGTGCCGAGCCGGTTGCCGGCAATATGGTCGACACCGGGATCGAGATCATTAAAACGCGCAACAAGTTTGCCAAAAGCGCATCGGAAGGCTTACAGAAAATCGAGACGGCTCTGCCGTATCTGATCGCCGCGCGTGCCACGCAGGCGGTGTCGGCGCAGGATACCGATAGTGTGACCTATACCGGTACGGCGCTTGCCGTGCCCAGGACATCCGAGTCGGACTTTGCTGCGCTCAAAGGGTCAGAGATCTCGACCGATACCATTAAAGACACATCAGATGATTTAGAGCGTGCGGCCGAGGAGCTGCGGAAGGCCTCGGAGGAGACGGCGAAGGCAAAGGAGCGCGCTTGGCTGGCGGATTGTGGTGGGTCTGACAAGGGCTCGGTCGGCAGCTGTTCTTGTATGTGGGAGCGCGCAAAAAGCCTAACGGATCTTTCCGGTGTTCAAAATCCGCATTACTCATCGAGCGTTACGTGGGAGCCTCAAGTTGCCCTTGATCGCGCGAAGGACTACTACCATTGGCGTCTGACAAATGAGAAGCCCCAGGGCTCGAGTGTCGAGATGAAGGCAGAGTCTGCGGCGCGTAAGGCGTTTTATACCTATGCGAACGCGGAGGTCGATCGGGCATATATAACCGAGAACGGAGACAGGGTTTCCTCCTATATTCCGCTGCTGCCGCGCAACTCTGATGAGGTTCGGGCGACGGAACTCTATACCGATGCGGTGTGGCCGACTAGCGTAAACGATGACAAGGCGTATCTGCATTACGGGACGACCTGCCCCAACTATAAGAAAGGGACGCCGAGCGGATTTGCTTCGGTTGCCGATTACGATGGACAGGATAAATGCAGCAAATGCCATTTTGGCGTTTTGTCGCTTGGTGCTGTTGCGGCGCCTTCAACCTCTATCGAAAACGGCTTCGAGTATCACTTTGACAAGTTTAAAGACGCCCTGGAGGACTACGTCGACTGTCGCAACAAGGAGCTCGAGCTCGAGCGTCAGACCGAGGACGAAGCCGACCGTGCGGGCAATGCGTTCGATACCGCCATCAAAGAACTTTCCGGTGAGCGTCCGCGTATCGCTCCGCCCGGTCGCAACGGCGTGGTTGCCTTTGCGGTTTCGGGTGCCATCTCGAGCCCCGATGAGCTCAACTCTTCGTTTAACACGGCAGTCAGGCTTGGCGATCGCGGTGCCATCTCTGCCGCGGTGCTGGCGCCCGATGGGGCGACGGCGCAAAACAACGTGCTTTCGCGATTTTTCTCGACATTGAAGGAACGCTCGGGTGGCGTTGCCGGCGTACTCGATGGCGTCATGGATGTCTGGGGACGGCTGCTTGTGGGATACGGAGACATCCAAGGTTCGGCCGACGAACTTATGGACGAGATGATTAAAGGCCTAGGAGGGGGCAGCGGCGCGTTGGGCTCCATCGCATCGTGGCTCGGCGATACCGTTTCGGCGTCCGTGGCGGCGTTGGGTCTGGAGCCGTGCGACTTGCGCCTGCGAAAGCCGGTGCTGACCGATTCCGCCAACGTCATTAAGAGTCCGGGGTCTGACATTGCTGGTTTCTCTCAAGCGCAAGACAAGCTGCGAAGTATTCCGTTGGGCGTGACCGATCCCAAGGCGCTTTGCGAGGCGTTGGAATATCAAGTCGAACGCGCCATTAGCGGCACGGTGTTCACGCTTGCGGAGATTCCTCTGCCCGGCGGCGGCTCCATCCCGCTCACCGTCGATGTCGCCACGCTGGTTGGCGCTCTGGGCGGTGGGTCGTAATGAGTATCCGCATGCGTCTGCGCGAGGAGCGCGCCCAAGCGACGGTGGAGATGGCAGTGGTTACGCCCGTTTTGCTGGTGCTGGCACTCATCGTGTACAACGTCATGATCTTTGCCAGCGCTGTCGCGCGCTTCGACCGCGTGGTGCCCGACATCGTGTTGGCGCACGCCGTGGCGTCGGAGGGGGAGGGCGACGAAAGCTCTGCCGATGCCTCGGCGACGGTTCAGACTCAAATTCTGAATGCCATGGAAGGCTATGGCTTGCAGATCGAAGTGTCGAGCGAGCAAGGCGCGGAGGCATCGGATGGTGGCCTGCTCTCCCTATCCGGTACGTTTAGGACCTACACCTGCACCATGCACTATGAGCCGTGGCCGACTTCTCTCAGCATCGCTGGCGTTACGCTGGGGGCGCCGACAACGTTGTCGCACGAGCGCGCGGTGACGGTCGATCCATGGCGTCCGGGGGTGGTCATGTGACCGCGGTCTCGTCCTACATCGCGTACGCGCGGGCGCTCAACAGGCTGGGTTGGACGCCGGCCGAGTTTGCGGTGGCGGAGTCGTTTGCCGTGCGCCTGCGCGGCATGCTGGGACGGTGTCCGGTTGCCGCCAACGGTCTGCCGCTCGTCATGGCGTTTCCACGCTGCTCTTCGGTCCATACGTGTTTTATGGCCTATCCCATCGACATCGCCTTCATCGATCGCGACGGCAATATCCTCGCGCGCTACGAAAGCGTTCGTCCTTGGCGCACGTGCTCCTGCCCCGGCGCCTGGGCCGTACTAGAGCGTCCTTCAATCATTGTTTCGATCCCTGCTCTCCAACGCGTGCCGGCTTAAGAATTGGCGACAGCGGACTTTCGTCATACGAAATTGGGTAAGATGGAGGAGAAGATGCATGGATGTTGAGATCCATCCCAACGCTAAAAAGCACCTGACGGAAAAGCAGGTGCTTAGCGCTTGGCTTGCGGTTACTGAGTGCATTCGTCGCGAGTCGAAGGACGAGCCGCCGAGATGGCTTGCGATTGGATGGCTCCCAGACGGACGAAGCGTGGAGCTTGTCGCGGTCGAGCTTGTCCGTGGGTGGCTTATCATTCATGCCTTGTCTCCAGTCCAGAAGAAATTTTGGCAGGAGATTGAACAGGCTCGGCAAAGGGGTCGATGATGGGCAAGACGTATACGGCCGCTAATGGTCAGGTTGTAACGGATGAAATGATTGACGCGTGGTGCGAGTCGTACGAGCGCGGAGAGTTTCCGGATGGCGAACACACCGTTGGTGGGATCGTGCATGGACGGCCCCCACTCTCAGGTGAGGGGACGGCAACGCTGTCGGTCAAGATTCCTCTGGGAATGAAGGAGGCCATTCGTCGACGGGCGGCTGCCGAGGGGATGACGCCAAGTGAGTTTGCCCGTGCGGCTCTGAGCGAAAAACTTCTTGCTGCCGGCTGATGCCTCTGACGTGCCGATTTATAGAACCGAGGCTGTGCTCAAAAACTTTTTTAAAATTCTCGGTTGACCGGAACGCGTCCTTGGTTATACTAATCAAGCCTTGAAACAAGGCACACCTCAAATGGCTGGGTAGCTCAGTTGGTAGAGCAGAGGACTGAAAATCCTCGTGTCAGGGGTTCGATTCCCTTCCCCGCCACCTTGAATTGACTAGGACCTCTGCAAAGGGGTCCTTTTCTTTTATGTAGGGTTCTGCGGAAACTGCGTCCCAGAATAAGGGCTCAGAACGGGACACACTTTCCGGTGCCTGCCTCCGGCGCGCGTACACACCTCGTCGCACCATTCCGAGTCCGTCTGCTCCCAGACATTCCTCCCACTTTCGCGTCACTTTGCAGACCGTTCGGTCGCCTGTCCGCACACGCGGGTATACTCAAAACGATACTTATCCTACGCAATACGATGCGGGTTCGACCTGCATGATCCGAAGGGGGCAGTGATGGAGAGGATACTCGGCGTTAATCTCTCTGGCTGGTTTATTCCCGAGCCTTGGGTGACCCCGTCGCTGTACGCGGCGACCGGTGCATCCAACGCGGCTGAGCTACAGGAGGCCATGGGTACCGCCGCCTATAACGAGCGCATGCGCCGCCATTACGAGACGTTTGTGAGCGAGGACGATTTTCGCCGCATGGCGCAGATCGGTCTCAATGCCGTGCGTCTGCCGGTGCCCTGGTATGCCTTTGGCTCACAGGAGTCCGATGCCTCCTACATATCGGTTGTCGATTACATCGACCGCGCAATTGAGTGGGCTGCCAAGTACGACATCCGCGTGCTGCTCGATCTGGCAACCGTGCCCGGTGGCCAGGGCGATTCCAACGATTCGCCCACCACGCCGGAGGCTGTTGCCGAGTGGCATTCGTCCACCAACGGCCGTCATGTCGCACTCGACGTGCTCGAGCGCTTGGCCGATCGCTATGGCGAGGCCGAGAGCCTGCTGGGCATTGAGCTGCTGGACACGCCGCAGATGAGCGTTCGCAAGAGCCTCTTCACCATGACGGATGGCATTCCTGCTCACTACCTGCGCAATTTCTATCGCGATGCCTACGAGCTCGTCCGTTCGTATATGCCCGAGGATAAGATCGTCGTCTTCTCGTCGTCGGGGCATCCCAGCGAGTGGAAGCATTTTATGCGCGGCGCCAAGTACAAGAACGTCTACATGGACCTTCACCTGTACCATTACCGTGACGAGCATGCGCTCGACATCACGAGTCCCCGCGGGCTGACGACGGCGATTTCGCGTAACAAGCGCGAGCTTAAAGAAGCGATTTCAACTGGGTTCCCCGTGCTGGTGGGCGAATGGTCGGGCGCGGCGATCTTTGCCAACTCGTCGGTTACGCCCGAGGGCCGCAATGCCTACGAGCGCGTGTTTATCGCCAATCAGCTGGCTTCGTTTGCGCCGGCTGCCGGTTGGTTCTTCCAAACGTGGAAGACCGAGAAGCGCATTGCAGCATGGGATGCCCGCGCGGCGCTCGGTACGCTCGAGCGCGGCATGATTGAATAGGTTGATATGACGCAAAACAGCGCCCATACGGGCAAACTCTATGTGGTCGGCACGCCCATCGGCAACCTGGGTGACCTGTCCCCGCGCGTTGGCGAGGCCTTTGCCGCTGCCGATGTCATCTGCTGCGAAGACACGCGTGTGACGTCAAAGCTGCTGATGCACCTGGGCATTTCCAAGCCGCTTGTCCGTTGCGACGAGAATGTGATCGCTAGCCGCGCTGCCGGCCTGGTCGACCGTCTGCTGGCGGGGGAGACCCTCGCCTTTGCCTCGGACGCCGGCATGCCGAGTGTGTCCGATCCCGGCCAGGCGTTGGTCGAGGCGGCGCGTGAGGCCGATGTGCCCGTCGAAGTTATTCCCGGGCCCTCTGCTTGCGTCACGGCGCTCGTTTCGTCCGGTATTCCCTGCGAGCATTTTTTCTTCGAGGGCTTTTTGGGCCGAAAGCACGGCGACCGCGTGCGCCGTTTGCAGCGCCTTGCCGTGGTGCCCGGCGCACTCATCTTCTACGAGTCTCCACATCGCATCGTGGCGACGCTCGAGGCCGTGGCGGAGGTCTTTCCCCAGCGTGAGGTTGCCGTCTGCCGCGAACTCACCAAGCTGCACGAGGAGGTCTTGCGCGGGTCCGCTGCCCAGCTTGCCGAGGAGCTGCGTGCTCGCGGCGAGGTAAAGGGCGAGATTGCGCTGGTCATCGCGCCGCCGAGCGAGGATGAGGAGACCGGTATCGTGCCGGTTGGCGCCGCGGCAGCGGATCCCGACGAGGCCCTGCGCGAGGATATCCGCGCCGCGCTCGAGGAGGGGGAGCCCGCGTCTGCGGTGGCCAAGCGCCTGTCTCAGAAGTATTCGCGCCGCAAGCGCGATGTCTATGCCATGGTGCTCGATATGCAATAGATGGAGGATATCCAGCCCTTGCGCTAGAATCATCCTCTGTATGCAACGTTTTTCTGGAGGACAAACCCCATGGATCAAAGCAAGCCTTCGTTCTTTATCACGACGCCCATCTACTACGTCAACGCCGATCCGCACCTGGGCACGGCTTATTCCACCATCATCGCCGACGTTCAGGCTCGCTATCGCCGCTCCGCCGGCTATAACGTCAAGTTCCTGACTGGCATGGACGAGCACGGCGAGAAGGTCGCCGAGGCCGCAGCCAAGCATGGCATGACGCCGCAGGAGTGGACCGATAGTCAGGCCCCGCACTTCAAGGAGCTTTGGAGCAAGCTCGAGATCTCCAACGACGACTTCATTCGCACCACCGAGCCGCGCCAGCATCACGCCGTGCAGTATCTGTGGGAGCGCATGAAGGAGTCCGGCTACCTGTATAAGGGTAGCTATGACGGCTGGTACTGCGTGCCCGACGAGACCTACTTTACCGATACGCAGGTCCAGAAGGGTGACGAAGAGTACGGTAGCGTCGGCCAGCACCTGTGCCCCGATTGCCACCGTCCGCTCGAGCGCGTGCAGGAGGAGTCCTACTTCTTTAAGCTCTCCGCCTTCCAGGACAAGCTGCTCAAGCTCTATGACGAGCACCCCGACTTTGTTGAGCCTGCGTTCCGTATGAACGAGGTGCGCAGCTTTGTCGAGGGCGGCCTCAACGACCTTTCCGTGAGCCGTACGAGCTTTGACTGGGGCATTCAGGTCCCGTTTGACGAGGGTCACGTGACCTACGTGTGGTTCGATGCGCTGCTCAACTATATGACGGCCGTCGGCTACGGTGTCGACACCGACGAGGCCCGTGCCGAGCTGGCCTATCGCTGGCCCGCGCAGTTCCATATTGTGGGTAAGGACATCATTCGCTTCCACTGCGTCATTTGGCCCGCCATGCTCATGGCCATCGGCGAGGCCCTGCCCGAGCACGTCTTTGCCCACGGCTTCCTGACCGTGCGCAATGCCGAGACCGGCAAGGCCGAGAAGATGTCCAAGAGCCGCGGCAACGCTATCGCTCCGCAGGACGTTATCGACATGCTGGGCGTCGAGGGCTATCGCTACTACTTTATGACCGACGTCGTTCCCGGTACTGACGGCGCCATCAGCTTCGATCGCATGGAGCAGGTCTACAACGCCGACCTGGCCAACAGCTGGGGCAACCTCATCTCGCGTTCGCTCAACATGAGCGGCAAGTACTTTGACGGCTGCGCGCCCGCCAAGCCCGCATCGTTCGATGCGTTCGACAACCCGCTGGCAAAGATCGCCGACGGCCTGGTCGAGCGCTACATGGCCAAGATGGACGTGCTCGATTACGGCGGAGCCAAGGACGAGGTTATGGAGCTCATCCACGCCGCCAACCACTACATCGAGGACTCCGAGCCTTGGGCGCTTGCCAAGGATGAGGCTAAGGCTGACGAGCTGGCATTTGTGATCTACAACCTGCTCGAGGCCATCCGCATTGCCGCTCACCTGCTGATGCCGCTCATGCCTCAGACCTCTGCCGAAGCCCTGCGCCGCCTGTCCTGCGAGGACGAGGCCGCGAGCGACGACCTCAAGGGCATTTGCGCTTGGGGCCTGCTTGCCGGTGGTCAGCCCGTCGAGAAGGGTGAGCCGCTGTTCCCGCGTCTGGGCTAAGACGCCGCGCGCCATATCGGCAATTTGCTGTTTAGATGTAAGGGCATGGCCGCAACGGTCCATGCCCTTTTGTTTCAAGACGCCGCCATCATGCTAAGGAGGCAACTATGACAACTTCGCCTTTGGCAAACCCCACGGCAACAAGGGAGCTGCTGGAGGAGTTTGGCCTTGCGACCAAGCATCGCCTGGGCCAGAACTTCCTGATCGACAACCATGTAATTGAGCGCATTTGCGAGCTTTCCGAGCTCACGGGCGATGAGCGCGTGCTCGAGGTTGGCCCGGGCGTTGGTACGCTCACGCTCGCGCTGCTGCAGGATGCGGCGTGCGTTACGTCCATTGAGGCCGATCCTGAGCTCGAACCGGTGCTCGACGCCCACGCCGCCGACTATGCCAACTTCCGCTTTATCATGGGCGACGCGCTTAAGGTGGGCCCGGAGCAGATTGAGCAGGCTGCGGGCGGTGAGCCGACGGTATTTGTCGCGAACTTGCCCTATAACGTGGCGGCGACGATCATTTTGCAATTTTTCCAGACGATGCCGGCGCTCAAGCGCGCCGTCGTCATGGTGCAAAAGGAGGTTGCCGATCGCATTGCCGCAGTGCCGGGCAACAAGACCTATGGCGGCTATACGGCAAAGCTTGGCCTGTATGCGCAGGTAACGGGTCGCTTTGAGGTGCCGCCGCGTTGCTTTATGCCGGCGCCACACGTGGACTCGGCCGTCGTGCGTATCGACCGTGTTGACGGTGTGGTGCCCGAAGGACTCGATCGCGAATTTGTGGCCCGCGTGATTGATGCTGCATTTGCTCAGCGTCGCAAGACCATCCGCAATTCCATGAGCGCCAACGGCTTTGCCAAGGACGTGCTCGATGCCGCCTTTGAGGCTTGCGGTATCGCACCCACCACGCGCGCCGAGACGCTCGATGTTGCCGACTTTGTCCGTCTGGCCCGGGAGCTTTCCCATGACGCTTAATGCCGAACGCGTGACGTTTACCAAAAAAAAGAAGACGGTTGCTTGTCCCGTGCCCTTGGCACCGCTTGCCGACACACATGCGCATCTGCTTTCGTTCTGGGGCAAGGATGTGCCCGAGACACTCGTGCGTGCCAAGGCGGCAGGCATCGACCTGTTGGTGACGGTCTTCGATCCCATTGCCGATAAGCGCAGCGTGACGGACTATAGCGACTGGCTGACGCGCGAGATTCTGCCGATGCAGGATATCCCGCAGATCAAGTATCTTGCCGGCGTGCATCCGTATGGCGCGCCGGACTATACCGACGACGTTCACGCACAGGTTGTTGCTGCGCTTGATGACCCTTTGTGCGCCGGTATTGGCGAAATCGGTCTGGACTACCACATGGATTACGACGACGACATCACGCCGGCGCCCCACAGCGTGCAGATTGATTGCATGGCACGTCAGCTCGAAGTCGCCATGCGCTGCAATGTGCCGGTGGAGTTGCACCTGCGGCACGAGGACTCGGATGGGGAGCGCACCTCGCATATGGATGCGTACAACGTGCTTCGTGAGGTGGGCGTGCCCCAGGTCGGTTGTGTGCTGCACTGCTTTGGCGAGGACCGCGCCACGATGGAGCGCTTTGTGGAGCTGGGCTGCTATATCGCCTATGGTGGTGCGGCCACCTTTAAGCGCAACGAAGACGTGCGCGAGGCATTTGCGGCAACCCCACTCGATCGAATTTTGTTCGAGACGGATTGCCCGTATATGGCTCCGGAGCCCATCCGCGGTCTTGAATGCGAGCCCGCAATGATCTCCATTACGGCAAACGCGCTGGTTAATGACCGTGTCGATCGCACTGGTGAGGACGCCGAAACAATCGCGCATGCCGCTTGGGAAAATGCCTGCAAACTTTTTCAAAAATAGTTCTTGCGTTCGCGGTGGCGCTCCGTTATTCTAATTCCTGCACGCGGGCGTGGCGGAATTGGCAGACGCGTACGGTTCAGGTCCGTATGGGGGCAACCCCATGAAGGTTCAAGTCCTTTCGCCCGCACCATTGATTGAAAGAGCTCCCAGCAATGGGAGCTTTTTTGTTATGGGCCCGTCGCAGGGACTTGAACCTGTGAAGGAGCGAGCGTAAAGAAAACGCGGAGCGTTTTTAGCGAGCTGGCGAGGACGCCGGCAGGCGGCCGATGCCGGTGCGGATCCGCGAAGCGGATACGCGGACGTCCTTTCGCCCGCACCATTGATTGAAAGAGCTCCCAGCAATGGGAGCTTTTTGTTATGCACGATCTCCTTGGACGGGTATCCTAATGCCAACGTGTGCCTATCAGAGGAGAGACCATGCTGTTTTCCGGTATCATCGCCGCCCTTACCAGCCTTTTGATTCCCATCATCATCCTGTTGCTGCTGCTCCCCAACGCCTGTTATGTCGTTGAACAGCAGCACGCCGTAATCATCGAGCGCTTGGGTAAGTTCAACCGTATCGTCAACGCGGGCTTCCACGTGAAGGTGCCCGTGATCGACCGCAAGGCCGCCACGGTGAGCCTGCGCACCATGAAAAACGGTTTTGGCATCGACGTTAAGACCCAGGACAACGTGACCATCGGCCTTGAGGTCTCTGCTCAGTACCACGTGAGCTATGACATGGGCGCCGGCCCGGCAGATTCGGGTATCTACAAGAGCTACTACATGCTGCAGGAGCCCGTCGACCAGATGCGCGACTTCATCACCGACGCCCTGCGCTCTTCGATTCCCGTCTACACACTCGATGAGGTCTTTGCCAAGAAGGATGACATCGCCAAGGATGTCAACGCTACCGTTTCCGAGCAGATGGCCGCCTACGGCTTCACCCTCGTGTCGACACTCATCACCAAGATCGCGCTGCCGACCGAGGTCGAGAACTCCATGAACGACATCAACGCCGCCCAGCGCAAGCGCGCTGCGGCACAGGAGCTCGCCGAGGCAGACCGCATCAAGCGCGTCACCGAGGCGACCGCCGAGGCCGAGGCAATGGAAAAGGCGGGCGAGGGCATCGCCAACCAGCGCAAGGCCATCGCGCTGGGCATCAAAGATTCGCTCGAGATCATCCAAGAGACGGGCGTCGGTAACGACGAGGCCAACCAGCTGTTCATGTTTACGCAGTGGTCCGAGATGATGACTGAGTTCGCTCGCACGGGTAAAACCTCGACGGTCGTGCTGCCGAGCGACTTTTCGCAGTCGGCCTCGATGTTCGAGCAGATGCTGGCCGCCGGCAAAGTCCAAAACGATTCGAAGGAGTAGGCCCGCGTGAAATACACCGTCGTTTGCGTCGGCAAGCTCAAGGAGCGCTTTTGGAAGGACGCGTGCGCTGAGTACACCAAGCGCCTGGGTGCCTATGCCAAGGTGGATATCCGCGAGGTGGCCGATATCGACCCGGCCAAGGCGGGCGGCGTGGATGCCGTGCGCGACAAGGAGGGAGCGGCGATTCTTGCTGCCTTGCCGTCTCGAGCGCATGTGATCCTGTTGGCTATCGAGGGCAAGGAGCGTTCGAGTGAGGAGCTCTCGGCGAGGCTCGACGATCTTATGCTGCGAGGCAGCAGCGACATTGCCTTTGTGATTGGCGGTTCGGACGGCGTGAGCGATGACGTGCGCGCACGCGCCGACGAGATGCTCAGCTTTGGACGCATTACCTTGCCGCATAACCTGGCACGCGTGGTGCTGTTGGAGCAGGTCTATCGCGCCTGCAAGATTAGCCGTGGCGAGCCGTATCACAAATAGGTCGGCAATACGAAACAATGACGTGGGACAATAGCTTTCGTTTTGAGGAACGTTTCTGAGAGGACTATGTGATATGAAGATCGGATTTGTCGGTTTTGGCAATATGGCGAGCGCCATGGCCGATGGCTGGATTGCCGCCGGTGTGACTGCGAGTGACATGTGTGCCTGCGCGGGCCGCTACGACGCCTTGGTTGCGCGCTGTGAGGTGCGTGGGATGGTCGCTTGTCGTGATGCGGCAGAGGTTGTCGCCGCATCCGATATCGTGGTCGCTGCGGTCAAACCGTACATGATCGAGAAGGTATTCGCCCCGCTCAAGGATGCTCTTGCCAAAAAGGTCGTTCTGTCGGTTGCCTGGACTTGGGACAGTGCCAAGTGGGAGCAGGTCCTGCCGGGCGTCGCGCACATCTCGACGGTGCCCAACACGCCGGTTTCGGTGGGAGAGGGCGTTATCGCCTGCGAGAAGTCCTCTACGCTCAACGGCGAGCAGCGTGCTGTTGTGCTCGACCTGCTCGGTAAGCTTGGCGCTGTCGTCGAGCTCGACACAAGCCTGCTGTTTGTGGGCGGCACGGTGGGTGGTTGCGCTCCGGCGTTTGTCGCCATGGCAATCGAGGCCCTGGGCGATGCGGCGGTCAAGCACGGTATCCCGCGTGCGGATGCTTATCGCATTGTGAGCCAGATGGTGCTGGGTACGGCAAAGCTGCAGCTTGCAGGCGGCCAGCATCCTGCGGCGATGAAGGATGCCGTATGCTCGCCCGGTGGTGCCACCATCAAGGGCGTCGTTGCGCTCGAGGACGCCGGCATGCGCAGCGCCCTGGTCAAGGCAATCGACGCAACCCTCCAGTAAAACCGACCAAAAAAGGGACAGTTTATTTTGGCAGGTTTTTCCTGCGGTTTTGTCCTTTTAGCGAAAAGTGCCCCGCAACTGGCTCAATTCCAGTTGCGGGGCACTTGCGTTTGCCCAGATAAAACCGACCAAAATAAACCTGTCCCTTTTTTGGCAGGTTAGTCCCAGAAGCCGTCTTCTTCGTCCTCGGACTTGGGGCCGCGGTCGACATACATCTTATGGGTGCGCTTCTCCATTACAAAGGCAATAATCGCAAACAGCAGGATGCCGCCGGCGAAAAGGATGGCAAAACCGGTGCGGGTGCCAAACAAAAAGGAAAAAACTGCGTCCATTGGGTGCCTTCTTGCGTAGTTGAGTTGGGTCGTAAACGCTCATAAGTATATACTTGCCCATACATGTACAAGGTTGCAACCTAAATGGAATGTATATCGCCGGAGGATCTAATGCTTGATATCAAGTTTGTTCGCGAGAACCCCGATGCCATCGATGTCGCCATGGCTAACCGCCAGACGTCTTGGGATCGCGAGAAGTTCTTTGAGCTCGACGAAGAGCGTCGTGCCGTCATCACCGAGGTTGAGGAACTTCAAGCCACGCGCAATGCCGAGTCCAAGAAGATCGGCGCCCTGATGAAGGAGGGCAAGAAGGACGAGGCCGAGGCCGCCAAGGAGGCCGTGCGCGCCGTCAACGAGAAGATTGACGGTCTGGCCGAGCGCCGCACCGCCCTCGAGCAGGAGCAGTACGACTTCATGGCTCACCTGCCCAACATTCCGTGCGATGCCACCCCGTACGGTAAGGACGAGGACGAGAACATCGAGCGTCGCCGCTGGGGCACCCCGCGCGAGTTCGACTTCGACTTTAAGCCGCACTGGGACCTGGGCACCGATCTGGACATCCTCGACTTCGAGCGAGGCAACAAGCTCTCCGGCAGCCGCTTCACCGTTCTCGGTGGCGCCGGCGCCCGCCTGGAGCGCGCCCTTATCAACTTCTTTCTGGACACGCACACGAGCCGTGGCTTCAAGGAGTGGTGGCCGCCCATCGTCGTCAAGCGTCAGACCATGTTCGGTACGGGTCAGCTGCCCAAGTTCGAGGACGACGCCTATCACGTCTCGGGCGACAACTTCTTGATCCCTACCGCCGAGGTCGTGCTCACCAACCTGCACGCCGGTGAGGTCCTCGACGCCGACACCCTGCCGCGCCGCTACACTGCCTTCACTCCCTGCTTCCGCGAGGAGGCCGGTTCCGCCGGTCGCGACACCCGCGGCATCATCCGTCAGCACGAGTTCGACAAGGTCGAGATGGTCAAGTTCGCTAAGCCGGAGGACTCCGACGAGGAGCTCGAGAGCATGACCGCCGAGGCCGAGTACCTGCTGCAGCAGCTGGGTCTTCCGTATCGCGTGATTAGCCTGTGCACCGGCGACTTGGGCTTCTCTGCCCGTCAGACCTACGACATCGAGGTCTGGCTGCCGAGCTACAACGCCTACAAGGAGATCAGCTCCTGCTCCAACTGCGGTGACTTCCAGGCCCGTCGCGCCAACATCAAGTATCGCGACCCCGAGAACTTCAAGGGTTCGCGCTACCTGCACACCCTTAACGGTTCCGGCCTGCCGGCTGGCCGTACCATGGCAGCCATTCTGGAGAACTACCAGAACGCTGACGGCACCATCACGATCCCCGAGGTTCTGCGTCCCTACATGGGCGGCCTCGAGAAGATCGAGCCGGTCGCGTAGATTGGCTGCATAAGCGATTTGCTAGGGCACTCCTTTTTGGGGTGCCCTTTTTGTGTGCGGCCATACCATGCTGTGCGGACAGCTCAATAGAAAACACACGAACAACTGTTCTGTATACAGCCATCTACCTGCTATGCTTTTGCTAAATAAGAGCGAGAGAAAGGGGACGCGATGGAGCTGTTTGATGATCGGGTGGTTTTGTTTGAGAGCGACGAGGGCGGGGAGTACCTGCTTGTGACGTGTGAGCCGTCTGGCATGGGTGGCCTGGTGGTTCGACAGACGAGCGAGGGGCCGTTGACGCAATGGTGCTACGAGGAGTCGCCTCATGTGGTTGAGACGTTTGTGGCGCACGAGGGGCTTGTGGCGCTTGAGCGGTTTTATGAGGTGGGAACTTCTAACCAGGTGGCGCGCATGCTGGGTATCTCGTTTGCCGACTACGACTGTGCCCAACGGGTGCGTTCGCTTCTGGGGGAGCTTGGCGCCGGGTTCGATGTGATTGAGAAGCCAATCGATCGCACAAGAAGCGCTGATGCTTGTGGTGCAGCGTGACAAATTGCGGCCCGCACGAAAAAAGTTCGAGATTTTGCTTGACTCTAACGAACTAAAGTGGTTTTATATGTCTTGCGTTGCGGCGTTACCTCAGCTGGATAGAGGGTCTGACTACGAATCAGAACGTCATAGGTTCGAATCCTATACGCCGCACCATTTGAGATTAAAGCTCCCGGCAACGGGGGCTTTTCTTTTACGTAAACACCGCATGGATTCGAACCTCGGTCGAGGCGCGGGCGTAAAGCGGACGATTTCCTGTCGACTCGTGTAAGATTCCGAGTAGATGTCGCGACTTATTCGCGACCACTCCTTCTTCAAGCGACCGATCAGGGTGATATTCCGTGGCAGAGCGTCCGACATACAAGCTCAGGTTTCTCGATCCCAAGAAGCGCTTTCCGGCGATGCCCGAGCAGCCTGCGGGACGCTCATATGGCGTGGTCTGGAAACTCTTTGGCGAGGATCAGCATGAATCTTGTTATGTCGTCGAATTCGTTGGCAAAAGCCATGTGTCGCTTTTGGGCTACGTAAGCGTTTCGGGCGAGGTGTACAAGGTGGACCGCCCCGTCAGCGAGGCTCCGCTGCCCAACGATCCCGACATGGAACTGGTCCTTGACGAGTCGGACTCCGGTATTGGTGAGATTATGGTGAGGGGAGCAAACGGCACAATGCGCGCGTGCGCGCGAACCGTCGGCTCTCCCGAAGGTCCCATGCGCGAGCAGTCCGATCACGAGACATGGAATTCGACCCGCTCCCTTCCTTACGGTGAGTTCATGGCATCGATGTTCCTGCGCTACGTGATATTCGCTGACTCCGAAAATACCATTGCGAGCACGGCGGACGCCGACGGACTCGACGAGGGTATGCAAAACGTTGTCGACAAGATCAAGCTCGTAAAGCTGCCCGAGCCGGTCGAGGTGTTTTTGGGCTTTAACACGACACCGCTACCTGACGCTATCGAGACGCTGCTCTACCGCGTTGACCATGCCGAGAATCCGAGCGGTATCGAGCGCTATGCCGCCGCCCTTATGAGTGAAATTGACTTGCCCCGCCTGCGCACCATCGCTGCCAAGTCCGAGATGAGCCTGGCTCGCATTGATCGTTCAAAGCTTTTCTATCTCAATTTTGATCGTAGCCTGCTGGACCAGGACGAGATTGACATGCTGCTTGCCATCGAGTGCCGTCTCAACCGTCTCTCCGGCATCCTTGAGCGCATCGGGGCCGGATTGGTCCCCGCGGCATCCTCGCCGAGCCTTGAGGGCTGCGCGCTCTTTGATGCGTGGCATATCGCCAAGACGACCAACGATGTTCCCCGACTGCTCGATACGGCCTCGAGCGATAACCCGTGGGGCAAACCAGGTGCGGTGGCTTGCCAGCCGGGCGGTGAGTGGGACGTTCGCACCCGCTTTGCACGTATCGTAGAAGCGCTCAACGTGGTCACACGGCTCGACTATACCTATCGGGCAAACGTTGCCGAGGGGATTATGCTCGTTCGGTTTGGGCACTCTGTCGTGGATGCCATGCCGCAACGTGAATACGACGCTCAAGATGACGCCTGGCGCGAGCTGGACGAGGACACGCGCGCGATCTGGGCCGCGGAGCACGATGCGCGCGTGGCGCTCACGCTTGCGGCAGCGTGTTTTGCCGCGGGCACCTGCATCACGCGCTGCTATGTGCAGATTGCTGCTCCCGACAGTGAGCAGGGCGAGCGCGTTGTCACAACATATTTCTTTGGGCGCGCGGCCTATCTGGCCGATTGCGTGTCTGTCGCCAAGGATCTTGAGAGCATGGACATGGATGATATGCCGTGCAAGCGTGTGCTTGAGGCGTATGAGTCAACAGCTCCGGCGACGATTGAGCCTGCGGAGGTTCATGCTCGTCCGCGTGATGACCATCGCGCGCTGCCGCCGGCGCTGCGCGATCTGCTGCTTGCCGATACGGCTGACGAGTTGGAGGTCATGGAAGAGGACGACGACCCATACGTGGCCCGTGTTGTTGAATTGCGCGAGCAGACAAAAGTCGACCGTACAGGTGCTTTTGAAGGCTTTTCCCGTCTTGTCGAGGAGTTGGAGGCCAAGTGCGCCGTCGCCGAGCTTTTGGCGACAGGTCCGGTTCAAACGCAGTTTTGCGATAACCAGCTGGTGCGCATGGTGCTACCGGTGTTGGAAGAAGACCGTTCCGTGCGTATCCTTCGCGCTCCCGATGCGCTGTATTTTGCCCAGCACGAGATCTGCAGCTTTTACGCCGAACAAGAGGACTTTGAGCGTGCACTGCCCGAGGTGCGTCGTCTCTACGATTTGGCGCGCTCGTCCATGCAGTCTCACTTTGCCCTGATTAACGTGCTAGCACGCCTGGAGCGCTATGACGAGATTATAGAGGTGGCGCGCCACGGCCTGCGCATTGCCAGCGACCGGCCTTCGATTGGCTACCTGTTCTATCGCCTGGCATTCGCCTACTGGAACTGCGACCAGCTCGAGCTGGCGCTGGCATGTTATCGCCTGGTGCCGCGCGGCGAGGAGTCGGGCAGCAGCGCGCTGGAAGAAATGCAGGGCCTTATGAACGAGATGGGTGTCAGCGAGCCTCCGACGTTCGAGGAAGCGGTCGAGACCATCCGCAGGGCTGGACTCGAATTGCCGCCCGTGCCCGCGGTGGCCAACCAGCTTGCGGATGCCGCCGTGCAGCTGGTCGATAACGGCTTCTTTTTCCTGGCGCGCGGTTGCATCTTCCAAATGTGGCGTACCATGGGCAACGACGAGCTCGGCTCCCTCAACCGCTCGCTGGGGTAGGGGCGAAAACTGCAAGGAGGAAAGGCCGCCGGGCAATTAGAAAATTCCCTCTTGCCCAACTTCGACTGTTTGGTTACTATAGAACGGCTGTTACGGAGAGCTGACCGAGAGGCCGAAGGTGCTCGCCTGCTAAGCGAGTATGCCCCAAAAGGGCATCTGGGGTTCGAATCCCCAGCTCTCCGCCAGTACGAATTTGAAGAAGGGTCCCATTTGGGGCCCTTTTTATTATCAAGAATGGCGGCTGGGGATTCGAACCCGAGAGGGCACGGGCGTTAAGCAAACGCGAAAGCGTTTGTAGCCCGTGGGCGAAAAGCCGCCAGGCTTTGAAGCTGGAGGGCATGCGCAGCATGCCCGGACATCCCCAGCTCTCCGCCAGTATGACTTGAAAGAAGGGTTCCGAAAGGGGCCCTTTTTTAGTTGAACCACGTTAGCTGGGGATTCGAACCCTCAAAAAAAGAGGCATCCTTTCGGACGCCTCCTTTCAGTGGGCTTATTATTCTTGCGCACTACACCTCGGGCGCCTTGGCGACGGTCTCGCTTTCTGCCGTGAGCGGGCGGTTGTCGATGCGACGGCCCAGACGGTCGAGCTTCACAAGGAGCCATTCAATGGGATTCGGCCCAGCGCCTTCTTCGTCGGCAACCAGGTCCATGACGGCGATCTTGGTGCCGTCCTGCTTGAGCGTAACGCTACCCACCTTATCGCCCACATGCACCGTGCCCGAAAGATCGTCGTAGCTAACCTTTTCGGTCACCTCGCCGGCAAGGGAAAACACGGTCGCTTGCGCCGTAGGATCGGCGAGCGTGGCGTCGATCGTCTTATCCGTCCAGTCGGTTTGGCCAATACGCGCCATAAGCGGGTTGCCGTTGGCGGTCTTTTCCTGCGTGTTGGCGATTGCGACCGTCACCTTGTGACCGTAGTACCAATTGGCAAGGGTTGCGGTATCGGTAAAGCGCTGGTCGGTGGTGGTGGAGTTCAAAACGACGGTGTAGATCTCGTCGCCGTCGCGGTTGTAGGCACCCGTAAAGCAATAGCCCGCGTCGTCGGTGGTGCCGGTCTTGCCACCGATGTTGCCATCTTGGCCCAGCAAATAGTTATGCGTGTCCATGGAATGCGAATGGTCGGCGCCGTCGGCGCCCGTGACCTCGATCCAGGAATCCTCGCTCGCTACGACCTCGCGGATCGTGTCGTTTTTCATGGCCTCCTGCATCATCAGCGCTACGTCGTGTGCGGTTGAGTGCATATCGCCAGCCCACTCATCAAAGTCCAGACCATGCGGGTTTTCAAAAAGCGTACCGGTGCAGCCGAGCTTCTTAGCGCGCTCGTTCATGGCCTTCACAAAGGTGGCCTCGGCGTCTTTGGTCTTAGGCTCGATCTTCTTGCCCACATATTCGGCGAGCACGATGGCGGCGTCGTTGCCCGAGGGAATCATCAGGCCGCGCAGTGCCTGCTCCACGGTAAGCTCGTCGCCTTCGAGCAAGCCGGCGGTCGAATTGCCCACGGTGGCCGCGGTGTTGCTTACCGTGACCTTCTCGTCCATCTTGCAATTCTCGACGGTTAGGATTGCGGTCATGACCTTGGTGATCGAGGCGATTTTGACCTGCTCATCGGCGCCGCGGGCATAGTAGACGGTGCCGTCTTTGCCCATGACGAGGGCATTGGTCGCATCGATATCGGGCAGGTTTTCGGCCGTGATGCCGCGCGCATCGGCGGTTTTGCCGCAAACATTGTCGGTCGTGAGCACTTGGGCGCCGGCGACGGTGGGCACGCCAGCGGCAAGGGCGATAGCGCAGACAAAGCCGGCGGCAAGCTGGGCTGAGCGCTTTGCAAAAGAGATGAGGGACTTCACAGATTTCGCTTTCGACGGGATGGTCTCTTCTGGAACTAGAGTATATCGTTTGCCGGTGTCGGCGATCATCGCGTGCGTGCGTGGCCCACATCCGCGCCCGAACGGGCACAAGGGTGCTTAAGGCCGACTTAATCACCCACGCTTGTTGTGTGTGGCATGCGCCCCCTCGGGCATAATGGAGCGCGAGAGGAGCACGCATGAACGAGCGCATTTTGGTAGTTGATGACGAAAAGGCCATCGCCGACTTGGTTGGTATCTACCTTACAAAAGAAGGCTTTGACGTACAGGTCGCCTATAGCGGGGCCGATGCTGCCAAGGCAATCTTGGAGCAGGAGTTTGATCTGGCGCTGCTGGATGTCATGCTGCCCGATATCGATGGCTTTGAGCTGCTACGTACGATCCGTTCCAGCCATACCTATCCCGTGATCATGCTGACGGCGCGCGATGCCCAGCAAGACAAGATCGAGGGCCTTTCGCTTGGCGCGGACGATTATGTGGTCAAGCCGTTCCGTCCGCTTGAGCTCATCGCACGCGTGCACGCTCAGCTTCGTCGCTACACCAGCTACGGTAGCCGCGCGCAGGCGGCCGAGTCGCCGACCATCCAGCTCGACGGCCTTGAGATCAACCGCGATGCTCGTTCCGTGACAGTGGACGGTTCACCGGTTCGCCTCACGCCCATCGAGTATTCCATCTTGCTGTATCTGGTCGAGCATCGCGGCAGCGTGGTGGCCGTGGAGGACCTGTTCCGCGCGGTGTGGAACGAGGATTTTATGCCCGGCTCCAACAATACGGTGATGGTGCACATTCGCCACCTGCGCGAAAAGATCGGCGACGACGCTCAAAAGCCGCGCTTTATCAAAAACGTCTGGGGCGTCGGCTACATAATCGAATAACGCCTTTGATGGTGGGGAAGTGGATATGACAAAAGACGATAGGCAGGCATTCGAGGTGCCCGATCGACTCTTTGAATACGTGAGGTCGGTCGTCGACAACCGCGCGCTTGCAACGGTGCTGCTCTTTTTGCTGAGCCTGCTGCTGATTGGCATCGATAACATCGCTGGAATCTTGGCGGTGCTGCTTGTCGGCTTTTTGCTGATCGATCGATTTGAAATCGTACGCCGCTGCGTGGTGATTGGCGGTGCCGCGTGGGCCATGACGTTGGCGATTGGCGCCATGGCACTCGGCGGCATCGAAGGGCCGGTGCTGTTCGATGCCGGCTTTGTATTCAACATGCTTGGCTTTGTGCTGGCGCTTGCCGTGTGCGTGCTGTTCTTTTGCGGCCGCGCCCTGTACTACCAGGGCTATGAGCAGGGCGAGCAGCATGCCGATTGTGTGCTGGCCGCTCGTATTCAAGATCGCCTGATCGATCACCCCGACACCTGGGACAACATCGACGGCGACTTCCTGGAGGTCGAGGGCGCACTCAACCGTGTGCGCGATCGCGAGCGCAAGGTGCAACAGGCCTTGCGTGACGAGTCTCATCGCAAGGACGATCTGGTCACGTACTTGGCACATGACCTACGCACCCCGCTTGCCAGTGTGGTGGGCTATCTTTCGCTGCTGCAAGAGGCTCCTGAGCTGCCGGTTGAGCAACGTGCGCACTTTACGGGCGTGGCGCTCGACAAGGCGCACCGGCTCGATGCACTCATCGAAGAGTTCTTCGATATCACGCGCTTTGACTTCCACGATATCGTGCTCACGCGCGGCTATGTTGATCTGGGGTTGCTGCTGGCTCAGGTGGCTGACGAGTTCTATCCCATCCTCAACGAGCAACATAAGGAAGCCCAGGTTGATATTCGCGAGGACCTGACGGTGCTCGTGGATGGCGATAAGATGGCCCGCGTGTTTAACAACATCATGAAAAACGCCGTCGCCTATAGCTATGAGGGCTCGACTATCACGATTGAGGCCAGGCGCCAAGACGATGGCGGCGTGCGCGTGCGCTTTATCAATCAGGGCGATCCTATCCCTGCGGCTAAGCTCAAGGTGATCTTTGAGAAGTTCTATCGCCTGGATGCGGCGCGTGCGACCAATCGCGGTGGTGCCGGTTTGGGCCTTGCTATTGCCAAGGAGATCATCGCGGCACACGGCGGTACCGTTGCATGTGAATCGACGCCCGAACACACGATATTCACCATCGAGCTGCCCGCCGCATAGCTAGCGTGCCCTTACAAACACTTGACAATGTGCTCACGTGCGTATGAGCCGCGATTCCTACTATCGATACTGCTGAATTGATATCGATATGGAGGTGTGCGGTATGACGGCTGCTGCGGCTGTGGAGCCCACGGAGCTTGAAGAACTCATGGAAGCGCAGGCCGAGGCCGCACATGAGCGCGAGGTTGGGGATGCGACTCGCCCCACGGCAGAGGATCTTGCCGCCTCGCCGACGCGCATCGACGTCGAGGGCCTCGACCTGTTCTATGGCGACCACCATGCGCTCAAGGACGTGAATATCAAGATCCGCGACAAGCAGATCACCTCGTTCATCGGGCCTTCGGGCTGCGGAAAGTCCACGTTGCTGCGCTGCTTTAACCGCATGAACGACGGCATCAAGGATTGCCGCATCGAGGGCAAGATTGCGCTCGATGGTCAAGATATCCTGGGCGATTGCGACATCTGCCGTTTGCGCCAGCGCGTGGGCATGGTGTTCCAACGCCCCAACCCATTTCCCATGAGCATCTACGACAACGTCGCCTACGGTCCTCGCGGTATGGGTGTGCGCGACCGCGCCGTGCTCGATGAGCTGGTCGAGGACTCCCTGCGTCGCGCTGCCCTGTGGGACGAGGTCAAGGACAAGCTCAAAGAGTCGGGCCTGGGTCTTTCGGGTGGACAGCAGCAGCGCCTGTGCATCGCCCGCGCACTTGCCGTGCAGCCCGACATTCTGCTGATGGACGAGCCCACGAGCGCCCTCGATCCCGTGTCGACGCTGGTGGTGGAGCAGCTTGCCTGCGAGCTCAAGGAGACCTGCACGTTGGTGGTCGTTACGCACAATATGCAGCAGGCGGCGCGCATCTCCGACTCGGTCGCGTTTTTCTTGCTGGGCGAGCTGGTGGAGCACGCGCCCACCGCTCAGCTCTTCAAAAAACCGACCGATTCGCGCACAGCGGATTATTTGACGGGACGTTTTGGCTGATACCATCTCGTAAAGGTACCTTTAGGGTTAAGATGCGGTCATGCCGGCCGCAAAGGGGTTCAACATGATCTACTACGTCGAGGACGATGACAACATCAGGGATTTGACGGTCTATGCGCTGCGCAAGCAGGGAATCGAGGCCGAGGGCTTTTCGTGCGACGGCGAGTTTAAGGCCGCCGTGGCGCGACGGGTACCCGATGCCGTCCTGCTCGACATCATGCTGCCCGATACCGATGGTTTGGCGATTATGCGTCGCCTGCGCGCCGACCGCCTGACGGCGACGGTGCCCATCATGATGCTTACTGCCAAGGACACCGAGCTCGACAAGGTGATGGCGCTCGATGGCGGTGCCGACGATTACCTGACTAAGCCGTTTTCGCTCATGGAGCTTGCGAGCCGTTGCCGCGCACTGCTGCGTCGCGGCGGCATGGTCAAGCAGGCGAGCGATGTGCTCAGTGTGGGCGACATCGTGCTCTCGCCCAGCCATCGCGAGGTGACCGTTGCCGGCGAGCCGCTTAAGCTCACCCTGCGCGAGTTCGACCTGCTTGAGTATCTCATGCGCAAGCCCGGCGTGGTCTTTACCCGCGAGTCGTTGCTGCAGAGCGTGTGGGGCTGGGACTTCGACGGCGGTTCGCGCACCGTTGACGTGCACGTGCAGACGCTTCGCCAAAAACTGGGCGAGCATGCCAGCGCCATCGAGACCGTGCGCGGCGTGGGCTACCGCTTGGCTGAGCCTTCTGCCGGTGATGGTGCCGAAGGTGACGACACCGCGTCCACCGCATCGGAGGAGTAACCCGTGGTCTTCGCCCCCCAGGGAAAACAAACGCTATCGCACCGCGTTTTTGTGACGATCTTTGTTTGCGCCATGGCGGTTATCGTGGCGTTTACGGTGCTGGGTGCGTTCTTTGTGCAAAACACCTTGGCGGATGCCACGAGTGCCAATCTGGCGCAGGAAACCGAGCTCATTGCTGCCGCCCTCGACGAGCAGCAGGAGCCCATCCCGTTCTTGCGTAGCCTCGATCGCGAGGACTTACGCATCACGCTGATTAACAAGGATGGATCGGTTGCCTACGACAACGAGGCGTCGCCTTCCACACTGCCCAACCATGGCGATCGCCCCGAGGTCATCGAGGCCTTTGAGAGTGGTTCGGGTTCCGCGGAGCGCGCAAGCTCTACACTCGACGAGATTATGCTGTATCGCGCCGTCACCCTTGATAACGGCCAGGTCGTTCGCTTGGCGCAGGCCCAGCCTGGCGTTGCGGCGATTTTGCTGTCGATGCTGGCGCCGATGCTGCTTATCGCAGCAGCGGGTGCGGTACTCTCGTTTTTCATGGCGCGCCGCGAGTCCCGTGCCATCATCGCGCCGTTGCAAGAGGTGGATTTGGACCACCCGCGCCGTAGCTATGAGCACGCCTATGCCGAGATGGTCCCCATGCTTGAGCGTATCGAGTCGCAGCGCCAGGAACTCAAGCGCCAAATGGCGGTGCTAGCGGACAACGACCGTATGCGCCGCGAGTTCACGGCGAATATCACCCATGAGCTCAAGACGCCGCTTACGGCGATTTCGGGCTATGCCGAGCTCATCGCAAATGGCATGGTTGAGGGCGAGGATGACCTGCGCAACTTTGGCGGTCGCATCTATCGTGAGGCGGGCCGCTTGGCAGCGCTTGTCAACGATATCCTTACGCTGTCTAACTTGGACGAGGCCGAGCGTGCAACTGAGGGCGATGCGGTGCCCATTGGGTCCACGGAGCCTATTGAGCTCTCGCGTGCCATCTACACGGTTGAGCAGCGTCTTGAACAGGTCGCCCGTCAGGCGAATGTGACGATAAGTCATGAGACCAAGCCTGTGGTCATCGAAGGCGTGTCGCGCTTGGTCGACGAGCTCATCTACAATCTGGCAAGCAACGCCATCCGCTACAATCGACCCGGCGGTACGGTTACGCTGCAGTGCGGCACCAACGACGAAGGCCATCCGTTCCTCGCGGTCGCCGACACGGGAATCGGTATCGCGCCTGAAGAACAGGGCAAGGTATTCGAGCGGTTCTATCGCGTGGACAAGAGTAGGTCCAAGGCGCGCGGCGGAACCGGTCTGGGGCTTGCCATTGTCAAACATGCGGCTCTGTATCATCACGCCACGCTCGATCTGTCGAGCGAGTTGGGCGTGGGAACCACCATTACGGTGGCGTTTCCCATACAGCAGGACGAGCCATTCGCATAGCGATACAACATAGATAATGATGTAAACGCCGCATCGGACTTTCGGGTGCGGCGTTGTTGTGCAATTTTACGATTGCTTCCGTCATTTTTACAGGAGAGCCTGTTTCTTATGTATAGAGTTTGGTCTCGGTAAAAAGATGCGATAACATACGGACAGTTTTGTCAATCCGAACTGGGGAAATGAAAGGCAAGCTGCATGACCCTTCTCGAACTGTTCCAGCTGCTGAAGAAGCACCTCAAGCTGGTCATCACCCTTCCGGTGGTCTGCGCGATCGCCATGGGCATCGTGTCCTTCGTTGCGATGGACAACACCTATACCGCGACGACGAGCATGTACATTCTCGCCAAGACCGACGATAGCGGTCAGATGAGCTACAACGATCTCTCGGCGAGCCAGATGCTTTCCAACGATATCGCCACGCTGCTGGATAGCGATAGCGTCAAGAGCGGCGCCGCCAAAGAACTGGGCCTCACCGATCTGGATGACTACAAGGTGTCTGTTTCCTCCGAGACCACCACGCGTGTCATTACGCTTTCGGTTACCGGCACCGATGCCAAGGAGACGGCTGAGGTCGCAAAGGCCATGGCCAGCTCGGTGAGTACGGTCGCTCAGAACGTCGGCGCTGCCCAGAGCATCAACGTTATCGACGAGGCTAAGACCCCCGAAGCTCCCAGTGGCCCCAAGCGCACGCTGTATATTGCCGTCGCGTTCCTCGCCGGTATCTTTATCGCAGTTGCCTATGTCGTTTTGGCAGACATGCTCAATACCCGCATTCGCGGTGCCGAAGAGGCAGAAGAGCTCCTAGGTATTCCCGTTGTTGGCCGAATTCCGGCTATGAAAGGTGGTAAATAGGCATGGCTAAGGCAAAGAACACCGACAAGCTCGTTGTACAGAATGCCGCCAAGACCCTTCTGGCCAACATCCGCTTTGCGAGCGTGGACGACCCCATTCGCACCATCACCGTTACCTCCTCGATTCCCAACGAGGGCAAGTCTACGGTTTCCATTAACCTTGCTCAGGCAATCGCCACGAGCGGCAAGTCCGTGCTCCTGGTCGAGGCCGATATGCGCCGCAGGTCCCTTTCCGATATGCTCGGCGTTCGTTCGCGCGGTGGACTCTATGCGGTCCTTTCCGAGCAGGTTTCTATCGACCAGGCGATTGTCGAGACAGGTCAGAAGAATTTCTACTTCCTCGATGCCGAGCCGCATATTCCCAATCCTGCCGACATCATCGTCTCCCATCGCTTTGCCAAGCTGGTCAAGGCACTGTCTGCTAAGTTCCAGTACGTCATCTTCGATGCTCCTCCGGTCGGCACCTTCATCGATGCTGCCGAGATTGCCAGCCTGACCGACGGCACGCTGTTCGTGGTGCGCGAGGACTTTACCAAGCGCGAAGAGGCGCTCAATGCTATCGCCCAGCTTAAGAAGTCCGAGAAGGTCAAGCTCATCGGTACCGTCATGAATTACTGTGAGACCGAGACCAGCGAGTACTACTATTCTTACTACACCAAGGACGGTAAGAAGGTTAAGAAGGGCTCCGACGGTCAGGGCACTTCCAAAAAGGGCATCTTCACCAACCGAGCAAACGTTTAGTTGATTAGGGCCGACCTATGCGTGACGTTCATTGCCATATCTTGCCGGGTGTAGACGACGGCGCCGCCGATCTCGATGAGAGCTTGGCGATGCTCGAGGCTGCCAAGCGGGCCGGTGTAACCAGAATCGTTTGCACTCCTCACTGCCGTGATCCCTATTTTGATTACGACAAGATGTGGGATGCCTTTGAGCTGCTGCGCGATAACGCTGACGGTTTTCCGCTCCAGATGGGCTTCGAGGTCAACCATCGAAAGCTCGTTGAACTTGGTATCGATGCCGCGGAGCACTTGCATTTCGATGGGACCAACGAGTTTCTGCTCGAGCTTTCGACGCATGCCGATGCGTATGCGTTTAGAGAATACGAGAACACGATTTACGATTTGCAGTGCCGTGGCTACCAGGTGATCATCGCTCATCCTGAGCGCTATCGTGCGGTTCAAAAGGATGTAAGCGTGGCGGAACGCCTGGTCGATATGGGCTGCAAGCTGCAGGCTTCGGCGGACTTTATTGCCGGTGGTCGCTTTGGTCGCGAGAAAAAGCCGGCCCAGCGCCTGTTCGATCAGAACCTGTACAGCTTCATCGCGAGCGATGCCCATAACGTGGGTCATTACGACTGCCTGGCGAAGGCTCGCGCGAAGTTTAGCGTGCGCGGAGCTCATTTTCGCTAAAATCTGTCCCTAACGTTCTCATTGAATGAAAGGGCAGCCATGGATATCCAACTTAAGACGGGATGCTTTGATGACGCGGCGTTGGTGCGCCGCGTCGTTTTTATGGACGAGCAGGGCTACGAGAATGAGTTCGACGCTATCGACGAGGACCCGAACTGCATTCATGTGACGCTCTATGTAGACGGCGAGCTTGCCGGTTGCTCGCGCGTGTTTCCCGAAGAGCTTGAGCGCGCGGCTGACGCAGAGGCTCCGGTGTCGCCGGCGTGCGACTTGGACGAAGGCGTCGCAGCGGGGGAGACCTACATTATGGGGCGCGTCGCCGTGCTGCCGGCTATGCGTCGTCGTGGTTTGGCGAGCAAGATTGTCGAGGCCAGTGATACCGCCGCGCGTGATGCCGGCGCCAAGCTCATTAAGCTGCACGCGCAGGAATACGTGCTGCCGCTCTATGCCAAGGCGGGTTACACGCAGATTGCCCCGGTGGACTATGAGGATGAAGGCCAGCCCCATGCCTGGATGGCCAAACGGGTCGAGGGTGGCAGATAGGGACGTTCCTTTTCTGCCGGCAGTTGGGGACACTCCTTGGCAATTGGCGCATCAGAGCGTTTGGACATACAGTTTTTCGATTCCGTATGTATATATGCGCGCTAATGGGTTATAAAATCTAAGTCTGAACATAGCAGGTCTGCGATGCGGCTCGGGCAACCGGGCCGTTTTTGCGGACGGGGGTAGCGCGAAAGGACTGCACATGCGTCAATTTAAGACCGAGAGCAAAAAACTGCTCGACCTCATGATCAACTCCATCTACACCAATAAGGAAATCTTCCTGCGCGAGCTTATCTCTAACGCGAGCGACGCCGTCGACAAGCTCAACTTTAAGAGCCTGCAGGACCCGAGCGTCAAGCTCGACCAGGGCGACCTGGCTATTCGCGTTTCCTTTGATAAAGACGCCCGCACCATTACCATCTCGGATAACGGCATTGGCATGACCGCCGAGGAGCTCGAGCGCAATCTGGGCACCATCGCCCATTCCGGCTCCGAGGAGTTTAAGACCGAGAACGCCGAGCAGCAGGGTTCCGATGTCGACATCATCGGTCAGTTTGGCGTGGGTTTCTACTCCGCCTTTATGGTCGCCAGCCACGTGAAGGTTGTCAGCCGCGCTTATGGCGAGGATACCGCCCACGTTTGGGAGTCCGACGGTCTTGAGGGCTACACCATCGAGGATGGCGAGCGCGCCGAGCACGGCACCGATGTCATCCTGACGCTGCGCGAGAACGAGAAGCTCGACGCCGACGGCGAGGCCGAGACCTACGATCGCTTCCTGACCGAGTGGGGCCTCAAGAGCCTGATTCAGCAGTACAGCAACTATGTGCGCTACCCGATACAGATGATGGTGTCCAAGAGCCGCCAGAAGCCCAAGCCCGAGGATGCTGGCGACGACTACACGCCCGAGTACGAGGACTACCAGGAGCTCGAGACCGTCAATTCCATGACACCGATCTGGAAGAAACGCAGCTCCGATGTCGAGCAGAAGGACTACGACGAGTTCTACAAGTCCACATTCCACGACTTTGACGATCCCGCGCGCACTATCAGCTTCCACGCCGAGGGCACGCTTGAGTACGATGCGCTGCTGTTTGTGCCGGGTCGCGCCCCGTTCGATCTGTACAGCAAGGACTACGAGAAGGGCCTGGCGCTCTACAGCTCTAACGTGCTGATTATGGAGAAGTGCGACGACCTGCTGCCCGACTACTACAACTTTGTCCGTGGCGTCGTGGACTCTGCCGACGTGTCGCTCAACATCTCGCGTGAGACGCTGCAGCAGAACCGTCAGCTTAAGGCTATTGCCAAGCGTGTGGAAAAGAAGATCACCGCCGACCTTGAGGATATGCGTGACAACGATCGCGAGGCCTACGAGAAGTTCTTTGAGAACTTTGGCCGCGGTCTTAAGTACGGCATCTACTCGAGCTATGGCATGAAGGCCGATGAGCTCGCCGACCTGCTGCTGTTCTGGTCTGCCAAGGAACAGAAGATGATTACCCTGGCCGAGTATGCCAAGGGTATGCCCGAGGATCAGAAGGCCATCTACTACGCCGCCGGCGACTCGCGTGAGCGCTTGGCCAAGATGCCCGTGGTAAAGGGCGTGCTCGAGCGCGGCTATGACGTGCTGTTGCTGACGCAGGATGTGGATGAGTTCACGTTCCAGGCTATGCGTGAGTACGTTGCCGCCGATATGCCTAAGATCTACGAGGACGACGCCGCCCGCGAGGCTGCCGAGAAGGCCGTTGCCGACGGTGCCGAGCCCGAGGTCGAGGATCGTCACCTGGAGCTCAAGAACGTCGCGACTGGCGATCTTGATCTGGCGACCGATGACGAGAAGAAGGAGGCCGAGGACGCCACCAAGGAAAACGAGGACCTCTTTAGCGCTATGAAGGAGGCACTCGGTGACAAGGTCGAGAAAGTTGCCGTCTCCGCGCGCCTGACCGATGCCCCCGCTTGCATCACCACCGAGGGTCCGCTTTCGCTCGAGATGGAGAAGGTGCTCCAGAAGGGACCCGAGGGCGCGCCCGACGGTATGCCCAAGAGCCAGCGCGTGCTCGAGCTCAACGCCAAGCACCCGGTCTTTGACAAGCTTGTCGCTGCCCAGAAGGCAGGCGACGCCGACAAGATCAAGCAGTACTCCGGCCTGCTCTACGATCAGGCCCTGCTGGTCGAGGGTATCCTCCCCGAGGACCCCGTTGCCTTCGCGGCGGCTGTCTGCAACTTGATGTAGTTAAGTAGTTACGCCTTTGGTTCCATCGTTCTAACGAACGACGGACCGGTCGACGCTGCAAACGCCCCTAAGCGGCAATCTGACGTTCAATCGTCGGTCGCGTACCAAAGTACGCTTCCCTCCTCTTTCACGTCACCTTGCTCGCTCAGGGGCGTTTTCGCTGACTTATGCTCAACCTGCGACGCTTTCGTGGCCCTAAGTAGTCATCGGGGACGTTCTTGTTTGACTAGTCGTTTAAGAACGTTCCCAATGACTATTCGGATTGCTAATTTGTGCGGGTTGTGGTTTTGTGACCTGCTGAAATTTGAGATACTGTACAACTGTACGTTAACTAATCTTCGTAGTATATTGCTACCCGCAAAACTCAATACCATTGTGCTTCGAGACGCTAAAGCGCCTACGTACAATGGTTTTTGATAGTACGATTTGATTCAACGACAGGATGGATGGTCCAAGCGTGAGTCTCGGCAGCAAACTATCCAACGCAAAGGTCTCCTTTGCGATATTTAAGCGCGACATTAAGCGACTGCTTATGAACCCCGTCGCCCTGGTGGTTACCTTGGGCGTGTGCGTCATTCCCTCGCTGTATGCCTGGTACAACATCGTTGCCAACTGGGATCCGTACGGAAATACCCAGGGCATTAAAATCGCCATCGCCAACAACGATCAGGGCACCCAGAATGACTTGGTGGGCGAGCTCAATGCAGGCGATAAGGTGGTCGACCAGCTCAAGGAAAACGATCAGCTGGGCTGGACCTTCGTCGACTCGGCTGCCGATGCCAAAGAGGGCGTCGAGAGCGGGGAATACTACGCGGCGATCGTAATCCCCAAGAACTTCTCCGACAATCTTGTCTCGATGCTCGATGGCAATTACCATCAGCCGAAGCTCACCTATTACGTCAATGAGAAGAAGAGCGCCATTGCGCCCAAGGTCACCGATACCGGTGCCAACACCATCGAGGAGCAGATCAACTCGGAGTTTGTCTCCACGGTGGGCGAGACTGTTGCCAGTATCGCCAAGGATGCCGGTGTCGATTTAAAGGACAAGGCAACCCAGACTCAGGACTCGCTGACAAGTTCGGTGTCCGAGGCATCCGACACCTTGGGTGAGGTGCGCGATTCGATTGGCGATATGAATGCCGCCATCGATAAGACGAGTGGCGCTATCGCCTCGGCTGATGCGGCGCTTGCCGGCTTGCAAGGTCAGGCACCGTCGCTGACGCAGGCAATCTCCCAGGGCAACGACCTGCTGGGCGAGGCTCGCGCCACGGCGGGCAACTCTATCACCTCGCTCTCCAAGGCACTCTCGGAAGGTAGCCTTGCACTCACCAAGACGTCAGCCTCCGCGAACGCTGCGATTGGCAAGCTAACGGGTACGGTCACATCTACGACCACCCGCATCGACAACTCGCTCGAGTCTCTCCAGGCGACGATCGATCACAATAAGGCCGTTATCGGGCACTTGGAGATTCTCGTTAATGACACGTCGACAGGTTCCGAGGAAATTGACGCGCGCATTGTATCGACCATCGATTCGCTTCGCGAGCAAAACCAGAAGCTGCAGAGCATCAAGGATGGCCTTTCTGCACAGTCGAGCGCCATGGCAAACGACGCTACGGCAATCTCGAACGCGAGCAACGCACTCAACGCGGCAATTCAGACCGGTACGGCTAACCTCGGTCAGGCTCAGACCGATCTGGGTCAGAACGCACTTCCGAAGGCTTCGAGCGCGCTTGACTCCTTTGCCGCCGTTTCAGGCGATTTGACCGGCATTGTGTCGGGTATGACCCCCACGATAGCGAGCGCGCGCGGCACGCTGGCGCAGCTCGACGCCACGCTCAAGCAGGCAAAGACCACGCTGTCCCAAACCGACGCCTCCCTTGCCAAGGTTCAGGACAAGCTCGCGACCGCCGCCAATGACATTGCGGCGTTGCAGATCTCTGAGTCCATGGGCGACCTGGCGGACCTGATGGACGTCGACGTCAATGACGTGGCAGATTTCATGGCATCTCCGGTTGAGCTGACGTCCAAGTCGATCTATCCGGTCAAGAGCTTTGGCTCGGGCATTGCCCCGTTCTATACCAACCTGGCGCTTTGGGTGGGCGGCTACGTGCTCATCGCCATCTACAAACTCGAGGTCGACCGCGAGGGCATCGGTAGCTTTACGGCGCGTCAGGGCTACTTTGGCCGCTGGCTGCTGCTGGTGATCCTGGGCGCGTTCCAGGCCATTATCGTTACGGTGGGCGACCTGGTCATTGGCGTTCAGTGCGTCAATCCGCTGCTCTTTGTGCTGGGCGGCATCGCTATCTCGTTCACCTACGTCAACATCATCTATGCGCTGTCCACCACCTTTAAGCATATCGGTAAAGCCATTGGCGTCATCCTCGTCATTGTGCAGATCCCCGGCTCGTCGGGCATGTATCCCATCGAGATGATGCCAGGTTTCTTCCAATGGCTGCATCCGCTGCTGCCCTTCACCTATGGCATCAACCTGCTGCGCGAGACCGTCGGTGGCATGTATTCGTTCAACTACCTGTTCAACCTGTGCATCCTGGGCGTGTTCCTTATCATCGCGCTCTTTATCGGTCTGCAGCTGCGCCCGTTGCTGCTCAACCTCAACCTGCTCTTTGATAAGCAGCTTTCCACGACGGGCCTTATGATCTGCGAGTCCAACGACCTGCCGCGCCAGCGCTATTCGCTGCGCACGGCCATGCGCGTCATGCTCGATTCGGATTCGTACCGTCGCGAGCTGCTCGATCATGCCGTGGCGTTTGAGCATCGCTACCCGTACTACATCAAGGGCGGTTTTGCCGCCGTGGTAGGCGTGCAGGTTCTGCTCTTTGTGCTTTCGACGGTGCTCGATATCGACAATAACGGCAAGATCATCCTACTCGTTATCTGGATCATTTCGGTTATCGCCATCTGCGGCTGGCTCATCAACATCGAGTACATCCGTGCAAGCCTCAACACCCAGATGCGCATCTCGGCGCTTTCGGACGAGGACTTGCGCCGCGAGATGCGCGAGCACACGGCTGCCATCCCTGCCGCCCGTCGCATGTTTGGTCTCAACGCCAGCGAGCGGGGCACTAAGGACAGCGAACAGCCCACGAGCCGTCTGCCGCATATCGGTGCGCATCGTAAATCTCAGGGCAGCGACAGCACAGCTACAAATGATGGAGATACCACCCCGCTTGGCAAGCACTCTAAAGGAGGTGAGGCATAAATGAAAAACATCCTGCACCTGTTTAAGCGTGATGTCCAAAACGTGTCTCGCTCCGTGATCGGCTTGATTGTCGTGATGGGCCTCATTATCGTGCCTTGCCTGTACGCGTGGTTTAACATCGCCGGCAGCTGGGATCCGTACGGCAATACCGGCAACCTTAAGATTGCAGTGGTCAACACCGATGAGGGCTACGAGAGCGACCTGATTCCCGTCGAGATCAACGTGGGCGAAAACGTGACGGCGACCCTGCGCGGTAACGAGAACTTTGACTGGGTCGTCCTCAACGACCGCGATAAGGCGATTGAGGGCGTTAAGTCGGGCACATACTATGCCGCCGTCGTTATCCCCAAGACGTTTAGCGCCGACATGATGACGCTTTTCTCGACCAACGTGAAGCACGCCGACATCGAGTTCTACGAAAACCAGAAGGCTAACGCCATCGCCCAGATCGTGACCGAAAAGGGTTCGAGCGCCGTCCAGAGCCAGGTGAATGAGACCTTTACCAAGACCATCACGACCATCGGCCTTAAGACCGTGTCCAGCCTGCTCGACTATATGAGCACCGACCAGGTGAGCAACTTTATCGCCAATCTTTCCTCTACGCTGGGCGATTCGGTCGAGGACCTGCAGGACGTTCAGGCGAGCGCGACGTCGCTCGCGGGCATTTTGAGCTCTACGTCCGATTCACTGACATCGGCGGGCGGCATGCTCAAGCAGACGGGCACCGTCGATGAGTCGACGAAGCAGCTGATGGAGCATGCCAAGAGCGGTGTGAGCGATTCCGAGGAAGCGCTCAAGGCAGCCAACGACGCCATCAATACCGCGATCGACGGAAGCGCGGGCTCATTCGACAACGTGTCCACCGAGCTTGCGAAGGCGTTTGACGCCGCGAACCAGCATGTCGACGTTACGGTGACCCAGCTCAACAAAGCCGCGTCGGCACTCGAATCGCGTGCCAACGATATCGATGACGTGGCTAACCAGCTCCGCAGTTTTGCCGAGCAGGTGAGTGACGAAAAGCTCCAGGACAGTCTTAAGTCTGTGGCGACATCGCTGGGCAGGATCGCGACGGAGTATCGCAACAACGCCAAGGGCCTGAAGGCAACCGCAAAGTCCCTCTCGGACAGCATGGCAGAGGTTAACAAGTCGCGTGCCGAGGTCGATCAGGCAATCGCGGATGCCAAGGCTGGTATCTCGGGCGCCAAGACTGACTACGACTCTACGTTTTCGGTCAAGGCCAATGAACTCAAGAAGACTATTTCGGGCGTTTTGGATTCGCTCGACGGTATCTCGGGCGATCTGGATAGTGCCGTAGACGGTCTGACCGACGCATCCGGTTCGCTGGCAAAGGGCCTCTCCAAGGCTGCAAAGCTGGTCAACAAGGCTTCCGATCAGCTGGGTGAGGCATCGGAAAAGATCAGCGCGTTCAAGGACGAGCTCGACGGTGCCCTTATGTCGGACGATCTGGCCGCGATCAAGACGATGATCGGTAATGATCCCGAGGGTTTGGCCGTGTCGCTTTCCGGCCCCGTCGCGCTCGACCGCAAGCCGGTCTATCCGATCCGCAACTACGGTTCGGCCATGGCGCCGTTCTACACGATTCTGTCGCTATGGGTCGGCTCGATCGTACTGGCGGCCATGATGAAGGTCTCGGTCGACGATGAGCTCATCAACGAGCTCATCCCCGTGCGCCTGCACGAGATCTACCTGGGTCGTTACCTGTTCTTTGGCGGTCTGGCTCTGCTGCAGGCAACGCTCGTGTGCGCGGGCGACATCCTGTTCTTTGGCATTCAGTGCGATAACCCGCTGCAGTTTGTGCTGGCGGGCTGGGTTGCGAGTCTCGTGTTCTCCAATATCGTCTACACGCTTACGGTGTCGTTTGGCGATATCGGCAAGGCGCTCGCTGTCGTGCTGCTGGTCATGCAGGTCGGCGGTTCGGGCGGCACGTTCCCCATCGAGATGACCGGCCCCGTGTTCCAGGCGATCTACCCGTTCCTGCCGTTTACCCACGGCATCAACGCCATGCACGCTGCCATGGCCGGTGCCTACCATATGGAGTACTGGATTGAGCTGGGCATTCTGGCGAGCTATCTGATTCCGTCGCTGGCCTTGGGCGTGGTCTTCCGCCGCCCGGTCATCAAAGCCAACGACTGGATCATCGAAAAGCTGGAGTCGACCAAATTGATTTAATACAGCTACGTAAACGCCGTCGGAACATCGAGGTCTTCCAACCCGATGCTTTAGCGTAGTGAATTGCACGGGCCGCTTGGTTATTGCTACAGTAGCGGGGCGTGCCGGGGGTCCGGCGCGCCCCGTTTTTATTTGACCATGAGGCGGCACGCAGCCATACGCGTGCGGACACCACGCCCAGATTGAGTGTGAGGATGTTCCATGGCCCAATACGCTGCCAATGAAATCGAAAACTTGCCCGATAGCCCAGTAGCCCGTGAGGATTTGGGCGCGGGCGGTATTCCCCGGGGCGCCGGCGCACGCTCTCCGCTGTTCTGGAAGGTTCTGCTCCTTTCGGTGGCGGTCATCTGGGGCTACTCCTTTACCACTATGAAGGACGCACTCGGCACCATTCCGGTGTTCGCGCTGCTCTATGTACGTTTTCTGCCCGCAGCGTTGGTCATGTTTGCCGTCTTCCACAAGCGCATCATCGCGCACCTCAACGCTCGCAACCTGATCGTTGGCCTGAGTATGGGCGTGCTCATGTGGGCGGCCTATGCGTTGCAGACGGTCGGTCTGGCACATACTACGGCGGGCAAGAATGCTTTTTTGACGGGCACGTATTGCATCCTTGTGCCGTTCGCGAGCTATTTCCTGAGCGGCGAAAAGCTCACGCGCTACAACTTGGGTGCCGCGCTGCTGTGCCTAGCGGGCATTGGCCTCGTCGCACTCGATAGCGTTGAATTCAACATTGGTGACGTCATTACGCTGGCGGGCGCGGCCTTTTTCGCCATCCAGATGGCGGTGACTGCCAAGTACGGTCGCAAAATGGACATCAACGTCATCACGTTTTGGATGTTTGTGGGCAACGGCGTGCTGAGCCTGGCAACGTCGCTGCTATTCGAGACCCAAGCGCCTCTGTCCGTGTGGACGCCGAGCTTTATCAGTGCGATGGCGTTTCTCTCGGTGGGCTGCACATGCGCGGCTCTGCTCATCCAAAACGTCGGCCTGGCGCATGTCCCGGCCTCGACGGGCTCGCTGCTCCTTTCGATGGAGTCCCCTTCGGGCGTGTTGTTTTCGGTGCTGCTGATGGGGGAGGCGCTCACCTCGCGCCTGCTCGCCGGCTTCGTGCTTATCTTCCTGTCGATTATCTTGAGCGAGACTCACTTCGATTTTTTGCGTCGAAAGCCGAGCCCGCAATTGTAAACAACTTGTTGCGCCGCCCTCCCGGGGCGGCATTTTTTATGCCTCGCCCTTAAAGTTGTACCTTGCACTTTACGATATCAAAGTGCTTGCTGCAAAAACGTTACTGGAGGGCATTTATGGCACCAGCTCTGTCCGATTTTCAACTGCAATCAGCGCCCAAGGCCACCGCAGCGGCGCAGGCCGCTATCGGTGACAGTCTCGTTGCAGAAGCTCAGGCTTTTGCAGACGAGCTCGCTGCGTGGCGACACGATTTACACCAGATGCCCGAGCTGGGTAATAGCCTCCCGCAGACCTCTGCGTATATTCAAGCGCGCCTGACCGAGATGGACATCCCATTTGCCACGCTCGTCGATGGTTCCTGTGTTGTGGGCCTTGTCGGCTCCGGTGCCGCCGCGGCCCAGGGCAATGGCGTCTGCACGGACGAGCAGGCCGGTACGGTCATCATGCTCCGTGGCGACATGGATGCCCTGCCCGTTGCCGAAGAGTCAGGTGAGCCTTTCGCCTCTACGAACGGCTGCATGCACGCATGCGGACACGATATGCACGCAACGGCGTTGCTTGGAGCGGCGCGCCTGCTCAAGGCCCGCGAGTCCGCGCTTGTTGATGCCAACGCCACGGTTAAGCTGCTGTTCCAGCCGGGCGAGGAAACCTTTGAGGGTGCCCGCGCCGCCATCGCCGACGGTCTGCTGCAGAACCCGCGTCCCCAGGCCGCCTTTGCCATGCATGTCAATAGCCAGTCACCGCTTGGCCTGGTGCTCTACGGCAGCCCGGCGCTCTCGGGCGTGTACGGTTTTCGCATCACGCTTCAGGGCAAGGGCGGCCATGGCTCGAGCCCCGAGATCTGCATCGACCCCATCACGGCCGGCGTCTATGTGCATCTGGCGCTTCAGGAGCTCATCTCCCGCGAGGTGCCGGCGGCCAAGGAGGTCGCGCTTACCGTTGGCAAGTTCGCCGGCGGTCAGGCCGCAAATGTCATCCCCGACACTTGTGTGCTCGAGGGAACGCTGCGTGGCTTCGACGTCGAGCTCATGGAGCACCTCAAGACCCGCATCGCGGAGGTCGTCAAAGGCGTTGCCACGACCTATCGTACGCCGGCGACTATCGAGACACTCTCGGATGTTCCCCCGCTCGTACTCGACGACGGCATGACGCAGGCGTCGCTTGGCTACGTGGGCGCGGTGCTGCCCAAGTCCGCCTTCCTGCCGCTGTTCCACGCCATGGCGAGCGAGGACTTCGCGTTGATCTCGAGCGAGATCCCGAGTGCGTACTTTACCGTGGGTGCTGCCGTGACTGATACGGACGAGCATTTTGCTCAGCATCATCCCAAGGCACGTTTTAGCGATGCCGAGCTTCCCCTTGGCGCCGCGGCTTATGCCGCCGTCGCTTTGGGCTACATCGCCGACCACCGGTAGCACCCAATCTTGCTACTCGTTTGTTTAAAAAAGGAACAGTATGTCTCAGCAACGTAGGTTCTTCCCCGGCTGGCTCGTGGTGGCCTCCGGCTTTGTGATCATGGCCACGTGCTACACCATTTTCGTCAACTGCATGAGCCTGTTCCAGCCGCTCATCGTCAGCGACTTGGGAATATCTCTTGCGCAGTACAACATCTCCAACGCCCACCATTGCCGCGTCCAAGCAGTTTGGCATGGCCGACCTGGGCAAGGTAACGGACACCATCACCTCGCTCGAGATGGTTGGCGGCACGGTGGGCGCCATCGTCTCGGGAATACTGTTCGATGCCACGGGTGCCTTTACGAGCACATGGATCGTGTGCCTGGCGTGCTCGGTGGCAATGCTGGTGTTCCTGCTGGCGTCTGAGCCCATCGCGGCTAAGCTGCGCGCGAGCGTGGCGGGGGAGTAGGGACGATGTCGCTCGTAGCTCTTTGCCCCGTTTTGTCCGTGGCTGCCTTGGAAGCCGAATGGATGCTCGTGCCGTCATTCGGTTTCCCATGCAGCCACGGGCTCAAGAGATGACCCGAAGTCTTTCCGTCCAACGGATTTTGTGATCCGAAGAGGCGGAAGGATTGCAGATCGCACACCGCGGCGGTGCATCTGGCCGAACGAGCCCCCATACCCTCGTTCGGTCAGATGCACCGCCGCGGTTTGTGTTTGTGCCGTATAATGACCACTACTTATGACGCGATACAAAAGAAAGGTGTTTGCCCATGCAGGCACAGAAGGCGGAGGGAACCCGCGACCTTATCGGCGCTGAGATGCGCGCCTGGCAAAAGATGCAGCAGATCGCTGCCGGCGTGTTCGAGCCGTTTGGCTTTAAGCCCATCGAGACGCCCGCCATCGAGCAGGTGGACGTGTTTGTCCACGGCATCGGCCAGTCGACCGACGTCGTGCGCAAGGAGATGTTCCGCGTGTTTAGCGGCGCCAACCTGGAGCGCGTCTTTACCGAGGGCACCGATACCAAGCTCAAGCCCAAGCAGCGCCTGGCGCTTCGTCCCGAGGGCACGGCTGGCGTGGTGCGCGCCGTCGTGGAGAACAACTTGGTGCCCCAGGGCTCCACGCCGTTTAAGGCTTACTACGCCGAGGCCATGTTCCGTGGCGAGCGTCCCCAGAAGGGCCGCCTGCGCCAGTTCCATCAGGTGGGCATCGAGTGGCTCGGCGCTCCCGATCCGGCGGCAGACGCCGAGTGCATCATTATGCTCATGGAGTTTTACAAGCGCCTGGGCTTCGATCTGTCCAAGCTCCGTCTGCTCATTAACTCGATGGGCGATGCCCAATGCCGTCCGGCCTATCGCGAGCAGGTTAAGCAGTTCATTCTCGACCACGCCGATGAGATGTGCGACGAGTGCCGCGAGCGCGCCGAGCTTAACCCGCTGCGCGCCTTCGACTGCAAGAACGACCACTGCCGCGAGATCATGGCCGACGCCCCGCTGATGGGCGACAACCTGTGCGATGAGTGCCGCGAGCACTACGAGCAGGTCAAGCGCTATCTGGACGTCGCCGGTATCGAGTACGTCGAGGATCCCACCCTGGTGCGCGGCCTGGACTACTACACCCGTACCGTCTTTGAGGTCGAGGCTCCCGGCGCCGGTGTCGGCTCCATCGGTGGCGGCGGTCGCTATGACGGCTTGGTCGAGCTCGAGGGCGGCAAGCCCACGGCCGGCGTCGGCTTCGCCGTCGGTTTTGAGCGCGCCCTGCTGGCCCTGCAGGCCTTTGGCGGCGACCTGGGTGCCGAGGAGGTCCCGTGCGTCTACGTTGCCAACGCCGGCAAGGAGCTGCGCCAGAACGTCTTTGCCATTACGCAGGAGCTTCGCGCCGCAGGTATCGTGACCGAGGCCGACTACCAGGGCCGTTCGCTCAAGGCCCAGTTTAAGCAGGCCGATAAGGTAGGCGCCAAGCTCATCCTGGTCCTGGGCGGCGACGAGCTTGCCGCCGGCAAGGTCAAGGTACGCGACATGGAGAGCCATGACGAGGTGCTGGTCGATCTGGCCAACGTCGTCGAGGCGGTTCGCGAGCGCCTGTAGCGCATCTTTTTGAGCTGCGGACCCGCTTGAGTGTCCCGTTCATTGCGAGCGATTGTTACGGGGGTGTTTCGCATTTATGCGGAATGCCCCCGTTTGTGTATGCCGTCCACCGAGAAATACGACCATTTAGAGCAAAAACCCTTGCAATGCAGAAAATACTTTTGTGTGGTAAAGCGCAATCAGTGTCGAAAGTTTTTGCCGAGTGCCTATAATGGATACCGCATGTTACGTGCATAGAAGGAGGAATGGGAGGAAACGTGGCTGAGAACCTAAGCAACCAGTCTGTACCCGAAGCCGCGGCGCGCGTCGCTGCCGTGGTCAACCGCCTCGTTAACCGAATCGGCTCGAATGCCGAGTCCAAGGAGCGTCTCGCCGAGATCGAGATCCCCGAGGAGCTGCGCGACAATCTGGCGCTGTTCTTGCGCCTGGAGCGCCGTGTGCTTAGCGAGTATGATCCCGAGATCGCGGACCTGTTCGACAAGATTTTGACAGCCGAGATTGTGGCCAATGCCGGAAACCCCGGCACCCGTGCTGCCGACGAGTCCGTCGACGAGCAGGGCGTGCCCACTGCCGACGAGCCCACCGCCGTGGCGTTTCGCGAAGTCGTCGATCTGATTGACAGCCTGCCGCTCGATAAACAGCAGGTTATCGTCCGCGCCTTTACGAGCTTCTTCCATCTGGCAAACCTGTCGGAGGAGAATTACCGTGTGGCGCAGCTGCGCGAGCGCGAGGCCGGCGCATCGACCGATACCGAGGTCGATCCCGCCAACGAACTCACCGTCGCCTATCACCAGTTGGTAAACGAGATGGGTGTCGAGGGCGCCAACGAGCTGCTCGGCAAGCTCGAGTTCCACCCTGTCTTTACAGCACATCCCACCGAAGCCCGTCGCAAGGCCGTCGAGGGCAAGATTCGCCGTATCTCCAACCTGCTGGAGGAGCGTCCGCGTCTGGGCGGCTCCGACCTGGTGGAGAACGAGCGCCATATGCTGCAGGAGATTGACGCCCTGGTGCGTACGAGCCCCATCGCGCTCAAGAAGCCCACGCCGGTCGAGGAAGCCGATACCATCATCGACATCTTCGATAACACGCTGTTCGACGTTATCCCCGTCATCTATCGTCGTTTTGACGACTGGGTGCTGGGCGACAAGGCCGGTACCGTGCCGCCGCTGTGCCCGGCGTTCTTCCATCCCGGCAGCTGGATCGGTTCCGACCGCGACGGTAACCCCAACGTCACCGCCAAGGTGAGCCGTGAGGTCGCCGCCAAGTATTTCACCCATATGGTGCTCAAGCTCGAGGACAAGTGCCGCCGCATCGGCCGCAACCTCACGCTCGAGGCCACCTACAGCAAGCCGTCTGCCGAGCTCATCAACCTGTGGAACCATCAGGTCGAGATGAGCACCCAGTACACGGCACGCGCCGAGCTGATCTCCGAGCACGAGCCGCATCGCGCCGTCATGCTCGTCATGGCAGACCGACTCAACGCCACCGTCCGTCGTATCACCGACACTATGTACCACAGCGCCGATGAGTTCTTGGAGGACCTGCGCGTCGTCCAGCGCTCGCTGGCCGCCTGCGGTGCCGTCCGTGCTGCCTACGGCCCGGTTCAGACCATCATCTGGCAGGTCGAGTCCTTCGGCTTCCATATGGTCGAGATGGAGTTCCGTCAGCACTCTGTGGTGCACGCCCGCGCCCTCAAGGATATCCACGAGAACGGCATCCATGGTGATCTGCAGCCCATGACGCGCGAGGTCATCGATACCTTCCGCGCTATCGGCTCCATCCAAAAGCGCTACGGCAAGAAGATGGCGCACCGCTACATCATCTCGTTCACCAAGAGCGCCCAGCATGTGGCCGACGTCTTTGAGCTTGCCCACCTGTCCTTTGCACACGAGGAGGATGTCCCCGAGCTCGACGTGATCCCGCTGTTCGAGCAGCTCGAGGACCTCGAGGGCTGCGTCGACGTGCTCGACCAGATGCTTACGCTGCCCGTGGTGCAAAAGCGCCTTGCCCAGACCAACCGCCGCATGGAGGTCATGCTGGGCTATTCCGACTCCTCCAAGGATGCCGGTCCTACCACGGCCATGCTCGCGCTGCACTCCGCGCAGGAGCGCATTGCCAAGTGGGCCGAGAAAAACGATATCGACTTGGTGCTCATGCACGGTCGCGGCGGTGCCGTGGGCCGTGGTGGCGGCCCGGCCAACAAGGCCGTGCTGGCGCAGCCCAAGGGTTCGGTCAACTGCTTCTTTAAGCTCACCGAGCAGGGCGAGGTTATTTTTGCCCGTTACGGTAACCGCACGCTGGCTCAGCGCCATGTTGAGTCCGTTGCAGCCGCAACGCTTTTGCAGTCGGCCCCGAGTGTCGAGAAGACTAACACCGAGACCACGCAGAAGTTCTGGGATATGGCCGAGAAGCTTAACGCCGCAAGCCATGAGCGCTATCTGGACCTGCTGAACACCGAGGACTTTACACCGTGGTTCTCGACCGTGACGCCGCTGACCGAGGTCGGTCTGCTGCCGATCGGGTCGCGCCCGGCCAAGCGCGGTCTGGGTGCCAAGTCGCTCGACGACCTGCGTACCATTCCGTGGATCTTTAGCTGGAGCCAGGCACGCATCAATCTGGCCGCTTGGTACGGCCTGGGCACCGCCTGCGAGCAGCTGGGCGATCTTGACCAGCTCAAGGCTGCCTACCAGGAGTGGCCGTTCTTCCGCACCTTTATCGACAACATCGAGATGTCGATCGCCAAGACCGACCAGCGCATTGCCAAGATGTATCTGCACCTGGGCGATCGCCAGGATCTGTCCGAGAAGGTCTTCACCGAGATGCAGCTCACCCGTAAGTGGGTCCTTGCCATCGTCGGTGACGAGTGGCCGTTACAGCGCCGCCGCGTGCTTGGCTGCGCTGTCCGCGTGCGCAACCCCTATGTCGACGCCCTGTCCATCGCACAGGTCCGCGCCCTTCGCGAGGTGCGTATGAACCAGGACGAGATGGCTGAGGAGAAGAAGGCCGAGTACATGAGCCTGATTCTTTCGACTGTGACCGGCGTCTCGGCAGGATTGCAGAACACGGGGTAATCGATAGCCCTGTAGTCGTCCGGGCCCGCCATCAGCTTACTTTTAGGCACGTCCTCGGACATGCAAGAAGCCCTCGCTGCGCACTTCGTGCGGCGAGGGCTTCTTGCGTCCTGCGGAGTGTGCCTAAAAGTAAACTGATGGCGGGCCCTACGATGTCCGGTCTTCGGCGGATTACTGCTGGGGAAAAGATAGCGCGCTTCGCGCGTTTTGGATGGGGTTTGTCCTGGCGGCGCGTTTGGCGCCTCGCGCCTCGCGTCTTATCGATCGGGATTGAGATGCATGTGGCGCTTCTTGACTTACGACTGTAGCGGCCGCGGTCCCGTTTGGGATCGCGGTTGTTTTGTTGTGGGTCAAATATGAACGTTGTGTTAATGAGTCGGTGGACGGTGGTGTTTTTCGGTGAGCGGCGTATCCTTCCAACGGTTTATCTAGTGTGTCAGTTGAAAGGAAGAGGGCGCTCATCATTGTTTGAATGTGAACTGCCGTTTGACCACAAGACGTTGCATCTGGAACTCGAGGATAAGAACTTCGCGGGTGTGATGGAAGGTCATCAAAACGAGTTTAAGACCACGAAATCGCAGGAAGAGCTGGTGGAGGAGTCGCTTGCCAACCCTTACGGCTCGCCTTCGCTCGAGGAGCTTTGTGCTGGCAAGAAGGATATTGTCATCATTAGCTCCGATCATACGCGTCCCGTTCCCTCGCGTGTGACGATGCCTATTCTGCTGCATCACATCCACGCTGCCGCTCCTGAGGCACGTGTGCGCATCCTGGTCGCGACCGGCATGCATCGCCCCTCGACGCACGAGGAACTCGTTAACAAGTACGGCGAGGAGATCGTCGCTAACGAGGAGATCGTCATGCATGTCGCGACCGACGACAGCATGATGAAAAAGATTGGCACCCTGCCTTCTGGTGGCGAGTGCATCATCAACAAGATTGCCGCCGATTGCGATCTGCTGCTTGCCGAGGGCTTTATTGAGCCGCACTTCTTTGCCGGTTTCTCTGGTAGCCGCAAGTCCGTCCTGCCTGGCATCGCCAGCTACAAGACCATCATGTACAACCACAACGGTCAGTTTGTGAACGATTCCCACTCGCGTGCCGGCAACCTGTGCCACAACCACGTGAGCGAGGACATGTTCGCCGCCGCCGAGATGGCTCACCTTGCCTTTGTGCTCAACGTTGTGCTCAACGGCAAGCACGAGGTCATTGGCTCCTTTGCCGGCGACATCCACAAGGCGCACGAGGCTGGCTGCGAGTTCGTGAAGAGCCTTGCCGGCGTTGAGCCCGTTGAGTGCGAGATCGCCATCACCACCAACGGTGGCTACCCGCTCGATCAGAACATCTATCAGGCCGTGAAGGGCATGTGCGCTGCCGAGGCCACGCTTCCCGAGGGCGGCGTGATCATCGACGTCGCCGGTTGTGCCGACGGCCACGGTGGCGAGGGCTTCTATCACAACATCGCCGACAACGATCCGGCGGAGTTTGAGCGCGCCTGCATCGACCGTCCTAAGGACGAGACCCTGCCCGACCAGTGGACGAGCCAGATCTTTGCCCGCATCCTGGCGCATCACCCCGTGATCATGGTCACCGACCTGTGCGATCACCAGATGCTCAAGGATATGCACATGACGCCGGTCAACACTATCGAGGAGGCGCTCAAGCTCGCCTTTGAGATGAAGGGTGCCGATGCCAAGGTTGCCGTCATTCCCGATGGCCTGGGCGTTGTTGTTGCGCAGCACTAGTGCGCGGCCTAAACGAATCGTTTTTAACCGACAAGAAAGATAAGGTTTTATGCTTACCAAACTCCTCTGCGAATTCGGCGCAACGGCCCTCATGATCATCTTTGGCGTGGGCGTGCACTGCGATACGGTGCTCAAGGGCACCAAGTATCAGGGCTCCGGCCACATGTTTGCCATCACCACTTGGTCTTTTGGCATCTCGGTCTGCCTGTTTGTCTTTGGCGGTGCCGTGTGCATGAACCCCGCCATGGTGCTTGCCCAGTGCATCGTCGGCCTGGTGCCGTGGGGCAACTGCATCCCCTTCATGCTTGCCGATATGCTCGGCGGCTTTGTGGGTGCCGTGATCGCTTGGTTTATGTATGCCGATGAGTTCAAGGCTTCTGAGGGTGTCGTCGACCCCATTGCCCAGCGCAACATCTTCTCGACCAACCCCACCACCGAGGGTACGAACTATGCCCGCAACTTCTTCTGCGAGGCCATCTGCACCTTCGTGTTCATTAGCGCCATCCTTGCTGCTGCTAGCCGTGCTGGCGAGAACGTTTTGATGCTCGCCATCTGCGTCGGCCTGATTGTCTGGGCCGTTGGCATGGGCATGGGCGGCATCACCGGCTTCGCCATGAACCAGGCACGCGACCTTGGTCCCCGCATGGCCTATCAGGTGCTACCGATCAAGAACAAGGCTGACAACAACTGGAAGTATGGTCTGCTTGTTCCTGGCATCGCGCCGTTTGTCGGTGCTATTGTGGCCGCGCTGTTTGTGCATGGTTTCTTGGACATGTTCTAGTCGAAGGCTACATAGTTGTCCGCTGGCCGCATGGGGTAACTTCCCAGCGCGTCCTCGGACATGCAAAAAGGCTCGCTGCGCACTTCGTGCGGCGAGCCTTTTTGCGTCCTGCGGAATGCGCTGGGAAGTTACCCCATGCGGCCAGCTGCGGGATCTTTGCTGCGCTCGAGCAAGCAACCCAACATATATCTGAATTTGGATGGGAGGGGCTTGTTGCTGATAGGGGCGTTGAGCTGTTGTTGACACTTTGGGATGCGTGGCGCCCTAGGTTGGGGTGATGCTTTGGGATGAGCTTCTTACTTAGCTGAAGAGGGGCTGTATGGCTGAGAGGTAGTCTTTGGCTACGTTGGATTTGTTGGCTTGGAAGTTGTGCCAGGCCCACCATTGGACCATTCCTACGAAGCTTGAGGCTATGTGGTGTAGTAGGAAGCTTCGGTCCATGGTGGCGGCGGGGCCGTTTGGGTCGGTGGGGACGGTTTCGGCTGCTCGTGACATGATGGTCTTGCGTAAGCAGTCGGCGAAGACGCGTGAGCCGGCGCCGGCTACGAGGGCTCGTACGCCCTGGCGGCGTTCCCAGAGGTTGTTGAGGATATGCTCGACTTGTACGAGCGGATAATCGAGCGGTGTGCCATCGTCGTCGAGGGCGTGGGTGCAGATGTCGCTCACGAGTTCGGACAGTAGGTCATCTTTGCTCTTGAAGAGGCCGTAGAACGTGGCCCGACCCACATGGGCGCGAGCGATGATGTCGCCGACGGTGATCTTGCCGTAGTCCTCCTCGCGAAGGAGCTCGGAGAATGCTGCAACGATGGCGGCGCGGCTTTTTTCCTTGCGGGCATCCATGGCTATGCGTCCGCGTGAACGAGCAGGCAGCGGAGCGTGCCGGAGCAGCCCTCGTAAGGGCGCTTGCCGGCGCCGTAGCCGACGGCCTCGATGTGGTAACGGACCGGCAGGTGCTCGGACGTGCGCAGTGCGGCGACGACGGCAGCGCCCGTGGGCGTCACGAGCTCACCAGCGACCGGTGCAGGCGTGAGGGCGATATTGCCCGCCTGACACAGGTTGACGACAGCGGGGACGGGAATGGGCATAAGGCCGTGGGCGCAACGGATGGTTCCGTGGCCCTCGGAGAGCGACTCGACCACGATATCCTCAATACCCAGATCGTCGAGGCAGATGGCAACGGAGCAGACGTCGACGACGGAGTCGACGGCGCCCACCTCATGAAACAGGACGGTGTCGGGCGTTTTGCCGTGAGCCTTTGCCTCGGCATCAGCGAGTACGGAAAAAATGGCGAGGGCGCGACGCTTGGCGCCATCGCTTAGCTGCGAGCCATCGATGATGGCGGTGACGTCCGCCAAAGAACGGTGGTGATGGCCGTGGGCGTGATGGTGACCCTCGTGGCCATGACCGTGGGCCTCATGGTCATGCTCGTGGCAGTGCTCGTGCTCGTGCTCGCCATGATCATGATGGTGGTGCTCATGCTCGTGTGTGTGCTCGGCAGCCGCTTTGTTGCCGTAGAGCCAGGCCATATCGTGATCGTGGTTCTCGAGTTCCTCTGCAAGCTGGACGTCAAAGTCGCAGGCGTCGATGCCATGCTTGCTTACGCGTGTGACGGCGATCGTAAAGCCGTCGACCGGCAGCGTGGCGAGCTGCTCGCGCAGGTGCTCCTCGCTGGCGCCTAGGTCGAGCAGGGCCGCGACGGTCATATCGCCGCTGATGCCCGAGGTGCCGTCGATGATAAGCGTGTGCTGATGATTGGACATGGAATGCTCCTTAACGGGCGCAGGGCGTGCCGGCGCCCAGATGATTGATAAGACTTGCCTGGTAGGCGGCACCAAAGCCGTTGTCGATGTTGACGACCGAAACGCCGCTGGCGCAGGAGTTGAGCATGGCGAGCAGCGCGGCTACGCCACCAAAGCTCGCGCCGTAACCCACGCTGGTGGGAACGGCTATGACCGGACAGCTTACCAGGCCGCCGACAACGCTCGCCAGTGCGCCCTCCATGCCGGCGATGGCGATGACCACCTGCGCCTGAGCAAGCTCCTCGGCATGCGCGAGTAGGCGGTGCAGGCCGGCGACACCTACGTCGTAGAGGCGGTCGACCTCGTTGCCATAGAACTCGGCCGTCAACGCGGCTTCCTCGGCGACGGGCAAGTCGCTCGTGCCGGCGCAGGCGACGACGATGCGTCCGTTACCGGTGGGGGAGGGCTTGCCGCCCACGAGGGCGAGCTGCGCGTCCGGGACATATCCCAGGTCGATGCCGTTGTCGAGGAGCTCCGAGATGCGGGCTGCTTTTTCGCTGTCCAGGCGTGTGACCAGGATGCGCTCCTGGCCGGCATCGCGCAGCGCTTCGATAATGGCGGCAATCTGCTTGGCGGTTTTACCCGCACCGTAGACAACCTCGCCGGCTCCCTGGCGCACCCCGCGCGAAAGATCGAGCTGCGCAAAGCCCAAATCGGCGGTCGGAGCCGTCTGGATGCGCGTAAGGGCGTCGGCGGGGGTGACTGATCCGCCGGCAACATCGCTCAGCAGCTGCTCTAGATCTCGCTTATCCATATATGTTCCCTTCGACGGCGCAAAGTCTAGCACTCAAAGGGTATGTTTCCGAACACTAAGACAAAATTGTTCGGAAACTATAGGACGGATTGATTCAATTGTTAGACGGATCGATTAGTCACGCAGGATGATGTCCATGGCGAGCATCAGGTTGCGCTCGTCGATGGCAAACGGGGCAGCTTCGCGCGTCTTGGGCTTGGCGCAAAACGCGATGCCCGTGCCCGCGGCCTGAATCATGGGGATGTCGTTGGCGCCGTCGCCGATCGCGACGGTATGGGCCATATCGACGCCGCACTCAACTGCCCAGTCCAGCAGCTGGATGAGCTTGGACTCCTTGGTCACAATGCCGGCAGCCAACTTACCGGTGAGCTTGCCGTCCACGACTTCCAGGCGGTTGGCCAGGCAAAAATCGATACCCGCGGCGGCTACGATCTTGTCAGCGATCTCGTGGAAGCCGCCGCTTACCACGCCGACCTTCCAGCCCTTGCTGTGTGCCGAACGCACAAGCTCCAGCGCGCCGGGGGTAAATGTCACGCGTTCAAAGGTGCGCTCGAACACGCTCTCGTCCAGGCCGGCGAGCAGCCCCACGCGCTCCTCGAGCGCTTGCTTAAAGTCCAGTTCGCCGCGCATGGCGCGTTCGGTGATCCGCGCAACTTGCTCGCCCACGCCTGCCTCCTCGCCCAACAGGTCGATGACCTCCTGGTTGATGAGCGTGGAGTCGATATCCATAACGATGAGGCGTGCAGTCATGGCGGGCCTTTCCGAGTGCAGTTGTATTGGGGCACATTGTCGCACGCGGCGCGCCTTGGCGACGGCCAGGCCGCGTCAATTGTTTCGTCTCCGTCAAGTCTTTGGGCGAGAACTACTTTTCCGCGGCACATCGACACAGGTGCGATAAGATAGAACGCCATGTCTGGCTGCGCGGTTTACGCAGGCTGGGCAAATCTGTACGACGCCGCCCGGAACGACACGGGGCGGCACAGATCCATAAAGGAGGATCACTGGTATGAGCCAGACCCGTCCCATCGACGAGCATTCCATGCACACCCGTACCTGCGGCGAGCTTCGCCGCGAGAACGTGGGCGAAGAGGTCACCCTCACCGGTTGGGTGAGCCGTCGCCGTGACCACGGCGGCCTTATTTTCTGCGACCTTCGTGACCGCGAGGGCATCACGCAGCTCACCTTCGACCCCGAGCACTCTGACGGCGACGCATTTAAGATCGCCGAGACCATGCGTCCCGAGTGGCCCATCAAGATCCACGGCGTCGTGCGCTCCCGTGGCGAGGAGACCACCAACGCCAAGCTCGCGACCGGCGAGATCGAGGTCCTGACCGACCACGCCGAGGTGCTCAACACGTCCGTCACCCCGCCGTTCCAGATTGAGGACGGCATCGAGACCAGCGAGGACACCCGTCTGCGCTATCGCTATCTGGACCTCCGTCGTCCCGAGATGATGGCCAACCTCAAGCTGCGCTCCGACTTTACCTTTGCCATTCGCGAGGCGCTGCACAACCGTGAGTTCATGGAGGTCGAGACGCCCTCCCTGTTTAAGTCCACGCCCGAGGGCGCTCGTGACTTCATCGTTCCCAGCCGTATTCAGCCGGGCAACTTCTACGCCCTGCCGCAGTCCCCGCAGCTCCTGAAGCAGCTGCTTATGGTCGGTGGCGTCGAGCGCTACTATCAGGTTGCCAAGTGCTTCCGCGACGAGGACCTGCGTGCCGACCGTCAGCCCGAGTTCACTCAGGTCGATATCGAGATGTCCTTCGTGGACCAGAACGACGTTATGAGCGCGCTCGAAGAGGTCCTGGCCGATGCCTTCGGCCGCATGGGTGTCGAGATGCCCACGCCGCTGCGTCGCATGAACTACTGGGAGGCCATGGACACCTATGGCTCCGACAAGCCCGATACCCGCTATGGCATGCATCTGGTCGACCTGACCGACATCTTTGCCAACTCCAAGTTCAAGGTCTTTGCGACTGCGGCAAACGAGGAGGGCTCTGTCGTCAAGGCCATCAACGCCAAGGGCGCCGGTGCCTGGGCACGTGCCAAGATCGATAAGCTTGCCGGCGTGGCCTCCACGTTTGGCGCCAAGGGTCTGGCGTGGATCGCTTTCCGCGAGGACGGCTCCATCAACAGCCCCATCGTCAAGTTCTTCTCGGACGAGGAGATGGCGGCTCTGCGCGAGCGCATGGATGTCGAGCCCGGCGACCTTGTGATGTTCGCCGCCGGCCCGCGCCTGCTTTCCGACGAGATCCTGGGCGGCATGCGTTCCCACATGGCCAACGCGCTTGAGATCAAGCGCGAGGGCCACGACTTCCTGTGGGTCGTCAACTTCCCGCTGTTCCACTGGGATGAGGACCGCAAGGCCTATGCAGCCGAGCACCAGCCCTTTACCCTGCCGACCGAGACCGACATCGCCAAGATCGAGGCCGACCCGTTGGCAGCCGGTTCTTGCACCTACGACTTTGTCATGGACGGCTTTGAGGCCGGCGGCGGCGGTATGCGTATCCACAACGCCGAGATGCAGATGTCCATGCTCAAGCTCCTGGGCTTCACCGAGGAGCGCGCCGAGTCTCAGTTTGGCTTCCTCATGGAGGCCCTCAAGTTTGGTGCGCCCCCGATGGGCGGTTTCGCTCTGGGCCTGGACCGCGTGTGCATGCTGCTCACCGGCTCCGACTCCATCCGCGACGTCATGGCGTTCCCCAAGACGGCCAGCGGCTCCGACCTCATGTCGGGCGCTCCGAGTGCCGTTTCCGGCGCCCAGCTCAAGGACGTCAGCCTGCGCCTGATGTAGGCAAGCGGCTACATATTGCTTGCAACGAGGGAAGGACGTGTGCTTTCCCTCGTTTTTTATACGCCGAGGTTGCGAGGGCATAGGGTGACCGGACGTCGCGGAAACTGCGACCCAGAATCCAGCCAAATAACGGGTCGCACTTTCCGGTTGAGCTTCTGGCGGAAAGTACATCCCAGAATCGGCGTTCGGAATGGGCCGGGCTTTCCGCTAAAGCAGCCTAGCGGAAAGCCCGGCCCAGTTTCCTACAGTGAGTCTCTCTGAACGAGCTGCATGTGCATGACGGTGGTGGTGGGTACGGCGCCATTGATCATATCGAGCGCAATGCCTGCGGCCATGTGGCCTTCCTCGCGAAGCGGCTGACGAATGGTCGTCAACGCGGGGACGCTGCGAGCTGCGACCTCGTGGTCATCGAAGCCCACGACCGAAACGTCTTTGGGTACGCTAATTCCTGCTTCGTTGAATGCGGCGATAACGCCGGTTGCGATACGGTCCGATCCGCATAGCACGCCGTCGGCACGTATTTCGCGCGCGAGCAACCGCCGCGTGGCTTGGTAGCCGTCTCCGCTGCTCCATCCGGTATAGATGACATTTTCATCCGGAAGGCTTTCGCCCAAAATTGCACGGTAGCCGCGAAGGCGGTCGATGACGGCGGGGTTATCCTGCGGCCCCAGCACGGCAACGATGTCCTTGCGTCCGCGATCTTTCATAGCGAGCGCCGCAAAGCGTCCGCCCTCTTCGTCGTCGGAGTAGACCGTCGAGAACACGTCGCGATAGGGATGGCCCTCGAGCTGGCCGCATAACACAGTGGGTACGCCCAGCTCGCGCAGCACCTCGAGCAGCTCACTGCCCTTGTAGGGCGAGACGTCGATGACGGCGTCAAACGAGCGGCGCTCAAAATGCTCGCGTGCGCGGTTGCGCTCATGCGAGGAAGATGCCTGCAAGATCACGGGCAAGTAAGACGACTCCGAAAGTTCCTCGGTAATGCCGCTTAAAAACTCACTGTAGGTGGGATCGCTAAACAGCTCGCTCAAAGGCTCGGTAACCAGCACGGCGATAATTTCCGTGCGTCCGACGGCGAGCGCCCGGCCGCGTGCGTTGGGAACGAAGTTAACCTTTTTCGCCGCTGCGCGGACACGCTTTTTAGTTTCCTCGCTAATGCGGGGGGAGTCGTTGAGGGCGCGCGATGCCGTGGAGCGCGAAACACCGGCAGCTTCAGCAACCTCGGCAAGCGTGGGTGCGGTGCGTGCTGGTTGGGTCATGGCGTCTCCTGTGCAATTGGGTCGGTGGGCTATCGATAAAGGCTAATGCGGATACAGATTACTATAGCGCGCGTGAACGGCGTCCATGGTATCCGGTGACCGGTGTCGTTTTGCAATCAAACTGCGACTGAGCACGGCATGTATGGGCGAGACATAGGCAGGCGCGACAGTTGCCTGTGAGTTCAAGAACGATGCCCCGTGCTGTGCACCTAAGCTTAGGGTGACATAAGTAGCATGGTTGTACAACCGGTTGCACCGTTAATCCGACAAAATCGACCGTTCGGCGGACAACCGGTTGCACAGATTTTTGTACCGCCCGTAAGATAAGGACAACCGGTTGCACAAAGAAGCACTACGATGACGAAGGAGCATCACCATGGACGCCATTAACGATTGGGAAAACCAAGCGCTCACCCACAGGAACCGCCTGGCACCCCATGCGTACTTTATGGGTTATGAGGCCGCCGATCTCGCCGCTACGTACAGCCGCGAGCTGTCGCGCGGATTTGTCCAGCTGTCCGGCTCGTGGCAGTTCCGCCTTTTTGAGGGCCCCGCGGCCGTCTCCAACGAAGCACTTTGCACGTACAAGCCCGAGTGGGATCACGTGGAGGTTCCGCACCTGTGGCAGGTAGACGGCTATGGCAACCTTGCCTACACCGACGAGGGTTTTCCGTTCCCGGTGGATCAGCCGTTCGTTCCCTCCGACGACCCTACGGGCGTCTACCAGCGCATCGTCAAACTTCCCGCCGTGCCTGCCGGCGCTCGCGAGATTATTCGCTTCGACGGTATCGAGAGCTACGGCGAGCTGTATGTCAACGGCAAGTTTATCGGCATGACCAAGGGTTCGCGCCTGTCCGCCGAGTTTGACGTGACCGACGCGCTCGTCGAGGGCGACAACCTGTTTGCGGTCAAGGTTCTGCAGTACAGCGATGGTAGCTACATCGAGGACCAGGACATGTGGTGGGCATCGGGCATCTTCCGCGATGTGTACCTCATGCAGCGTCCCGCCGCGCATCTGGTCGACTTTAGGTTCCGCACGCACCGCGAGGGCGATGCCGCTCTGATCACGCTCGATACGGTTGCCGAGGGCGCAAGTCGCGTCGTGTATACGCTCAGCGATGGCCAGAATGTGGTCGCTACGGGCGAGTGCGTCGACGGCCATGCCGAGTGCAGCGTTGCCGATGCCCACTTCTGGAACCCCGAGGACCCCTTCCTCTATGACCTTACGCTTGAGGTCTACGACGGCGACGAGGTCAGCGAGTACGTTCCGCATCGCCAAGGCCTTGCCGAGGTGACGGTCGAGGGCAATCATATCTACCTCAACGGCACCTACTTTAAGATGCATGGCGTCAACCGCCACGACCACGACGATCACAAGGGCCGCGCCGTGGGTCTCGAGCGCATGCGCCGCGACCTGGAGCTCATGAAGCAGCACAACATCAACGCGGTGCGCACGTCCCACTACGCCAACGATCCGCGCTTCTACGAGCTGTGCGACGAGTACGGCATCATGCTGGTCGCCGAGACCGATATGGAGAGCCACGGCTTCGAGAATATCGGCAATATCGCCCTGGTCACCGACGACCCTGCCTGGGAGCCGGCTTACGTTGACCGTGTTGAGCGCCTGGTGATGCAGGAACGCAACCACGCGTGCATCATCATGTGGTCGATGGGCAACGAGAGCGGCTATGGCTGCAACATCCGCGCGATGTACGCCAAAGCTCACGAGCTCGACGGTCGTCCGGTCCACTACGAGGAGGATCGCAACGCCGATACCGTCGACGTCATTTCCACCATGTACTCCCGCGTGTCGCAGATGAACGACTTTGGCGAGCATCCGTTCCCCAAGCCGCGCATCAACTGCGAGTACGGCCACTCCATGGGTAATGGTCCCGGAGGCCTGTCCGAGTACCAGGAGGTCTTCGATCGCTGGGATTGCATCCAAGGCCAGTTTATTTGGGAATGGTGCGACCACGGTTTGGCTGCTGTGACCGAGGACGGCGTTGCCTACGACATGTATGGCGGCGACAACGGCGATTACCCCAACAACAGCAACTTCTGCATCGACGGCATGGTGTTCCCCTGGCAGCAGCCGAGCCCGGGCCTTACCGAGTACGGCCAGGTCATCTGCCCGGTTCGCATGGCCTACGATGCCGAGGCGGGCGAGCTGACCGTCACCAACAAGCGTTGGTTTACCACCCTCGAGGATGTCTGCCTGTCGGCGGAGACCCTGGTGGACGGCGACGTGGTCTGCCGCAAGACGCTCATGCCCGGTGCGGTTGCCCCCGGCGAGTCCGTCCAGCTTCCGCTGGTGATTCGCGAGGCCGCAGTGGGCGAGACCCTGCTGACCGTGCACGCCTACACCATGGCGGCTCACGCCTGGTGCGAGCCGATGTTCCAACTGGGTGCAAGCCAGTTTGCCATCGCAAACCATCCGGCGCCGGCAATTGCCGCCCCCACTCGTCCTGAGCTTACGGTCGAGGAGACCGAGCAGGAGATTCGTATTCGCTCCCTCAACGGCGAGCTGACCTTCAGCAAGGTCAACGGTACCGTGAGCGAGTGGAAGGCATCCGGTCGCGACGTCATGACCTCCGGTCCCCAGGTTGGTTTTTGGCATCCGCTCGTCGATAACCACGCCCAGGAGTACGACTCCCTGTGGAAGGATAACTTCATCGATGTGATGCAGACGTCTACCCGCAATGTTTCTTGGAAGCAGGACGACAATGCGGTTGTCGTTACCGTGAGCCAGCGTATCGCTCCTCCCGTCCGCGCGTTCGGCATGCGCGTCGAGCTCGTCTATACCGTGCTTCCGAGTGGCCGCGTCGACCTCAAGGTTTCCGGCGAGCCCTACGGCGACTATTCGGACATTATCCCGCGCATCGGCATCTCCTTCGAGGTCCCCGGTTGTGATCGTGCCGTCGAGTGGTATGGCCACGGCCCGGGCGAGAACTATCCGGACTCGCTGCGCGCCAACCCGGTCGGTCATTACCGCACTACGGTCGACGACATGTTCACGCCCTACGTTATGCCCCAGGACTGCGCCAACCGCGAGGGTACCCGCTGGGTCGCCCTGCGCTCCAGCCACGGTGACGGTCTGGTCGTGACGCGTCCGAGCGACGCCGCTTCCAATCCGTTCTCGTTCTCCGCATGGCCCTATAGCTGCGAGGCTATCGATAATGCCAAGCATGTCTACGATCTTGTCCCGGGCGACACGGTTACGGTCAACATCAACGACCAGCTGCTCGGCCTTGGCTCGAACTCTTGGGGTTCCGAGGTGCTCGATTCCTATCGCACCCGTTTTGAGAGCTTCAGCTTTGAGGTGTCCCTGCGACCGCTGACGTCTGCCGATCTGGCTCAGGCGCTGGCACCCATTAAGGAGGCATAAGTCATGCATATCTTTAACTCGCGTGCCGATTTCGACGCCCAGATGAAGTCCGTCAAGAAGTGGATGCGTACCGGTCAGGCACTCGACGGCGTTTCTGAACTGCAGCACGATGTGGCGTACTCTATCGGCGACTCGCTGGTGTATTGGTGGGTGAACGCCCACGAGGCGGCTACTGCCGATCTGGTCGGTCACCGTCGCTACCATGCCGTGCTCGCCCCGCTCGACGGCAATCTGACCGTTGAGGTGGCTTCCAAGGCCGATCTTACCTGTACGCGCGCCTACAGCGATATCGATGATCGCGAGCGCTTTGAGGGTACGGGGGAGACCGTGACGATTCCCACCGGCGGCGTTGCCGTCGTCGAAATTGACGAGGCCTACCGTGTCGTGGCCGATGCCGCGGATCCCCGCGTCGTGGTGCTGCACGTGACAGTCGAAGGTTATTCCTTCCCCAACAAGTAGTATTCGTCCGCCTGGACGTTTGCTTCGCGCCGTTAAGGGGGATGGCTTTGTTGACTCCCTTTTCCCCATTCCCCTTAGCAGGTGCGCCGTCCGTGTTTGCACTTGCAGCTCGGACGGTTTTAGATGACATTTAACAGATGATTGGGAGGGCTTATGAGCTCTGAAAAACGAGGAACGATTGGTTCGTTCGCTCTGCTGGGCATGACGGTCGCCGCCGTGTTCGGTATCAAGAACATCATCAACAACAACGCGGCCATCGGCTTGGCAGCTGCGCCGTCGTTCTTCTTCGCCACGCTTTTGTACTTTGTCCCCTATACCCTGGTTACCGCCGAGTTCGTCGGCCTCAACAAGGACTCCGAGTCTGGCGTGTACGCATGGGTTAAGACCTCGATGGGTGGTCGCTGGGCGTTCCTGACGGCATTTAGCTACTGGTTCGTTAACCTGTTCTTCTTTGCGTCCGTCCTGCCCAACGTCATCATCTACGCGAGCTACGTGTTCTTTGGTGCCAACGCCGAGCTTTCGCAGCTGTGGATCACCATTATCGAGATCGTCGTCTTTGCTATCGCCACGTGGGTTTCGACCAAGGGCGCTAAGTGGATCGGCTCCATTTCCTCCTTCGGTTCGACCGCGGCTCTCGGCCTGACCGCCGTGTTCATCCTGCTGTCCCTGGCTGCTGCCTTTGGCGGCGTTGAGTTCGCTACGGCTCCTACTCCCGCTAACATGGCTCCCGACATGAGCAACTTCGCAACTGCGTGGGGCTTCTTCGGTACGCTTGCCTGGATCATCCAGGGCGTTGGCGGCGCTGAGTCTGTCGGCGTGTTCCTTAACGACCTTAAGGGTGGCGTCAAGGCCTTCGTGCGCACCGTCGTTATCGCCGGCCTGACCATCGGCCTTCTGTATGCAGGCGCTTCGCTGCTGGTTAACCTGTTCATCCCCGAGGGCGGCGTTGCCATCTCCACCGGTATCTTCGACGTATTCGGCGCTGTCTTTGCCCACTTTGGCATTCCCATGGAAGTGTCTACGCGCGCCATCGGCTTGATCCTTCTCGCCGCCACGCTGGGCTCCCTCATGATGTGGACCTCTGCTCCCATCAAGGTTTTCTTCACCGAGATCCCCAAGGGCGTCTTTGGTAGCAAGATCGTCGAGCTCAACGAGCATGGCATTCCTGCCCGCGCTGCTTGGCTGCAGTTCGCCATCGTCGTCCCCATCCTGATCATTCCGGCCCTGGGCTCCGGTAACCTCGACGACCTGCTCATGATCGTTACCAACATGACTGCTGCCACCGCTCTGCTCCCACCGCTGCTGATTTTGCTTGCCTACTTTATGCTGCGCAAGAACTTTGACGCCGCTCCCCGTGGCTTCCGCATGGGTTCGCGCCGCTTTGGCCTGGTCGTTGCCGCATTCCTGCTTGTGGTCTTCTGCTTCGTGCTTATCTGCGGCACCATTCCGCTCGATCAGCCGCTGTGGCTGACGCTGGTCTACAACGTTGGCGGCGTGGTTGTCTTCTTGGGCCTTGCCGTGATGTGGTACAACCGCTACATCAACCGCCTGCGCGAGACCGATCCCGAGGCCGCCGAGAACGAGCTTCGCCCTTCCGTCCTCGATATGATGGAGTAGCGGCTAGGATTAATCTACGGCTGTGGAATAAATCGATTCCCTTTCCTAAGGAGGGGCCTTACGAGGCCCCTCCTTTTGTGTTTTGGGGCATGGTTTTGGCCCCCGTGGTCAAAAAATGCCAAATATGAGTACTGTTGCAAAAGAAGTGCCATATTTTTCGGCCTGCTCTGAGCGAAAATGGGCTCAAAATCGATTTATCTAACTCCCTTTAAAGGGCGTTTGACGGCTTTCAACCTCTTCGAATCGCTCAAGCTAGGCAATTTGCTCTCGATTTTGCTGCTACTAAATTTGTGACAGTACTCATATTTGCCACTTTTTGGCCACGGGGTATCCGGAGGGGCCCTCGATAAGCATCTAACGCTACAATAACTACCACGTGGCTGGGTTTGCCGGCCGAATGTGTGATGTCGTGGGAGGGGACATGGTCGAGTTTACAAAGACGATTAAAGATCCGTTGGGACTACACGCCCGCCCGGTTGCGCTGCTCTATGACATCATTGCCAAGCACCGTAGCGACGTGTCGGTCAGCATCGGCGACCGCCATACCGACGGTCGCGATGTCATGGGCCTCATGGCTCTCTACGGCGAGTGCGGCGAGGACATCATCTTTCGCGTTTCGGGCGTAGACGAGGCTTCCTGCGTTACGTCGATCAGAAACCTCTCGCTCTAAGCATGACAGGGCGCGGCAAAGGACAGCTCTTTGCCGCGCCTTTTTGTTTCATATAGGAAACTTTTTCGAAATCTGAATAGGGACCCTTTCCAAAAAGTTAACCACGTGCTAGTTTACTAAAGCGAACATAGACGTGGTTAACTTTTATCGCGTCGATGTTGAGGACGAACTGACGTTAGGAGCCACTCATGTCTTGCGGACCGCAGATGCCGGCCATGCCGCTTTCGATGGTAAAAGCGGGCGAAACCGTGCGCGTGTCTCGTGTAAAGGGCAATGAGGACATGAAGCACCACCTCAAGGACCTCGGCTTTGTCGAGGGCAACGAAATCCACGTGGTGAGCTCGAGTGGCGCCAATATCATCGTCACGGTGCTGGGCGCACGCTTTGGCATCGATTCCAAGGTTGCCATGCACATCATGACCGTCGGTTAGTCCGCAGCATTTCATAAAAACTGAAAGGGGGACAAGAGGATGAAGACGTTGGGTGACGTTAAGGTGGGCGAGAGCTCTACCATCGTCAAGCTTCACGGTGAGGGTGCGCTTCGCCGTCACCTTATGGACCTGGGGCTCATCAAGGGCACTTCGTTCAAGGTCGTGAAGGTTGCACCGCTCGGTGATCCGGTCGAGATCAACGTGCGCGGCTACGAGCTTTCCATCCGCAAGGAGGAGGCTGCCGTCGTCGAGGTCCAGTAAGGGCTCGCGGCGCATATATCTGCAGATAAAGTTAGGTTTTTCTAACTTAATGCAGCATCTTTGAAGCACATTATCCAGCCTGCGCGGAGAAAGCAGCGCAGGCACACAAGGAAGAAGGATTGAATGGCGGATTCTCAGATCCATGTCGCGCTGGCGGGTAACCCCAACTGCGGCAAGACCACGCTTTTCAACCTGATCACCGGCGCCAACGGCTACGTTGGCAACTGGCCCGGCGTCACGGTTGAGAAAAAGGAGGCCAAGCTCCTAAGCGACAAGAACGTTACCATCACGGACCTCCCTGGCATCTACTCGCTTTCCCCCTACAGCCCTGAGGAGCAGTGCTCGCGCGATTACCTCATGAGCGGCGAGCCCGATGTCGTCGTCCAGGTGGTCGACGCCACCAACCTCGAGCGTAACCTGTACCTGGCGCTTCAGGTTATCGAGACCGGCCTGCCCGTGGTCGTTGCCCTCAACATGGCCGACCTGGTCGAGAAGAACGGCGATAAGATCGACACGGACAAGCTCTCCAAGAAGCTCGGTTGTCCGGTCATGATGATCTCGGCCCTTAAGAACAAGGGCATCAAGGAGCTGTTCGAGCAGGTCAAGAAGTCCGCTGCTTCCAAGGGCCAGGTGCCGGAGCACAAGTTCGATTCCTCCATCGAGGACGTTCTGGACCACATCGAGAACAATCTGCCGGCGAGCGTTCCCGCCAACAAGCGCCGCTACTACGCTGTCAAGCTGTTCGAGCGCGATGCGGACGCCTGCAAGCTCATCAACCTCACCAAGGAGAAGGCCGCTCGCGTCGAAGGTCTGGTCGCTCAGTGCGAGCAGGACTGCGACGATGACGCCGAGTCCATCATCACCGGCGAGCGTTACGGCGTGATTGCCCACATCATTGACGAGTGCCTCACCAAGGCTCCGGCAAAGATGAGCACCTCCGAGAAGATCGACCGCGTGGTTACCAACCGTATCCTGGGCCTGCCGATCTTTGTGGTCATCATGTTCTGCGTGTACTACATCGCCGTTTCTACCTTGGGCGGCACGGTGACCGACTTCACCAACGACCAGCTCTTCGGTACCGACGGTTGGTACGTGCTCGGTCAGGGCCGCGACGCCTACGACGCGGCCGTCGAGGCTGCGGGCGACAATGCCGACTCGGTCGACCCGGCACAGTACGGCCCCTATGTTCCTGGTATTACCACCATGGTCCACGACGCCCTTGTGGCGGGCGGCACCGAGGACGGTGGCCTGGTCGATTCGCTGGTCTGCGACGGCATCGTCGGCGGCCTGGGCGCCATCTTCGGCTTTGTCCCGCAGATGTTCCTGCTGTTCGTCATGCTGTCCTTCCTGGAGGACTGCGGCTATATGGCCCGCGTCGCCTTCATCATGGACCGCGTGTTCCGTCGCTTTGGCCTGTCCGGTAAGTCGTTCATCCCCATGCTCGTATCCTCGGGCTGCGGCGTCCCCGGCGTCATGGCCACCAAGACCATCGAGAACGAGAAGGACCGCCGCATGACGGTCATGACCACCACGTTTATTCCCTGTGGCGCTAAGCTGCCGATCATCGCCCTGCTCATGGGTTCCATCATCGGCGATTCTTCCACCACCGCCGCGTGGATCAGCCCGCTCTTCTACTTCCTGGGCGTCTTTGCCGTCATCGCTTCGGGCCTCATGCTCAAGAAGACCAAGCTCTTCGCCGGCCGCCCGACGCCGTTCGTTATGGAGCTTCCCGCCTACCACTTCCCGGCGATCCGCTCTTGGGCGCTGCACGTGTGGGAGCGCTGCTGGGCCTTTATCAAGAAGGCCGGCACGGTCATCTTCGCGTCCACCGTCGTTGTTTGGTTCCTGTCCAACTTTGGTAGCTACAACGGCACGTTTGGCTTCCTGCCTGCTATGGAGGGCATCCCCGAGGAGTTCATGGACTACTCCGTGCTTGCCATGCTGGGCAACCTGGTCGCCTGGATCTTCGCCCCGCTCGGCTTTAGCACCTGGCAGGCAACTGCGCTGACCGTCTCGGGCCTTGTCGCTAAGGAGAACGTCGTCGCCACCGCCGGTTCGCTGCTGTCCGTCGCCGACGCCGGCGAGACCGACCCGAGCCTGTGGACCGCGTTCGCCGGCATGTTCCCGACTATGGGCGCTTGCGTTGCCTTTGGTGCGTTCAACCTGCTGTGCGCTCCGTGCTTTGCCGCCATGGGCACTATCCGCAACCAGATGGATTCCGGCAAGTGGACCGCCATCGCGATCGGTTACGAGTGCGCCTTTGCTTGGGTCATTGGTCTGTTCATCAACCAGTTCTACAACCTGTTCGTTCTTGGACAGTTTGGTATCTGGACGGTTGTGGCCATCGTGCTGCTGGTTGCGATGCTCTTCCAGATCTTCCGTCCCATGCCTAAACATGCTTGGACCGACGAGGACGAGACCAACACTGCTTCCGCCGCAGTTTCCGCTTAAGTCCGAATAAGGATTAGCCCCTTTCCATGAGCCCGGGTGTCCCAGCGACACTCGGGCTTTTTGGTGCAATGGGGGACAGATTGCTTTGCTCCAGAAGTAAGATGTGGCGTTTCCGCAGATAAAACCGACCAAAACAAACCTGTCCCTTTTTGGCAGGTGGAAGATGGGGTAAAGTAAGTGGTGGTTAACTAGAGGAGGCTTACTATGGCACCTATCGATATTGTTGTGTTGGCTGTTATCGGCATTGCGTTTGTCGCCGTGTGCGTGCGTATCTACCGAAAGGGCACCTGCGCCGACTGCGCCCAGGGTGGCGTTTGTACGGGGCATTGCTCCAACAAAAAGACCTGCGCCGCACTTAAGGGCGTAGACAAAATCGCCGAAGACTTGGGCCGCGGTATCAAATAAAGGTCCAGGCACCCAAGCGCCTCGCGAGCATCCGTTCGCGGGGCGCTTTGCACATTTGGGGGAGAGTGTGGCGAGTTGAAGAGTATTTTTGGGTATCGCTAACTATGTGGTCAACGGCCCGCTCACCGTGGTCCATGCCGTAGCGAACGCCAATCTCGCCGTCGAAGGCATGACCAACTACCTGGGCCTCTAACTCCATCCCGCCCATCAGTTGCGGTGAAATACAGACTGTTTTGGCCGTCAAAGGCCTTATCTACTCCGTATTCCACCGCAACTTTTTTGTGGGGTGGGCTAGAGACGCTGCATGCGGTACCCGACACCCATGTGCGTCTGAATCATCTTGGGGTGAGAGGGGTCTGCCTCGATCTTCTTGCGCAGGGTGCGCATGAACACGCGCAGGCTCGCCAGATCGCTGTCCCAGCTCGTGCCCCATATCTCGCGGGTGATGAAGGTGTGGGTGAGCACCTTGTCGACGTTTTTCGCCAGAAGGACGAGCAATTTGTACTCGGTTGGGGTGAGCGAGAGCTCGCGTCCGTCTTTCGTCGCGTATCCCGCGGCGTAGTCGATATGCAGCGGACCGTTGTCGAACGTGCTCGCTTCTGTCGATTCGCTTGACGCCATCGAGGAGCGCCTCAAATTCGCACGGACGCGCGCGAGCAACTCATCCACAGAAAAGGGCTTGGTGAGGTAGTCGTCTGCCCCTGCGTCAAGTGCTGCAATCTTGTCGGAATCTTCGGTGCGCGCCGAAATGACGATAATGGGGACTGCCGACCAGCTTCGGATCTTCGTGATGACCTCGATACCGTCAATGTCGGGAAGGCCGAGGTCGAGCATGATGAGGCTGGGGCCGTGCGACACCGCATCCATGATGGCGGCCTGGCCGTTGCAAACCTTGCTCACGACATAGCCGTGGAGGTCAAGCGCGGTCGAAACGAGGTTTTGAACGGTCAGGTCATCTTCGACCAGGAGGATGCGTGGCTTAGCGGCATTATTCATGAATCTCGATCTCCTCGGCGGGCAGGGTAAAACGGAAGACGGCCCCATGGGGGTGGTTGTCGCGAGCTTCGATGACGCCGCCATGCGCCTCCACGATGGAGCGGCAGAGCGACAGCCCAAGGCCGATGCTTCGACGCGAATCCACGGGCCGCGTATTGCGTGAGGTGAAGAAGCGCTCAAAGATATGAGGCTTGTCGCAGTCTGCCACACCCGGCCCATCGTCTGCGACGTCCACCACGACGAACGCACCCTCGCGACGTGCGCTGATGGTGACAGTCGAGTCCTCGGGCGTGTATTTGAAGGCGTTCATGATGAGATTCGTAAGCACCTGCATGATGAGATGGACGTCGATGCGTACCAGCAGGATGTCGTCAGTGTGCTCGATGGTGACGGTACGTCCATGCGATGCTTGGGCGACATGGCTGAGGGCGGCCTCGATGACCTCGTCGATGAGCTCGGATGTGAAGTTGAGGCAAATGGTGCCATCCTCGACGCGTGTGATGGCGAGGAGGTTCTCCACGGTATCGATAAGCCAGAGGGAGTCGTCGTAGATGGCATCGGCAAGATCGCAGCGTTGTTCGAGGCTGAGCTTCTCGTCGCTCTTCCGAAGGATTGCCGCAGATCCGGATATAGCCGTGAGTGGTGTCCTCAAATCGTGGCCGATGGAGCGCAAAAGGTTGGCGCGCAGCTGCTCGTTTTTCGCCAAGACCGCAGCCTCTTCGCGCTCTTGCGCCGCCCGGTCGCTTTCGAGCGCCAAGGCGCATTCGCCTACGATAGATAGGACGATCGAATGCTCGAAGGCTTCGATCTCGCGCCCCTCCAGGTCGATGCCGATGACACCGAATACCTTGTCGCCGGTGCGAACCGCGAGGTAGAGGCAGCGCGCCTCGGGCAGGGTCCGCGTGCTTGCGCCCGCGCGTTTGTTGTTGGTGTAGGTCCAGGTTGCAACAGCGCGCTCGTAGTCGGTGAGCAGCGACGCGGATCGGTTTTCGGTGCCAGCGGACTCATAGAGCGTCTTGCCGAGCGTGCCGTGTTCGGCGGTGTAGAAGACCACGTCGAGTTTTAGCAGTTTGATGAGTTGGTTCATGGCGACGCGGGCACACTCCTCCGCGCTATGGGCTTGCTGCAAGAGCTGGTTCGTTTCGAGGAGTACGCGCGTTTTGAATGCGTTCTCGGCGGAGGTACGGGCGTTGTCGGCGATGCGCGCAGTTAACTCGCCGGCGACCATAGCGGTAGCGAACATGATGCCGAACGTGACCAGATAGCTTCGGTCGTAGCTGGCGAGCGAAAACAGAGGCGTTACGAAGCAGAAGTTGTAAAGCACTACAGAGAGCACGCTCGATACGATCGTGCAGATACGCCCCGTCGTGGTGACGGCGGTCAGCAGGGCCGTGAGGATATAGAGGGATATGATGCTGGAATCGGCAAATCCCAGATGGCGGAAAGCCGTGCCGATCGCTGTGGCGACAAGAGAGAGGGCCAGCGTGCGAAGCACGTTTCGGCTGCTGGGCGGCTGCAGGGCGAGCGCATGGCGGCGTCCTTTGGGTCGGGAGGGCGGAGTCGACTGGTCTGGAATGATGTAAATGTCGAGGTTCGGGGCGAATGTTATGAGCTGTTCTACGAGAGATTTGCGGCCAAAGAGGGCCTGACGGACGCTGCTGTGCTCGCCCGTGCGCCCCATGACGATCTTCGAAATACCCGACAGGCGTGCGAACTCGGAGATCTGAAACGCGACGTCGTCGCCATAGACGGTTTCCATATGTGCTCCGAGCTGCTCGGCTAGGGCGATATTGTCTGCAAGCTTGGCGCGCTCATCATCGCTCATGGCTTGCGTGCGCGGGCTCTCTACGAACAGGGCGACGAGCTCGCTGCGAAACGCTTTCGCCATGCGTGCGGCGGCACGGACGATGCGGGGATTGGTCGGCGCCGGGGAGACACAGACTAAGATACGCTCCCTGGTGTAGTAGTCACGGTTTCCCAGCACGCGTGCGGCGTCTGTGAGGTGGCCGGTGCGATCGGCGCAGCGGCGCAGCGCGATTTCTCGGAGTGCGGTGAGGTTCTCGACGGTAAAAAAATGCTGTTGCGCTCGCTCGGCTTGTGCGGGACGGTAGACGAGGCCGGCGCGAAGGCGCTCAAGTAGGTCTTCGGGCTCTATGTCAACGAGCTCGACCTGGTCGGCATCATCGAAGATGCGGTCGGGGATTCGTTCGCTCACGACAACGCCGGTGATGGATGCAACCATGTCGTTTAGGCTCTCGATATGCTGAACGTTCACAGTCGTATAGACGTCGATGCCTGCATGTAGAAGTTCCTCGACGTCTTGATAACGTTTGTCGTGGCGAGACCCCGGCGCATTCGTATGGGCGAGCTCGTCGACAAGGATGAGCTGAGGGGCGCGTTCGATAGCCGCATCTAGATCGAACTCGCTGAGCGCAATGCCGTTGTGCTCAGCGAGTTTACAGGGCACGTTCTCAAGCCCTTGTGCAAGATGGGCAGTTGCCGGACGTTCGTGCGGCTCGATGTATCCCGCGACGACGTCGACACCTCGCCGCTTGGCGGCGTGGGCGGCTTGAAGCATCGCATAGGTTTTGCCTGCACCAGCAGCGTAGCCAAAGAAAATCTTGAGGTGTCCCCGGCTGGTTCGAGCGTCATCGGCGGCCTCGTCTTTCTCAATTGCCTTGAGGATGAGGTCTGGATTGACGCGAGTGTCCGATGCGTCGCGCTGCATAGCGTAGCCTTTCTGAAACGTTGCCCATGCGTGCATACGCGGTGAGGACGCCACTGTATGCTCGCGAGGTCGAGTATAGGCGCACTGCAGCCGCAATAGTGCTTTCTACCTGCATCTTTACGGCATCTTAAGGTCGTGAGCCCCGGCCCTCACGCCTCTTTAATCTCTAGAAGCGTTTACTGTCCCCAGGCGCTTGCGAGAGCAGACGTCCGAGACATCGGACCGCGCGTGAAAGGGGCGGTAAATGAACATCCTCATTCCCATCATCGGAGTCGTCTGCATTGGACTCCTTATCTATTACATCTACATTCTGATGAGGAGTGATTCGTAAACTATGGACGCTGCGATTCAGTACATCTTGTACTTTGCCGTGCTCGTCGTCCTGGCCGTTCCGCTCGGTCGGTTCATGGCCCATATCATGGATGGTGAGCATACGTTCCTGTCGCCTGTGATTGCTCCTGTGGAGCGTGGCGTCTATCGTCTGCTTCGCATCGACGCGGCAGAGCAGATGGGGTGTAGGCGCTACCTGGCGAGCGTGCTGGTCTTTTCGGGGATCGGCCTCGTGGTCCTTGTGGCACTTCAAGCGCTTCAGTCCTTCTTGCCAGGCAATCCCCAGCACCTGCCGGGTGTGCCATGGGACCTGTCGTTCAATACGGCTGCTTCCTTCATAACCAACACCAACTGGCAGTCCTACTCCGGCGAGACCACCCTGTCCTACCTTGTGCAGTTCATGGGTCTCACCGTGCAGAACTTCGTTTCCGCTGGCACCGGTATCGCGGTCATGTTCGCGCTGATTCGTGGCTTCCGTCAGGTCAAGGAGCAGAGCTTGGGTTCCTTCTGGGTCGACCTCACCCGCACCGTCCTGTATGTGCTCATCCCGCTGAACCTCGTGTTCGGCATCTGCCTGGCTGCCGGTGGCGTCATCTCCAACTTCCAGCCGGCTCAGAAGGCTGAGCTCGTAGAGCCCGTCGCCGTCCAGCCTAATGCAGACGGCGGCTGGAGCGTCCTCGACGGCGCCCAGATCGAGGGCGACACGGTCAAGGTCGACGGCAAGGTTGTCGAGGGCGCGCGCGTGGTCACCGAGCAGTTCCTGCCCCAGGGTCCTGCGGCTCCTCAGGTCGCCATCAAGCAGTCCGGAACCAACGGCGGCGGCTTCTTCGGCGTGAACTCCGCCCATCCGTATGAGAACCCCAGTGCCTTCACCAACATCATCGAGATGACCAGCCTGCTGCTGATCCCGGCTGCCTGCTGCTTCACCTTCGGTATCGGCGTCAAGAACACCAAGCAGGGCAAGGCCATCTTTGCCGCCATGTTCATCCTGCTGGTGATCTTCACCGGCATCATCGCCGTCAACGAGCATGCGGGCACCCCGCAGCTGGCCGATGGCGGAGCGGTCAATATCGAGATGACCGACGGCCAAGCCGGCGGCAACATGGAGGGCAAGGAGAGCCGCTTCGGTATCGTCACCTCCTCCACGTGGTCGGCTTACACCACCGCCGCTTCCAACGGCTCGGTTAACTCCATGCACGACTCCTACACCCCGCTGGGCGGTTTTGTCCAGATGCTCCAGATGGCTCTGGGCGAGGTTGTCTTCGGCGGCGTGGGCTGCGGCCTGTACGGCATGATCGGCTTCGCCATCCTCACAGTGTTCATCGCCGGCCTTATGGTCGGCCGCACGCCCGAGTTCCTGGGCAAGAAGATCGAGCCGGGCGAGATGCGCTGGGCAGTTGTCCTGTGCCTGGCAACTCCGTTTGCCATTCTGGTGTGCTCGGCCATCGCCTGCATGGTGCCCGGTCTTGCCGACCAGCTCAACAATGGTGGCGCGCACGGCTTCTCCGAGGTGCTGTATGCCTTCACCTCATGCGGCGGCAACAACGGCTCGGCGTTTGCAGGTATGAACTGCAACATTCCCTGGATCAACGTCATGCTCGGCCTCGAGATGCTGTTCGCCCGCTTCATGCCCATCATCGGTACGCTGGCTATCGCCGGCTCGCTGGCCAAGAAGGGTAAGGTCGCCGAGAGCGCCGGTACCCTGTCTACCACCAACGGCATGTTCGTATTCCTGCTCGTGTTCATCGTTCTGCTGATCGGTGCCCTGAGCTTCTTCCCGGCCCTGGCGCTTGGCCCCGTTGCCGAGTTCTTCCAGATGATTGCGTAAAGGAGGGCGCAGATTTATGACTATGCAAAAAGACATGATGGGCCGCGCGGTCCGCGACTCGTTTGCCAAGCTGGACCCTCGCGTCCAGATTCAAAACCCGGTCATGTTCCTGGTGTGGCTTTCAGCCGTCATGACCTCCGTCCTGGTCGTCGCTTCCATCTTCGGTGTGCGGGACGCGGGTGTGCCCACCTACTATGTGGTCGCCATCGCGGTCATCCTGTGGCTCACCGACCTGTTCTCGAACTTCGCCGAGGCACTTGCCGAGGGCCGCGGTAAGGCTCAGGCTGATTCTCTGCGTGCGGCCAAGAAGGATGTCGAGGCCCATCGCATCGAGTCCGTTGAGGACAAGGAGCACTTCACCGTCGTTCCCGGCACCGAGCTCACGCGCGGCGACCTGGTGATCGTACGCGCCGGCGAGCAGATTCCCGGCGACGGCGACGTCATCGAGGGCGCTGCCTCCGTTGACGAGTCCGCCATCACCGGCGAGTCCGCCCCCGTGGTCCGCGAGGCCGGCGGCGACCGCTCTGCCGTTACCGGCGGTACCACGGTGCTGTCCGACTGGATCATCGTCAAGATCTCCAGTGAGCCCGGCCAGAGCTTCCTGGACAAGATGATCGCGATGGTCGAGGGTGCCGCGCGCAAGAAGACCCCTAACGAGATCGCTCTGGAGATCTTCCTGGTGGCCCTTTCCATCGTCTTTATTCTGGTCACGCTGGCCCTGTATTGTTACTCCTGCTTCTCGGTCGGTCTTAACGACATGGTCAACCCCACGGCCGTGACCACGCTCGTGGCGCTGCTCGTGTGCCTGGCTCCCACTACCATCGGCGCCCTTCTGTCCGCCATCGGCATCGCCGGCATGAGCCGTCTGAACGAGGCCAACGTGCTGGCCATGTCCGGCCGCGCCATCGAGGCCGCCGGCGACGTCGACATCCTCATGCTCGACAAGACCGGCACCATCACCCTGGGTAACCGCCAAGCCGCCGAGTTCATCCCGGTCGACGGCGTCGATCCCGCGGAGCTGGCCGATGCCGCCCAGCTTTCCTCGCTGGCCGACGAGACCCCCGAGGGCCGTTCCATCGTCGTGCTCGCCAAGGAGCAGTTCGGTCTGCGCGGCCGCACGCTCGAGGATAAGGGCATGGAGTTCATCCCGTTCACCGCGGCAACGCGTATGTCCGGCGTGAACTACGAGGGCAATGAGATCCGCAAGGGCGCTGCCGATTCCGTGCGCACCTATCTGGAGGCAGCCGGCGGCGTGTTCTCCCAGGAGTGCGAAGAGGCCGTCGAACGCATCGCCAAGGCCGGCGGCACCCCGCTGGTCGTGACCAAGAACTGCCGCGTGCTGGGCGTTGTGTACCTCAAGGACATCATCAAGTCCGGCGTTAAGGAGAAGTTCGCCGACCTGCGCAAGATGGGCATCAAGACCATCATGGTGACGGGCGACAATCCGCTCACCGCCGCGGCAATCGCCGCCGAGGCCGGCGTTGACGACTTCCTGGCCGAGGCCACCCCTGAAGGCAAACTCGAGAAGATCCGCGAGTTCCAGCGTGAGGGTCACCTGGTCGCCATGACCGGCGACGGCACCAACGACGCGCCCGCTCTGGCCCAGGCCGACGTCGCCGTGGCCATGAACACGGGCACCCAGGCTGCCAAGGAGGCCGGCAACATGGTCGACCTCGACTCCAGCCCCACCAAGCTCATCGAGGTCGTGCGTATTGGCAAGCAGCTGCTCATGACCCGCGGCTCGCTCACGACCTTCTCGGTGGCCAACGACGTGGCGAAGTACTTCGCTATCATCCCGGCCCTGTTCTCGCCGATCTATTCGGGACTGGGCGCCCTCAACATCCTGAGCCTCACCAACCCGTTGACGGCCGTGCTGTCCGCCATCATCTACAACGCGCTGGTCATCGTCGCGCTAATTCCGGCGGCTCTCAAGGGCGTCAAGTACCGCGAGGTTCCATCCGGCCAGCTGTTGACCCATAACCTGCTGGTGTGGGGTCTGGGCGGCATCGTGGCGCCGTTCGTATTCATCAAGATTATCGACATGCTGCTGGCCTTGTTCGGCATTGGCATGATGTAGACGGAGGTTTGTATGTTCAAAGGTATCGCATCGCGCGCACTTGGCGTGTTCGCGCTGTTTACCATCGTCTGCGGCCTGGGATACACGCTCGTGGTGACCGGCGTCGTGCAGCTTGCGTTTCCGTACCAGGCGAACGGATCGCTTATTACGGTCGACGGCAAGGTTGTGGGTTCCGAGCTCATCGGCCAGAACTTCGATGACGAAGCCCACATGTGGGGTCGTATCCAGAACGTGTCAATTGTCGAAGGCGAAGACGGCGAGCTCATGGCGTATGGTGCCCCGTCCAACCTGTCCCCGGCGAGTGAGAAGTATCGGCAGCTTGTGGATGCGCGCGTGAAGAAGATTCGCGCCGCCAACTCCGATGCCGATATGGACGCTGTGCCCGTCGACCTGGTGACGTGTTCGGGGTCCGGCCTCGACCCGGAGATCTCTCCGGATGCCGCCGAGTACCAGGTCCCGCGCCTTGCCAAGGCCACGGGCAAGAGCGAAGACGAGGTGCGCGAGATCATCGCCCAGTGCACCAAGGGCCGTTTCCTCGGCGTGTTCGGCGAGCCCACGGTTAACGTGCTCAAGGTGAACCTTATGCTGGACGGCGCGCTGTAAGTGAGGGAGTGGCGGATGAGGGCATGACTGACTATCTGAGCCCTCAATTCCACCCCGCCCATCGGTTGCGGTGAAATACGGACTGTTTTGGCTGTCAAAAGTCTCATCTACTCCGTATTCCACCGCAACTTTTTTGTGAGGGTCGGGATTGAAGGTGGGGAGTGCGAGCGAGTGCGAATGCGGCGGATACTGATACGATAAGTACGTTAGTAACTGCCGCCGAGCGGCTCAAACGAAAGGAAGCCTGCATGGAGTCTTCTGCCTATCCAATGCTCTTTAGCCCGATCAAGGTCGGTACGACCGAGGTCAAGAACCGCGTCTTTATGCCGCCAGTGTCAACCAACCTGGCCGATCATGGCTATGTGACCGACGACTTGGTCGATCATTACCGCGCCCGCGCCAAGGGCGGCGTGGGCCTCATCATCACCGAGGTCGTGACGGTCGAGCCCACCTATACCTATCTGCCGGGTGACATGTGCTGCTACGACGACACGTTTATCCCCGGCTGGGAAAAGCTCGCCGCGGCCGTCCACGAGTACGGCTGCAAGATCATGCCGCAGCTCTTCCACCCCGCCTACATGGCCTTTAACATTCCAGGCACGCCGCGCCTGATCGCCCCGTCCTTTGTGGGCCCGTCCTATGCCCGCGAGGCACCGCGTCCCATCACGGTTGACGAGATCCACGAGCTCACGCATCAGTTCGGCGACGCTGCCGTGCGTATGCAGAAGGCCGGCGTCGATGGCGTCGAGGTCCATGCGGCGCACGCCCACGGTATGCTCGGCGGCTTTTTGACTCCGCTCTACAACAAGCGTACCGACGAGTACGGCGGCTCGCTCGACGCCCGCATGCGCTTCCTGCTCGAGGTCATCGCCGAGATTCGCGAGCGCTGCGGCAAGGACTTCATTATCGACGTCCGTATCTCGGGCGACGAGTACACCGATGGCGGCCTGACCCTCAACGACATGATCTACGTCTCGCGTCGCCTGGAGAAGGCCGGCGTCGACATGATTCATGTGTCGGGCGGCACCACCATCAAGCGTGGCTCCGCAATTCCCGCCGCCGGTACGCAGCAGGCCTCGCATGCCGCCTGCTCGCGCGAGATTAAGAAGCACGTCAACATTCCCGTTGCCACGGTCGGCCGCATCAACGAGGCCTGGATCGCCGAGGAGCTGATCGAGGACGGCGCCGCCGACATCTGCATGATGGGCCGCGCCAATCTGTGCGATGCCGAGTTCTGCAATAAGGCGGCTGCCGGCAACGCCGACGAGATCCGTCCCTGCATCGGCTGCCTGCGCTGCCTGAACGGCATCATGTTTGGCAAGCGCATCTCCTGCACCGTCAACCCGGACGTCGAGCGCGACGAGGCCGGCTACGAGCCTGCCGCCGAGGCCAAGAACGTGCTCGTCGTGGGCGCCGGTCCCGCTGGCATGGAGGCGGCCTACATTGCCGCCAAGCGCGGCCATAACGTGGTGCTCGTGGATAAGCAGGACGAACCGGGCGGCGAGATGCGCATCGCGGCCGTTCCGCCGGCAAAGCAGGAACTCACCCGCGTGATCAAGTACCAGTATCGCCGTCTTGCTAAGGCGGGCGTGAAGTGCGTCTTTGGTACCGAGCTTTCGGCCGAGGACATTCAGCGTGACTACGCGGGCTACGAGGTTGTCCTGGCTTATGGCGCCGAGCCCATCGCCCCGGCCTTCATGCAGGGATTTAAGCAGGTCATGACGGCCGACGACCTGCTGGGTGGCAAGGCCTTCCCGGGCAAGAAGATTGTCATCGTGGGCGGCGGCACCGTCGGTTGCGAGACGGCCGACTACCTGGCCCCACTGGTCAACGATCTGTCGCCGGCCAATCGCGACGTCACCGTTATCGAGATGACCAAGACGCTCGCCGCCAACGAGGGTGGTGCCGGTCGCGCGGTGCTCATCGCGCGCATGCTCTCCAAGGGCGTCCACGTGCTGACCGAGGCCAAGGTGACCGAGATCACCGAGGATGCCATCAGCTACGAGAAGGATGGCGAGGCCCACACCATCGCCGATGCCGATACGCTGGTGCTCGCCATGGGCTATCGTCCCAATACCAAGCTGGCCGACGACCTTGCCGCTGCCGGTGTTGCCACCCACGTGCTGGGCGATGCCAACAAGTGCGGCAACATCCGCGATGCCATCGGCGATGGCTACAAGGTTGCCTGCGAGCTCTAGTCAGCTCCTTGTTGCGTGGGGGCAGGTTACTTTGCACCAACTTGGTGCATGTAAATCTGGCCCCATTGCACCATTGCGGCTTCATGGAGTAGCGCCCGTACGCATCGAATTTCTCCTCTCATAGATGTGCGGCACAAAGAGCCCCGAGTTCATACGAGCTCGGGGCTCTTTTCGTTTGGATTGCAGGCGTATTGACAGACGAAAACAGTCTGTGTCCGGTATTGAGCCATACGAAAGCGAAATTATGCGTCTTAATTCCGTACGCAAATAAAGACGAAAACCGTTTGCGTCTTTGATAAATCAGTACGCAAACGGTTTTCGTCTTATAATACGGTTATGAATGGTACGAAACGAGAGGGTTGTGCATATGGTTGTTAGAGAGAACCCTACAGTCGAATACAAGGAAAGCGTTACGCCGACGTTTCTTAAAACGGTGAGCGCCTATGCAAACTACGGGACGGGCAAGATTGAGTTTGGCGTTGATGACGAGGGCGTGGCTGTCGGCCTTGCAGATCCGGTCGCAGAGTGTCTCCGCATCGAGAACATGATTAATGACAGCTTGGATCCCGCTCCCCGTTACACGCTTGAGCGCGATGAGAAACACGGGACCGTAATCCTTACGGTTTATGAGGGCCAGGACAAACCCTATCGAAGCAAGGGAAAGGCCTACAGGCGAAACGATTCGGCAACGGTGGAGGTCGACCGGTTTGAGTATGGCAGGCTGACGCTCGAAGGCAGCAACGTAACGTTCGACGCGCTCACGTCGGCTCGCCAGGACTTGAGTTTTCACACGCTCGAGCATAAGTGTGTTGAACATCTCGGCATTTCCGAGCTAACGCCGGATATTATGCGCACGCTTCGCTTGCTCGGCAAAGATGGCTATACCAACGCTGCGGCGATTTTGGCGGATAAGAATGATTCTCCGGGCATCGACTGCGTCCGTTTTGGCGATACCGAGGATGTGATCTTGGACCGTGAGACGACGACAAATGTATCCGCAATTGAGCAGGTGGACAGGGCGGTGGCTATGTTTGCACGCTACTACCGTTTTGAGCGTATCGAAGGGATGGAGCGCGTCCAAACCGATCGAATTTCTCTTGAGGCATTCCGCGAAGCTGTTGCAAACGCTTTGGTGCATCGGACGTGGGACGTTCGAGCGAATGTTCAAATTGCCTTGTACGACGATCGTGTTGTTGTGACTTCGCCCGGATCACTGCCCGCCGGTTTGACGACGGAACAATACCTGTATGGGCAGATATCCGTGCTCAGAAACCCAATTGTCGCCGAGGTCTTTTTAAAGCTGGATTACATCGAGAAATTTGGCACGGGAATCGCGCGCATTAGACGTGCCTATCGCGATTCGATCAATCAACCAATTTTTGATGTTCGCGGCGGCATGGTGGCCGTCACATTGCCCGCTACCGATGCCTTTGAAGGGTCCGAGGAAGAGATCCAGGTTCTCAATGCCTTGTCGGGCGGGCGAATTATGTCGCGAAGCGAGATTGAAAAACAGACGGGGCTGAGCCGCATGCGGACGTTGGCGGCACTCGAATCTCTGCTTGAACGGAATGCAATCGTAAGGCAGGGAACCGGGCGGGCCACGAAATACGAGCGCTCATAGTCCAAAAGAGCCATGGTACAAGACGGACCCCAAGCCAGCGTTGGCTTGGGGTCCGTTATATCCCGGATGGTAACGGGCCGATTATTGTCAAGTTATAGCAAAGTATAGCGACGTACAGCAAAGTATAGTGAAATATAGCAAGCCGTATAGCGCGCCTTGACTATCAACCCTTGATTATCACCGTCCGTATTTCACAGCAACTTATAACAGGCTCGGGGTGCCAATTTGGGGTGCGGTAGTACTGCGTCACGAAAAGGGCCTATCTACTACGTTTAAGCCGCAGGGGTCAACCATAGTCGGCTTTTTCGAAAATCGACAAGCTGTCTACCTGCGGTTTTGTTTTCACGGTTTTCGGTATGGCCGAGGCTATCCGTGTTAACGTAGTAGATGGGCCACTTTTGTGGCAAGGGGGCCGATCTGCGGGCCAGGGTAGCTAAAAGAGCCCCGTCCCAAAAAGACTGATTGGGAGCTGGGGCGTGTCGATGCGATAGTATTACGTGGTGGAATTCGACAAACCGTGGGCTTCATCCGAGGGCTTTATGGAACAACACCAGCATTATCAGAGCCTGCAAGATCAGGCATACAACGCACTGCGCTCCAAGATTATCTATGCCGAGCTCAAGCCCGGCACGCGCCTTTCGGCGATTGGTCTGGAAAAGGAGACGGGGATCGGGCGCACGCCAATTCGCGAGTCCTTTGTGCGCCTGCGCGAGCAAGAGCTGGTGGAAACGCGTCCCAAGAGCGGCACCTACGTCTCTAAGATCAGCATGGAACACGCCGAGAATGCCTGTTTCTTGCGCGAGAAACTCGAAAGAAGCGTACTCATTAAATGTTGTCCGGCTGCCACGTCCGAGCAAAAGCATCGGCTCGAGCAGATTCTTGCCGAGTCCGAGTCGCTCGACCATAGCGAGACGCGTCGCTTTTTCGACTTGGATAACCTGTTTCATGAGACGTGTTTTGAGATTGCCGGTCGTCACATGCTGTGGGATTGGATGAAGAGCGTCAACACGCATTTTGAGCGATACAACTGGTTGCGTATGGTGTCGCAGGATCTGGATTGGGAGCCGATTCGTCGACAACATCGTCGGATTCTCGAGGCCATTAAGAGGGGCGATACCGACACGGCGAGCTACCTGGCAGAGACGCACTTGCACCTGATGCCCGAGGAGCAGGGCCCGGTTATCGCCTTGCATCCCGACTATTTCGAGCTGTCCAAAGACTCGTCTATCTAGCCCATCACCGCATCTGCTCGAGACGCAAAAACGATCCTGCTCACCTACAACGTTTTGCAAGCGAGATTTTTAAAAAAATGCCTAAAATGGCTCAGACTGCCGACAATTGGGAAACGGGGTGCGCTATGGCGCAGATGAGAATCAAGGACATTGCCGCCGAGGCGGGCGTGAGCCCGGCCACGGTCTCGCGCTATCTCAACAACCGCCCCGGGCAGATGACCGAGGAAACCCGCGCTCGCATCGCGGCGGTTATCGAGCGCACTGGCTATCGCCCACGTGCTGCTGCACGCAATCTACGCAGCTCACGCACCAACCTCATCGGCGTGATTCTGGCCGACATCACCAACCCGTTCTCCAGCGCCATGCTCGAAGGGCTTTCCGCTAGCGCCGCCGCGCGCGGCTGCTCGCTTATGACGGCCATTAGCGGCAATGACCCCGCCAAGGAAGCAGAGTCGCTCACTAGACTTATCGATGCCGGCGTGGACGGCCTGGTCGTCAACACCTGCGGCGGCAACGACGAGGCAATCGTCGCAGCTGCGGGACGCCTGCCTGTTGTGCTGCTCGACCGCGATGTTGCCGCCGGCGGTGTCGATCTGGTGACCTCCAACAACCGTGAGCTGGTCGCCGGCCTGGTAGACGCCTTGGCCGCTGCGGGCAGCGAGCGCCTGTGCCTGCTCACCGAGGCGAGCGACGACAGCCCCGTGCGTCGCGAGCGCGCCGAGGGCTTTGCCGACGAGCTTTCGCGCCGCGGTCTTGCGGGCGAGGTCGTCACCTTGGCGGACGGTGGCGCCACGGGTGTCAGTCGCCTGGACGAGACCATCAGCGGCTATGCGGGTAAAAAGCTCGGCCTCATTGCCGTCAACGGCCTGGTCTTCCTGCGTCTGACCGAGGCACTGGCGCAGTTGGGACCCTCGTTGCCGGCTGGCCTCAAGATTGCGACGTTTGACGATTACCCCTGGAACCACGTGCTCTTTGGCGGTGTGACCACGGCCGCGCAGGACACCCTCACCATTGCCGAGCGCGTGGTCGAGCGCCTGTCCGAGCGCATCGACGTCGTTACCACTACGGTGGGCGACGCCGCAAAGCTCGCCCCCAAGCGCATCGAGGTCCCCGGCCACATCGAACACCGCGCTTCGACCTCGCGCTAACTACTCGTTCGCAACTGCCTGTTCGCACACGTTTTTTGAGCGCTTGATACGCTTTAACCCTGCGGAAACATTTTTCTGCGATAGTATCTGCGATATAGACCAGTCGAAACCCGCCCGAAAGAAAGGGGAGCGACATGAACCAGCAGAACATCGATTACGTACTCCGCTCCGTAGAGCAGCGTGACATCCGCTTTGTGCGTCTGTGGTTTGTCGACATTCTCGGCCGCCTCAAGAACTTTGCCATTAGCCCTGAGGACCTCGAGGTCGCTTTTGAGGAGGGTATTGGCTTTGACGGCTCGGCCATCGAGGGCTTTGCCACGCCCGAGGAAGCCGACATGCTGGCGTTCCCCGATGCCTCGACCTTCCAAATCCTGCCGTGGCGCCCGAGCCATAACGGCGTTGCACGCGTTTTCTGCGACGTGTGTACTCCCGATCGCAAGCCCTTCGCCGGCGACCCGCGCGACGCCCTGCGCCGCATGTTTCGCAAGGCCGAGAAGGCTGGCTATCTGCTTAACGTGGGTGCCGAGCTGGAGTATTACTACTTCCCCGACGAGCACACCCCCGAGCCGCTCGACAACGTGGGCTACTTCGATCTTTCGGTGAGCGATGCCGCCCGCGACCTGCGTCGCAACACGGTCCTCACGCTCGAGAAGATGTCCGTGCCCGTGGAGTACACCTTCCACGCCGCCGGCCGCTCGCAGCACGGCATGAGCTTGCGTCACGCCGAGGCCCTGAGCATGTCCGACGCCGTCACCACGGCCAAGCTCATCATTAAGCAGCAGGCCTACGAGAGCGGTTGCCACGCTTCCTTTATGCCCAAGCCGTTGGCGGGCGAGGACGGCAGCGCCATGTTTTTGCATCAGTCGCTGTTCGACCACGACGGCAACAACGTCTTTTGGGGCGAGGACGACGAGAAGTACCACCTCTCCGAAATCGCCAAGCACTACATGGCCGGCATCTTAGCGCACGCGCGCGAGATCAGCGCCATCACCAACCCCACGGTCAACTCGTACAAGCGCATCACCACGGGTGGCGACTCCGTGCCGCAGTACGCCACGTGGGGCCTGCGCAACCGCGCGAGTATGGTCCGCATCCCGGTCTACAAGCCCGGCAAGCCGCTGTCCACGCGCATCGAGCTGCGCAGTCCCGACCCCATGGCCAACCCGTATCTGGTCAACGCCGTCACGCTGGCGGCTGGTCTGGACGGCATCGAGCGCAAGCTGGAACTCCCGCCCGAGGCCACGGCCGAGACGCTCAAGCTTACCGACCGTCAGATGGTCGAGGCCGGCTACGCGCCGCTGCCTCGCTCGCTCAAAGAGGCGCTCGACGTGTTTGAGGACTCGCAGTTTATGAAGGATGCTCTCGGCGAGCACATCCACAGCTTCTTCCTCAAAAAGAAGCGCGACGAGTGGCATAAGTTTGAGTCTACGATCACCGAGTGGGAGATCAAGCACTACCTGGCGAACTCCTAATCGCGCTGGCTTGTTCCAGTACGATTGAGCTCATTTCTTTGGAGGCCGATATGTCCGAAAAGAGTGCCCTGTTCATGGCGCGCACGACGCGCTTCCACGAGTTTGCCCGCAGCCTGACGACCACCCTGGGTGTCGAGGTGAGCCTGGCCACTCCCGATTCGCCGACTGCGGCGCATGACTTTGACCTGCTGATCCTCGATTCCGATGGCATCCGCAGCGACCGCATCGATCAGATTGCCAAGTGGCTTGACGATCGCGGCGGTGTCCCCATGCTGGTGATCGTCGACGACGAGGCGCTCGGCACCCTGCGCCTGCCGAATCACGCGCATGCCGACTTTGTATGCCCCACGGCGACGCCCAATGAGCTCAAGGCTCGCGCGCAGCGCCTGATGGGCGAGGAGGAGACCGTCACCGCCGACGATGTGCTCAATATCGATAACCTCGAGATTAACCTGGCTACCTACCAGGTGACACTCGATAACGAGCCCATCGACCTGACGCTGATGGAGTACTCGCTGCTGAGCTTTTTGGCGACGCACCCCAACCGCGCCTACAGCCGCGAGGTACTGCTGCACCGCGTGTGGGGCTTTGAGTACTGCGGCGGCACGCGCACCGTCGACGTGCACATTCGACGCATCCGCTCCAAGGTGGGCCCGCAGATCGCGGCACACATCACCACCGTCCGCGGCGTGGGCTATCTGTTTAAGGACTAGATTTCCACCACAAAGGGGACAGACACCTTTGTGGTGGTTTTGACGCAGGTGCGGGCTCCTTTCGAGTTTGCAGCAGAACTTAAGCCTTCCTAAAAGATTGCGTTCTCGTACACGTACGCCCGCATATTGGGGTACAACTCAACGTGAACAATGATGGCCCGCCACGTGTTTGGCGGGCCTTTGGTTATTTGACGAAAGGATCGCAGCTATGAGCGAGAACGATTCCCAGCGTCCCCAGGATGTTGGCAATGCCGGCGAGACTCAGCAGCAGCCGCGCGTGCAGGTGGAGTCGACGCCTGCCGGTAGCAACATTCCCTACGTGCAGGCCTATGACACACAGACCGGCCAGCCGCTGGGCGGTGCGCAGGTCGTGAACAAGCACACGGTGGTCAAGACCAAGACCAAAAAGCTGCCGATCTTTATTACGGCACTCGCCGGTTGCGCCTGTGGCGCCCTGCTGGTCATTGCGCTCATTATGAGCGGTACGCTCGATATCGGTGGCGGCAAGAATGCCGTGACGGCGGGCGCTTCGGGTTCGTCGACGCAAAAGATTACGATCGACTCCGAGGACACCACGTTGGCCGAGGCCGTTTCTGCCAAGGCCCTGCCCTCCGTCGTTTCCATCACCGCCACGTCGAGCGGCGGCCAGAATGGCTCGCTTTCGCAGTCTGCCGACGAGTCGAACAACTCGGGCAGCGTCGGTTCGGGCGTGGTGCTCGATACCGAGGGCCATATCCTCACCAACAACCACGTGGTCGATGGCTATGACCAGTACGTGGTGACCATGGACGACGGCACCACCTACGAGGCCGAGTTCGTGGGCAACGACGCTTCGAGCGACCTGGCCGTCATCAAGCTCAAGGACGCCGACGCCTCCAAGCTCACGCCGATTGAGATTGGTGATTCCTCCAAGCTCAACGTGGGCGAGTGGGTCATGGCGATCGGCTCGCCCTTCGGCAACGAACAGTCTGTCTCCACCGGTATCGTCTCGGCGCTGTATCGCTCCACGGCCATGAGCTCTACCAGCGGCAACACCATCTATGCCAACATGATCCAGACCGATGCCGCCATCAATCCGGGCAACTCCGGCGGCGCGCTCGTCAACGACAATGGCGAGCTTGTGGGTATCAACTCGCTTATCGAGAGCTACTCGGGCTCCAGCTCGGGCGTGGGTTTTGCCATTCCGGTTAACTACGCCAAGAACATTGCCGACCAGATCATCGACGGTAAGACGCCGGTGCATCCGTACATGGGCGCTACGCTTTCGAGCGTCAATGCGCTTAACGCCCGCACCAACAAGTTGAGCACCGATAGCGGCGCGTACGTGGCGAGCATCGTCGAGGACGGTCCCGCCGCCAAGGCTGGCATCCAAGAGGGCGATGTCATTACCAAGCTGGGCGACGACGAGATTACGAGCGCCGATGGCCTGATCATTGCGCTGCGCAGCCACGAGGTGGGCGAGAAGGTCGAGATCACGCTCATGCGCGGCAAGGAAGAAAAGAAGGTCACGGTTGAACTGGGCTCCGACGAGGAGCTGCAGAACCAGCAGCAGGACGACAGCTCGACCGACACCGGCAACGGCGGTATTACCGACGAGCAGCTGCGCCAGTACCTGGAGGAGCTGCTCGGCCAGCAGGGCCAGGGTCAGGGCAACGGCCAGGGTTACTAACGAGCCACTCCACACATATCGAAGCCAGAGGGGGCTGTCCCGCCAACGCGGGGCAGCCCCCCCCTCTTTTCGCGATGATCCCTTGGGGACGGAGGAAAACGGATCACTTATGGCTGGCAAGAGGCTTGGTTCGGAATGGCTTGGACAGTTAGTTCAGATCCGTATAAATCTGGGGCAGCTTGGGATGCGTTTTGAGCAATTTTTGATTGGGATGGGGCTCGAATGGGTGTTTGGAAGGGAGAGTGGGACGTTTACATGGTCTCGAGGAGCCCAAATTAGTCGAAACAGGGGTGTTCGTGCCCGATCCAGCTCCAGGATTTATACGTATCTGAACTAACTGTCCACCCCGGTCCGTCGACTGCCGATTCGGTGCGGTTCGAAAGGGTTATTCGGCCCCATCGTGACCGGTGGTACTCTAGTATCCGTTTGAAATCGAGCGAAGGAGTGCCGCTATGGAGCAATCGAGCCTGTTTGGTGACGGTGTGGATATCGATACCGAAACGCCCGCGAGCACGGATACCGCCGCACCGACCGACGCCCGTGCCCAGGCGGCAGCGCGTGCGGCCGAGCTGCGCCACGAGCTCGATTACCACGCCTATCGCTACTACATGCTCGATGCGCCCGAGATCACGGACGCTGCCTTCGATAAAATGCTCGTTGAGCTGCAGGAAATCGAGGCGGCCTACCCCGACCTGGTGACGCCCGACAGTTATACCCAGCGCGTGGGCGGCTACGTGAGCGAGCAGTTTACGCCGGTCACGCATATGGCGCGCATGTATTCCATGGACGATGCCATGGATCTGGACGAACTCGACGCGTGGCTCCAGCGCACCGAGGATGCGCTCGGTGCCGGTAGCGTCACCTATACCTGCGAGCTTAAGATCGACGGTCTGGGCGTTGCGCTTACCTATCAAAACGGTACCTTTGTGCGCGCCGCCACACGTGGCGATGGCACCACGGGCGAGGACGTGTCGCTCAACGTCCGTACCATCAAGGACGTGCCCATGCACCTGTCCGAGCCGGCACTCGCCCACATGGGCGCCGACCGCGAGCGCACCATCGAGGTACGCGGCGAGGTCTATATGCCTAAGGGCAGCTTTGTTCGTCTAAATGAAGAGGCCGATGCCGAGGGCCGCGACCCCTTCGCCAACCCGCGCAACGCCGCCGCCGGCAGCCTGCGTCAGAAGGATCCCAAGGTCACGGCGCGCCGCGACCTTGCCACCTTTATCTATGCCATTGCTGATACCGACCCGCTGCACGTCCACAGTCAGCGCGAGTTCCTCGATTGGCTGTGTAGCGCCGGCTTTAGCGTCAACCCCAACGTTGCCCGTTGCGCCACGCCGGCCGAGGTCCACGAGTTCTGTGCCCAGGCGCTCGAGCACCGCGGCGATTTGGACTACGACATCGACGGCGTGGTCGTAAAGGTGGACAGCTTCCAACAGCAGCTCGACCTGGGCTTTACCGCCCGCGCGCCGCGCTGGGCCATTGCCTTTAAGTTCCCGCCCGAGGAAAAGCAGACCATCCTGCGCGAAATCCGCATCCAGGTGGGCCGCACCGGTGTGCTCACACCGGTCGCCGAGTTCGACCCGGTGACGGTTGCCGGCTCCACCATCGCGCGCGCCACGCTGCACAACATCGACGAGATCCGTCGCAAAAACGTGCGCGAGGGCGACACTATCATCGTGCACAAGGCAGGCGACGTAATCCCCGAGGTCGTAGGTCCGGTGCTCGATAAACGCCCGGCCGATTCGGTCGACTGGCACATGCCCGAGGTCTGCCCCGTGTGCGGTAGCCCCGTGGTCCACGAGGATGGCGAGGTTGCCTACCGCTGCGTTTCCATCGACTGCCCCGCGCAGCTCAAGGAGCGCCTGCTTCACTGGGTGAGTCGCGGCTGTATGGACGTGGACGGTCTGGGCGATGAGATTGTCGACAAGATGATCGCCGCTGGGCTTATCCACGATGTCGCGGACTTCTACCAGCTCACGGTCGACGACATCGCAGGCCTGGACACGGGTCGCGTGTATGCCAGCTCCAACAGCAAAAAGGGCGTCAAGGAGGGCGACCCCATTCCGGTAGGCCTCAAGACGGCCGAGAAAATCATCGCCGAGCTCAACAAGTCCAAGAGCCAGCCGCTCGGTCGCGTGCTGTTTGCCCTGGGCATCCGCCACGTGGGCAAGAGCGTGGGCGAGGTCATCGCCGAGCGATTCCTGTCGATCGACAAGCTCATCTTGGCGAGCGAAGAGGACATCGCCGAGTGCGAGGGCATCGGTCCCAAGATTGCGGCGAGCATCAAGCAGTTCCTGGCCGTGCCCGAGAACCTTGCCGTGCTGGAGCGCCTGCGTCAGGCGGGTCTGTCGCTCGAGGTCGACCTGGGCGCCGCGCACGCGCAAGCCGCAGCCGACGCGGGCGTGGCGGGCGAGCTCGCTGACGCACAGCCGCTTGCGGGTCTGACCTTCGTGCTCACCGGCACGCTCGTCAACCGCACCCGCGACGAGGCGGGTGCGGCGCTTAAAGTGCTCGGCGCCAAGGTCTCGGGCAGTGTTTCAAAGAAGACGAGCTATCTGGTCGCCGGCCCCAAAGCGGGCTCCAAGCTTACCAAGGCCGAGCAGCTGGGCGTACCCGTGCTGGACGAGGACGCACTCGAGCGGATCCTGGCGACTGGTCAGGTGCCCCAGGCTTAAGGCGCCGATAATCAAATGGAAAGCCTATCGGAAAGTGTGATGCTTTCCGATAGGCTTTTATACACGTTAACATTAACATTAACGTGTATACTTAGCAGTGAAGATACATGTTGAGAGGAGCCGCTATGGTTACCGTCGCGTTTTCGGAGCTGCGCCAGAACCTTACGCAGGTGGCCGAAAGGGTTGCCAATGAGGGCGAAGAGGTTGTGGTCTTTAAGCGGAGCAAGCCGTTGTTTAAGATTGTGCCGCTCGACTATCAAGCTCCGGTTGCAGTGGAATATGACGCTGCCCAGGAGCGTGGGGGCGCAAAGCCGGCGTTCGGCACGGACGAGCCCAAGCGCGACGTGGGTACGATGTGGCATCCCAAGATTACCTGGAAGGAGATTCGCGAAATGCTCGCGGAGGATGAGGACTACCAGGAGTATCTCGATATCGTAGCCAAAATGCCAAAAGGAACGCCGCTCGATACGATGACGGTTGAAGATGAAAAGCGCGTCGCGAGGGAGCGCTACCTATGAGGGCATTTCTCGATACCAATTTTCTGCTCGATTGCGTGCTACCGGGCCGACCGGAGCATGGGGCGGCGCAAGCGATCAAGGGGCTCGTTGACGTGGGGCTTATCGAGGGTGTTGTTTCGGCCTGCTCTCTCAAGGACGCGTACTACATTCTCACTAAGCAGACAGGCGAGGCGTGCGCCCGCGAGGTAGTGCGCGACTGCCTTAAGAGCTACTCGTTAGAGCCTCTCGACCAAGAAGCTTGTTTTACCTCCGCCTATTCCGATGAGCCGGACTTTGAGGACGGCTGTATTCGTGCAATGGCCGAGCGTGCCGGTGTGGACTTTATCATCACGCGCGACCGCGCTGCCTTTGTGCGCTCGACCATCAAGACCTTCTCGCCCGCAGAGTTCATCCGGGCGTTTCCGATTCCGGAGGAGTAAATCTGCCATATCGGGGATTGTCCTCGACATGGCGGTTCTCCTGGGGTCGTCGCTGATGATGTCGTCGATGAGGGCGATTTCGCGTCGCCTCGCTACGCCACCAGCTTGTCAAAAGCCCCGCGCCGGTTGAGCACGGTAAATGCAATCACGCAGATGACCGCCGACAGAATCGAGCCGCACGGCGATGCGATGCCCATGGGAAACAACGTATCGGAATAGGCGTTCGACAGCAGCCAAGCGCCCGGCACGCGAATGAGTGCCACAGCCAGCACGTTATGCGCAAAGCCGATGTAGCTCTTGCCATACGCAGCGAAAAAGCCACTAAAGCAAATGTGGATGCCGGCAAAGATTGCATCGAAAATATAACTGTGCATATAGCCGGTACCGGCCGCGACCACCGCGGGGTCCTTGGCAAAAAAGCCGATAAACGCCGGCGCCACCAGCCACATCAGCACCGTGATCAGGCAGCCGTACACCACCGAGATCGTCATGGCGTCCTTGAGTACCTGACGCGCGCGGTCGCCCTTGCCCGCGCCGGCGTTTTGCGCCGTGAGTGCGCTGACGGTGGCACCCATGGAACTCGGCACAATGAACAAAAAGCTGATCATCTTTTCGACCAGGCCCACGGCGGCGGCGTCGACGAGCCCTCGGTGGTTGGCGATGACGGTGATAAACATAAACGCCACCTGGATGCAGCCGTCCTGCACAGCCACGGGCACGCCGATTTTAAGAATGCTGCCGAGTACCTCGGGCTGGGGGCGCAGGTCGCTGCGCTTAACGTGGATGTTTGTGCGACGGCTCTTGAGCCACACGAGCGCGAGGGCAACGCTGGCCGTCTGCGCGGTCACCGTGCCGAGCGCTGCGCCCACGGGGCCGAGCCCCATGTGGCCGATAAACAGAAAATCGAGCGCGATGTTGATGATGCATGCCACGCCAATTACGTACATGGGCGAGCGCGAATCGCCCAGCCCGCGAAAGATGGCCGAAAGAATGTTGTACGCGGCGATAAAGGGAATGCCGATAAAGCAGATACGCAGGTAGGCGGCAGTGCCTTCGACGGCTTCGGCGGGAGTGCCAATGAGCGCCACGATCTGCGGGCAAAGCGCGAGCAGGACAGCGGCCAGTACCACCGAGACACCCATAAAGAGCGTGATGGTATTGCCGATGGCGGTCTCGGCGCGATCGAAGCGGCGCGAGCCCACGGCGTGGCCGACGATGACCGTCGTTCCCATGGCCAGACCAACGAGTGTCACGGTAATGATATAGAGCGTCTGTGCGCCGTTGCCCACGGCGGTGATGCCGGCAGCGCCGCTAAACTGCCCCATCATGTACAGATCGGCCATGCCGTAGAGCATCTGCAAAAAGTACGAGAGCATATAAGGCAGGGCAAAGACCGCGATGGTCTTAAGGACATTGCCGCGTGTGAGGTCGTGTTCCATGGGCGGGGCACTTTCTGGCTTGGTTCGTTTAGCTACCAGTGTAGTGAAAACCCTACAACGATTGTAGAGTCAAGGTTTGTGACGACGACGGGGCGAAAAAAGTCACGCTCCAAGCACGATGCTTTGACCCCTCCATGCTCCTCACCTCGCCTCAAACCATCACAACATTCGACGTTTTTTGCCAAAATTGGGAAAAGCATCGAATGTTGTGATGGTTTTTCTACCACTCGATCGGGTGGAATCGCTTTCTTGCGCACGAAGGTGTGCGGACCCGTGGGCAGGGGAATAAGGTTGGTTATCCGACTCCATTGGAGGGCTCATGGACCTGCCGATCGTCCTGTCCCATAAGACTGCCTGGCTGTACCACAACGTGGCGCGCCCGTCCGAGCCGCTCTCGCGAGCAAGCAGCCTATACGATGAGGACTCGCTTGCTAGCGAGGCGGAGCCGACTGCGAGCCTGCCCAAATTGGGACTCGATGCCAAGGGGCTGAGGGCTTCAACGGCAGTTGGGATCGTTGCCGACTATCTGGTTTCGCTTGGTATTCCACGAGAAGAGCTCGATCATATCGACACGCTCGTCAACTTCGATTTTGAGCGCTCGACGCCGGCTGGATTTAGGTGCCACGTGTTTGGGGCGCCGGTACCTCCAGGCCATCTTATCGAGGTGGCAGAGGGCCTTCTGGTGGTTGATGAGGCCATGTGCTTTGTCCAGGCGGGTTCGTGGATGAGTGAGCCCGAGCTGCTGGAATATGGCTACGAAATCTGCGCCCGATACCATTTGAATCATCTGTCGACAGGCGATTATATCGAGATGGGGCAGAGGTATACCGTTGCCGATTTGATTGCCTATTGCAATGAGAACCGATCTCGTCAGGGGGCCATACGCGCGGCCGCCGTGCTCAAACGCGTGCACGATGGCGCGCGGTCGCCCATGGAGACGGCCACCGCAATCATGGTCGTAGCAAAACGTTCCCAGGGAGGGCTGGGATACGTCAAGATCGAGCTCAACCATAGGGTCGATGTTCCCAACGAGTTCAAGTATCTCGCAAAGGCCGGGTATTTCGAGATTGACGTATATGCGCCTGCGAGCGGTACGGGGATTGAATACAACGGCTCGGACCATCTTGATAAACAGCGCAGCGCGTCGGACGCGGAGCGCATGGCCGTGCTGAGCGCGCTGGGCTTTAGGATGATCGTCCTCACCGGGACTCAGTTTGCCCATCAGCTGCAATTGCACCGGGCGATGAACGCCATCGCGCTCGCTATGGGCCTTAAGTGCGACCGAAGCGAAGCGTTCCAGAAACGTCAGAACGACCTGCGAGAATTCGTGATTCGGCACTGGGACGGTGGCCTTTAGGGGCGCTTTGGCCCTTCTGCGGGGTGCCGTGGGCAGGCAAACCATCACAACATTCGACGTTTTTTGCCAAAATCGGGAAAAGCATCGAATGTTGTGATGGTCTATGTTGAGGATGGGCTTGGAAAGTCCGTTTTGCTCAAAGCAACCTGTCCTGTCGTACGGGTGTCGGCATGATTCTTCCGTGGGGTATTATGTTTTCCGAAGAATAAAACGCCGCGTGAGGGGAGGGCTGCGTGGACGGGCACGTGCAACATGACGGCTTTGGCCGCGACATTAACTACCTGCGCATTGCCGTTACCGACAAGTGCAATTTCCGCTGCATCTATTGCATGCCGGCCGATGGCGTAGCGCCCCGCGCGCACGACGAGCTGCTCAGCGCCGAGGAGATCGCCCGCTTTGTGTGCTTAGTGGCGGGGGAGGGCATTCGCCGCGTGCGCCTGACGGGCGGCGAGCCGCTGGTCAGCCGCCGTATCATCCCGCTCATTCGCGACATCCGCGCGATTCCGCAGATCGAGGACATCTCGCTCACCACCAACGGTGCCCTGCTGCCCAAGCTGGCGCCACAGCTCAAAGATGCCGGGCTTAACCGCGTCAACATCTCGCTCGACACGCTCGACCCTACGCTCTTTGGAAAGATCACGCGCCTGGGTCGACTCGAGCAGACCATGGCTGGCATCGACGCGGCGCTGGCCTGGGGCTTTGAGCCCGTTAAGGTCAACTGCGTTGTGGTGCGCCGGCTCAACCAAGATGTGGCGGCCCTCGCGCGGCTCACGCTCGACCGTCCCATCCACCTGCGCTTTATCGAATACATGCCCATCGGCGACGAGCGCACGAGCTCGCATTGCGCTGTGGACCCGCATGCGCCCGCGCTCAACCCCGAGCTGTGGGACGCGAGCGATACCGTGCCGAGCGATGAGCTGCGGGCTCGCATCAACGCCGGGGCCACCGCGGCGGGACTGGGCGAGCTCGAGCCGCTCGACATCAACGACGCTCCTGCCGGCGCGGGCCCTGCGCGCTATTGGCACTTTCCGGGCGCGGCGGGAACGGTCGGCTTCATTAGCGCCATGTCCAACCATTTTTGCGCGAATTGCAACCGTCTGCGCCTGACGGCCGATGGCAACGTGCGTCCGTGCCTGTTCAGCGATGCCGAATATTCGGTGCGCGAGGCGCTGCGCCGTGGTGATGATATGCAGGTACTTTCGATTTGGCGCGATGCTGTGGCCCACAAACCGCAGGAACACGCGATAATTGAGGGCACGCAACGATTTATGTCCCAAATCGGAGGATGATCATATGGCCAAGAGCAGGTACGCCGATGCCACCAAGGCCGCTCGCGGGGCCGCGATGTCTGCCCACAAAGTCACGGCTGCGGCGAATGCTGGCAACGCCGACGCGTCAGCGCAGCCGACTGCCGGTGCTGCCACCGAGCCCGCCCGTGACGCCCGTCGCGACGAGCTCACTCACGTGGACGCCAAGGGCGAGGTACGCATGGTTGACGTGTCCGACAAGGCCGAGACCCATCGCATTGCCATCGCCGAGGGCACCATCCTCATGCACCCCGAGACGCAGGCCATGGTGCTGCAGGACCGCGCCAAAAAGGGCGACGTGCTTGCCTGCGCGCGCGTGGCGGGCATCATGGCCATCAAGCGCACGAGCGACATCATTCCCATGTGCCATCCGTTGCTCATTACCAAGAGCAAGTGCGACATTGCGCCCATCGCTCCGGCGGGGACGCCGGCCGAGGACGTGCCCGAGGGCTGGGCGCCGGCGCGCGCGGACGGACAGGTTGGCTTTCACGTGCTGGTTACGGCCGGCGTAACGGGCAAGACGGGTATCGAGATGGAGGCCCTGACCGGCGCGAGTGCCGCGTGTCTGACCATCTATGACATGTGCAAGGCGGTCGATCGCGGCATGGAGATCGTCGACGTGCGCCTGCTGCACAAGGAGGGCGGCCGTTCGGGCGTGTGGGATCGTGCGGAGCGTCAGGTTGCTGCTGTTGAGGCCGTGGCCGCTGACGGTGCCACGCTCGCAAGCGCACCCGTCGCCGTCGCGCCCGCTGCTCCGGCACCGGCCGTCCCCGCGATCGCGTTTATCGGCTACCAGAACTCGGGCAAGACCACGCTCGTCGAGAAGGTTATCGCCGAGCTCACCCGCCGCGGCCTGCGCGTGGGTTCACTCAAGCATCACGGGCACCACGGCTTTGATATCGACGTGCCCGCTAAGGATACGTGGCGCCATCACCAGGCCGGATCCAAGCACGTGGGCCTCATCTGCGCCACGCGTTGGGCGGAGTACGCCGACACGCGCGAGGAGGACGAGATGCCCGCGCGCGAGCTGCTGTCGCGCTACAACGATGTCGACGTGGTGATCATCGAGGGCTACAAGACCGAGGGCTTCGACAACATCGTGGTCGCGCGCTCCGGTGTCGACCGTCTGCGCGGCAAGAGCTCGCTCGACCTGGTCGACGGTCACACGCTGGCCCTTGCCTGTAACGAGGCCCTGGCACGCCAGGCATTCGACGCCGGCTTTGCGACCCGAGCCATCAACATCAACGACGCCCGAGCCATCTGCGATCTCATCCAAGACCACCTTTAAGGCTTGACGCTGCGCCGGCCCCAAGCACCCCATCTCGCCCCTCAAGCCGTCGCTCGCGTACCAAAGTACGCGTCGCTCCTCTTTCGGGGCGACCTAGGGCACTTGGAACCGGCTCGCTGCGCTGCCATAACATGCCAAAAAGGGACAGGCATCTTTGTGGTGGTTTTTGCAAAAAAGCTTTGACTTAAAGTTAGCTCAAGGTGTCATAATCGCTGACAAACGATTGCGATCACGGAGGCCTCATGTCAAAACTGTACTTTATGCGTCACGGTCAAACGCTCTTTAACTTGCTTCGTCGCAAGCAGGGCTGGTGTGACTCGCCGCTCACCGAGCTGGGAATCGAGCAGGCTAAAACTGTCGGTGCGACCCTGCGAGGGCGTGGCCTTACGTTTGACCATGCGTACAGTTCGACGTCCGAGCGTGCGTGCGACACGCTTGAGCTTGCGTTCCCCGGTCAGCCTTACGAGCGCGTCAAGGGCCTTAAGGAGTGGAACTTTGGCAAATTTGAGGGCGCGAGCGAGGATTTGAATCCGCGCCTGCCGTACGGCGATTTTTACAAGCAGTATGACGGCGAGGGCGAAGTCGAGTTTCGCGAGCGTATGATGGCGACCATCACCGAGTTCATGCAGCGCCCTGGACATGAGAGCGTGTTGTGCGTGAGCCATGGCGCCGCAGCGGCTCAGGTCATGCGCGGCGTGGGCGTGGAGCCGCTCAAGATGAAGCACCGCATTGGCAACTGCTGTGTGCTCGAACTCGACTTTGATGCTACTACCGGCACATTTGCTCTTGCAGATTTGTACAACCCCTACGGCACCCCGCGCGAGTAACATCGGGGCATCAGCCAAAACCACCACAAAGGGGCCAGGCACCTTTGTGGTGGTTTTGCCGTTTACAGGCGATTTCCTACCGTTCAGCGGACTTTCGCACCAATGGGGCTTACGCTGCATGCAAGTTTCATCCTACAATCGCCCACGTGCTCACAAGTTTGTTACTCCTCGGGAGGCATCACTTGCGCATAATAGAAGACGAGGAATATCGCCCCGTCGTCTAGCGCCGATGTCCGAGGAGTTTTTTCATGCTCATTTTAAAGAAGATCAACAATAACGTTGCTCTCGCCGCCAGCGATGACGGCCGAGAGGTTGTTGTCTTTGGCAAGGGCATCGGTTTTCACGAGATGCCCTACGAGCTTGCCGATGAGTCGCTCATCCAGCGCAAATTCTATAACGTTCCCGAGAGCCTGCAGGATATGGTCGGCACACTTCCCGACGACGTTCTGCTCGCGGCAAGCGACATTGCCTGCTTCGCATCCCAGCAGCTTGGTTGCAAGCTGTCCGGTGGCCTGCCCTTTATCCTGGCAGATCACCTGCAGTTTGCCGTTCAGCGCGACGACGACCAGATCAGCGCTCCCAACCCGCTCGAGCATGAGGTGGCTTTCATCTACCCGCGTGAGCTCGAAATCGGTCAGGCCGCGCTCGCCATCGTGCAAAAGCACACCGGCGCCAAGTTGGGTCAGAACGAGGCCACGAGCATCGCGCTCCACATCGTTAACGCCGAGGTCGACGGCATGGGCCGCGCCAAGGACATGGACTTCATCATGAAGAGCACCCGCGTGCTTGACGAGGTAACCCATTCCGTGGAAAAGCAGCTCGGCTGCTCGCTCGACACGGCGTCGTACTGCTACATTCGCTTTCTTGCGCACCTGCGCTTTTTGGTTCGCCGCCTTGTTAAGGGCAGCTGCACGCAGACCGAGAACTCCTCACTGTTTATGTAGGCCGCCCGCGATTTTCCCGAGGCCTACCAGTGTGCGTACGCCATCAACCGCGTGTTCGAGAAAGAGTTCAAGCAGAGCTGCTCGGACGAGGAGCTCTTGTATCTGATGATGCATATCAACCGTCTGCGATCGGCTTCGCAGACCGAGTGAGTAAAGCCGCCAGCCCGGCGGCAATCGCAACAATTCTTTTTGGTTTCTAACTGCGGGCAAGGTACCGGCTCGCGGTAGGGGATATTTTTGTCGAAATTTGGAAAAGAGAGGACAGATCATGGCAGGTAAATACGACGATCTTGCTGCCCAGATCGTAGAGCTGGTTGGCGGCAAGTCCAACGTCAAATGCGTCGCACGCTGCATTACCCGTGTTCGTTTTAAGCTCAAGGACGAGTCGAAGGCCAATGACGAGGCAATCTCCGAGCTGCCCAACGTCATCAAGGTCATGCACGCCAACGGCCAGTACCAGGTTGTTGTGGGCAACATCGTCGAGGACGTCTACGACGCCGTTCTCAAGGCCGGCGGTTTTAGCGACGGCGGCGCCGTCGACGCCGATGACGACGATGCCGCTCCCAAGGGCGTTACCGATGTGATCATCGACCTCATCTCGGGCATCTTCGCCCCCATGCTCGGCACCTTCGCCGCTGCCGGTATCATGAAGGGCCTGCTGGCGCTCGCTACCTTCCTGGTCCCGAGCTTTGCCAACGACGGCGCCTACACGCTGCTCTACACCGTCGCTGACGGCATGTTCTACTTCCTGCCCGTGGTGCTTGGCTTTACCGCGGCCAAGAAGTTCAAGATGAGCGAGTTCAACGGCATGGCCATCGCCTTTGCCCTGGTGTATCCCACCATGGTTGCCCTGACCTCGGGCGAGGTTGTCGGCTCCGTCGAGCTCGGCTTTGCTGGCACCTTCTCTTGGTACACCACGTTCCTGGGCCTGCCGCTCATCATGCCTGCCTCGGGTTACACCAGCTCCGTTATCCCCATCCTGCTCATGGTCTGGTTTGGCTCCACCCTCGAGCACTGGGTTAAGAAGTGGATGCCCGCTTCTATGAAGATGTTCTTCACCCCGCTGATCGTCGTCACCGTTACCGTCACCCTTGGCTATCTGGTCATTGGCCCCATCGCCACGCTCATCACCAACCTGCTTGGTGAGTTCTTCGCGCTGCTGTTTGGCCTGCCCATGATCGGCTCCCTCCTGGGCTGCACCCTCGTCGGTGCCTTCTGGATGTGCCTGGTCATCTTTGGCTTCCACTGGTCGCTCGTGCCCATCGCGCTGGTCAACCTGTCCACTCTGGGCCACGACTACATCCTGGGCTCCGTTATCGCCCACTCCTTCTCGCTGGGCGCCGTGCTCTTCGCCATGTATCTCAAGAACAAGGACGAGAAGTTCCGCGGTATCGCGCTGCCGGCCATGATCTCCGCCTTCTTCTTTGGTGTCACCGAGCCCGCTATCTACGGTGTCGCCCTGCCCGATAAGAAGGCCTTCATCAACGCCAGCATCGGTTCTGCTGTGGGCGGCCTCATCATTGGTCTCTCCGGCGCCGTGGTGTACATGTCCGGTGGTCTGGGCGTCTTCAGCTGGCTGTCCTTCATCGACCCCTCCGGTGTTAACGGCATCAACCACATGATCTGGGCTATCGTTGCCTCTTTCGTGGGTGCCGCCGTGGGCTTTGCGATCGAGTTTGCCACCTACAAGCCCGAGGCTGCCAAGTAGCCCAAACGACAAAGACTCGGTACCAAGCCGGCGGGGGGGGAGCGCCCCGCCGGTTTTTTTCAAAGGGGCTAGATGCCATGCGCTCGTCCGAGCGACTGCCCAAAATCAAAACCATGCCGGATTACGGGGCTGAAACGGTGAGTGCTGACCATACCCCGTTTTTCCGTAAACTGACAAGCCTCCTACCTGCGGTTTTGTCCTTGCCGTTTCTGGCATGCTCAAGGGGCACTGGTTCTGCCCCGTAAACCGGCATGGTTTTGAACCTGCCAATAAGGGACAGGTTTATTTTGGTCGGTTTTATCTGGGCAAACGTCGTCTCCGTCAGCTCCGTCCGCATATCTTAAGCCGGCATAGTTTCGATGGGTCGGTCCGTGCGCGTCCCGCAACATGCCTCGCCACGAAACCGGCCTATCTACTACGTTTAAGTGGTAGGGGCCAACCACACGGTGGTTTTTCGAAAACCGCCAAGCCGTCTACCTGCGGTTTTATTTTTGATAATTGCGGCGTGGTCGGGGGTTCACGACTAAACGTAGTAGATGGGCCGGTTTCGTGGCGGCCGACTCAACGCGAACTCCGATCGGGACGCAAATTACCTCGTGGACGCCGCTTCGGCGTCCACGCAACATCCCAACACGTACGAAAGGAGCCAACATGGCTTTTCCCGATGGATTTCTGTGGGGCGGTGCCACTGCCGCCAATCAGTGCGAAGGCGGATACAACGAGGACGGCAAGGGCCTCGGCGTTCCCGACATCATGACCGGCGGCACGGTCTCCGAGCCGCGCCACATTACCGACGGCATTCTGCCCCAGTACCACTATCCCAGCCACGAGGCCGTGGACATGTACCATCACTATCTCGACGACATCAAGCTTTTTGGCGAGATGGGCTTTAAGTGCTACCGCATGTCCATCAACTGGAGCCGTATCTTCCCCAACGGCGACGAGGCCGAGCCCAACCAGGCCGGCATCGAGTTCTACCGCCGTGTGTTCCAGGCCTGTCAGGAGCAGGGCATCGAGCCCATGGTCACCCTTAGCCACTATGAGCTGCCTTATGGTCTGTCCAAAAACTACGGAGGCTGGAAGAACCCCAAGCTCATCGATTTCTACCTCAACTACGCCCGCACCGTCATGACCGAGTACAAGGGCCTGGTGCGCTACTGGCTCACCTTTAACGAAATCAATTGCCTGCTCATGGGCGGCTTTGGCGGCGTGATGGGCGGCGGCATGGTGCCCGAGGCAACCGACACGCCCATGGCCTTTGGCGACTGCGACTGGGACGACCCGCAGGCGCGCTTCGATGCCCTGCACCATCAGTTCCTGGCGAGCGCCAAGTGCGTCACCATGGGCCATCAGATCGATCCCCAGAACAAGATCGGCTGCATGATCGCCGGCAACGCCTGCTACCCGCACACGTGCAATCCGGCAGACGTTCTGGCCGCACAAAAGCAGCAGCGCGAGATGAACTTCTACTGCGGCGACGTGCAGGTGCGCGGTGCGTATCCCTCGTGGGCGCCCAGCGTGTGGCGCCGCGAAGGCGTGCACGTGGAGGTTTCGCCCGAGGACGCCGCCACGCTGGCCGCCGGCAAGGTCGACTTCTACAGCTTTAGCTACTACATGAGCGCCACGGCCACGGCTGACCCGGTGCTGCTGGAGCAGGGCAACATCTTTGGTGGCGCCGGCAACGAGTACCTCAAGAAGAGCGATTGGGGTTGGGCGATCGACCCCGAGGGCCTGCGTTACTACCTGGAGGAGGTCTACGACCGCTACCAGGTGCCGCTGATGATCGTCGAGAACGGCCTGGGCGCGGTGGACGAGGTCGAGGCGGACGGTGCGATTCACGACGGCTACCGCATCGATTACCTGCGCGAGCATATCAAGCAGATGGAGATTGCCATCGAGGACGGCGTGGACCTGATGGGCTACACCATGTGGGGCTGCATCGATTTGGTGAGCGCCTCGACCGGCGAGATGAAGAAGCGCTACGGCTTCATCTACGTCGACAAGGACAACGACGGCAACGGCACGCTCGCCCGCAGCCGCAAGGACAGCTTCTTCTGGTACAAGAAGGTCATCGCCACCAACGGCGCCGACCTGGCCTAGCCAAGTCTCAACCAGCGTAAACGTCGCAACCACCACAAAGGGGCCAGGCACCTTTGTGGTGGTTTTTGCTTTGGTAGATGTGTGGGACATGCCTTACAATCTACCAAGTAGTTCATGACGGGCGAAAAACGGAGAGAAGGGTCCTGATGCGTCCTTAATGTTTCATGCGGATAGATTGATTTGACAGACGGTGGCGAATGCCCACCGCCCGTATTCGTATGAAACAAGGAGTCTCCATGCTCGCATCTCTTCTCTCAAAACCTCAACCTTCGCTGTCCATGCAGGCCAAGCGCCTGGTAGCGATGCGCTTTCTCATCTACACCGGGTTTCAGACCAGCTACTTTATCGGCGTCATCGGAACGCTTACCTATGCGGACGATGCCTCGGTCGTCGCGACATCGCTGGCCGTCCTGTTCATGAACGTTTTCGTGATCCTGGGATCCTTTGCGGGCGGCGCTGCGCTCGACGCATGGGGTCCGCGCCGCCATTTCTTGCTGAGCATCGTCGGCACGCTCGCAACTGGCACGACAATCATCGCCTTTGGTAGCGCGACCGGCGTCGTCCTGCTCGGCGCGGTGTTTCTGGGCTTTACGATGGGATTCGCCCAGCCCATTGCCACGTCCTATCCGGCCTACCTCACCGACGATCCTGTCGAGCTCAAAGACATCAATTCCGCCATCGCCATGTTCTCAAACGTGAGTATTATCGTCGGACCCACGTTGGGCGGCTTTGTCGCGGCGGCTGCGTCGTCGCGCGCGGTGTTTGTGCTTATGATGCTCTTTACCGTGCTGGCGTTCGTCGTCGGTTGGGGCTTTAGGCCGCAGACCAGCCATGTCGCCGGGGATGCGGATGCCGATTCGGCAGAGGAAGGGGAGCGTGCGGGACAAAGCTCCAACCCCAGCACGTCCGCCCGCGCCACCTTCGCAGCCAGCATCAAGACAGTCTTCACCAACAGCGTTCTTGCCCTGCTGTTTTGTATCATTTTTCTTTCGAACTTTGGCTACGGGGCCTTCGATCCGCTCGAGTCGTTTTTCTATCGCGATGTCCTGCACGTCGGCGTTGAGTGGATGGGCTGGCTTTCGTCGGCCTGCGGTGTGGGCGCGGTGCTGGGCGCCGTGGTTGCGCTTCGGATGCCGCCGCACCTGGTCAACCTTAAAACACTGCTCGTGGCGCTTATGTCCGTGGGCCTGGGAAGCCTGCTCTATGTGGGGACGCCGTACGTGGGCGTGGCCCTCGTCGGCCAGATCGCCCTGGGCATAGCCTGGGGTGTCGTCAACCCGCTCCACAACACCATTGTGCAAACGACGGCACCGCTCGAGCAGCTCGGTCGCGTGAACTCGGTCATGGGCTTTGGCAATATGTTCGCCGGCGTGGCCCCGCTGGCGGTTGCACCGTGGCTGGCGGCAACATTTGGCGTACAACGGACACTCGTGGGGGCGGGCATGATCGTGACGGCGGTTCCCGCGGCGCTGCTGCTGTTTGGACGCCGGCATTTGGATCGTGCCGCAAAGCAGTAAAAACCATCACAACATTCGATGAAAATCGCGATTTTGCCGAAAAACGTCGAATGTTGTGATGGTTTGCGCCGCGGATCCTGCCGCCACAAAGGGGACGGGCGCCTTTGTGGTGGTTTTTGCTTTGACAGGTCGCCCCTGCGCCTTGGTATACCATGTACGCCGTTCACGACCACACCCCACACCGCCGCGCAACCCAGAAAGGCCCCCATGGACACCACCTTCAGCCACATCAAAGCCGTGTTCTGCGATATCGACGGTACGCTGCTCACGAGCCAGCACACGGTGTCCCCGCGCACCGTGGCGGCGATCCGCGCCCTGCGCGAGCGCGGCATGCTCTTTGGCCTGTGCACCGGGCGCGACGCCCACGCGACCGAGGCCATGTACGAGCTCTGGAACATCGACGGCCTGGTAGACGTGCTGGTGGGCTGTGGGGGCGCCGAGGTCATCGACCGCGCGCACGGCATCAACGAGCTGAGCTACCCGCTGCCGGGCGAGACCATCGCGCGCATCTGCAAGCACATGGCGGACCTTCCGGCAACGCCCGTCTGCCCCCGAGACGGCGTGTTCTACGTGCCCGAGAGCAACGCGTGCGTCGAGCATTTGTCGCGTGTCGACGGCGTGCCCTATCAGGTGGTCGATTTTGCCGAGTTCCTGCGCGATCCGCAGCCCAAGGTGATGTTCACCATGGCGCCCGAGGTGATGCCGCAGGTGATCGAGCGGGCGTCGACGTTTGCCGATGACACTGTTAAGGCGGCTGCTCTGCAAACCACGCAGCGGCTCTACGAGTTCATGGATCCCCGCGTGTCCAAGACGCGCGGCCTTGTGCGCGTGGCGGAACTCAACGACATGGAGCTCCAGAACATCTGCGTGTTTGGCGATGCCGATAACGACACCTGCATGGTGGCCGACGCCGGCGTGGGCGTGGCTATGGCAAACGGCAGCGACGCCACCCGTGCCGCCGCCGACTATGTAACCGCGAGCAACGACGAAGACGGCATCGCGATCTTTATCGAGGAGCATCTGCTGTAGCGCCGGGGCAGAATCACCACAAAAGGGGACAGGCACCTCTGTGGTAGCCTCAGGCGATTTGGGCGAATTGATGCCTAAAATCTGCGCATAAATTCAAATATGGCTGTCTGAACATCACGCTTCTAACCACCGATGGGTTAAAGATATTCTCATCAGTTTGGTAGGATATTCCTCCCGGGTAATGACACACCGCTCACGGTCGATTTTCGACCGTTCACAGGATGTTTGCTCTTGAGCAAAATGTTGTGCAAATAAATCTAATGCCATTAAAAAATAATAGGCAACTAAATTACCAGCAGAAACAAAAAATAGATAGCGAATAAACGAAGGTAAATCTGAGTAAATGTCAAGAGAATTAAGAACTTGCACAAAAATGTCGGTTTTGCTGCTCAGATGTTTAAACAATCGTTATAATTGCATCACTTACGAGCGCAATTGCAGATTGCGCAGATACGTTTGATGGTGAAAGAGCAAGATCGCGGTCTCTTGGGGAGGAGACATCGATGAAAGCGAATTCGGACAAATCTAAGCAGAGTAATAAAGCGACGCGTCGTGTACTGGCAGGCGTTTTGTGCGGAGCCTCCGTTTTGAGCCTGGTACTGTCACTCGTCATGCCTCCGATCTCGCAGGCCATTGCCAACGATGCCCAGACGGTTTTTACCGAGGAAACTGTGATGGGGGGGGGTTCCTCAAGTGAGTCTACTGATGTAGAAAACACTACTAACGGGGATGCCGAAAACCAGAATAGTGATGATGCCGAGGATGACGCGAGCGAGGATACCGTCGACGCAGACTCGGCTGCTGATGGTGCGGAAGCCAAGGGTGCGGATGACGGTGCTAACGGCGAGGGCGCAATCTCACTTGCTGCAGAGAATGAACCGACTCATGAAATTGGCAGCGGGACAGATCTGAAGTCAAAGCTCCTTAACAAGGATCTACGCGATGGAAACGGTGCTGCTACTTTTAAGCTAACTGCCGATATTGAGTGCGACGATGAGATTCGGCTTGAAGGGGCAAACACCAAGATCACCTTGGACTTAAATGGCTTCAAGATTAAGCACGATAGTAGTGCCAGTCCGTTGTTCGATGTTGCAGATTATGCGACGCTTACGGTCATGGATTCCGGGAAAGTACCGGAGAAAGTTGCCGACGGCCAGCAGCTGCAAGATAAGGACGAGCACCTGACACCTGAAAATTATGGCAAGACGGCAATAATGTCTTATGACGGTAATGAAGTTCCGGAAGATCTTACCTATTACGTAACCGAATCGGCTGCAAGTGGTGTAGGTACCACTGAGAAGATCAAAGAGTACAAGGCGACTATTAAGGGTGCAATTGTTGGAGCCACCAAGAACTCCAAGATGAGGCTCATTAACGTTTACCAACATGGCACGTTTAACCTCGAAAGTGGCGCTATTACGCAGAAAAAGGACTGCAACGTCGGCAACCTCATCTATGCCGAGAACGGCTCTGCCGTCAATATGAGCGGCGGATACGTTTGCGGCGCTTCCGGCTCGGGTGACGGCGGCGCGGGCATTATGGTATCCAACGAGAAAGGCGACGTCTCGACCCTTAAACTGACTGGCGGCGTCATTGCCGGCAACAGCGCTAATAGGGGCGGTGGTGTGTATGCCCGTTATTCCGAGGTTGCCATAACTAATGGCATAATCTCCGGTAATAGCACACTCGGCGCGGGACTCGGTGGCGGCATTATGGCCAAGGGCGGCATCGTGACCGTTTCTGGTGGCTATATCACGAATAATAGAATGGTTCAGTTCTGCGGCCACGATGGCTGGGGTGACCATGGCGGCGCTGGGCTTGCTGCCAATAACGGCGCCCATGTCACCATTTCCGGTGGCCAGATTACTGGCAATTATTCTGAAGAAGCTGGTGGTGGCGTTTACGTTACCGATGTGGATCGAAATGAGGAGTCTTCTCGTTCTGGAATGGCGTGGCTGAATATCACGGGAGGAATTATTGCCTCTAATGTGAGCAACCGATCCGAGGGTGCCGGCATTCGTGTGGGCCAGATGGTTGACGCGATGATTAACGGAACTACGAGCAGCAAGGTCTACATTACGAATAACCATTGCATGTCTCGCTTTGACTGGGGCGGCGGCGGCATCTTTGTCCAGGGAAACTCGAATGCGGGTAAGGAATATACTGCTGGTAGATTATTTGTATACAACTCGTACATTAGCAGCAATACCGCCGGTGGCTATGGTGGTGGCGTTGCAGTCTGCCCGACGGGCAAGACGTTGGTGACGAACACTGACGGCACTGCAATCTTTGGCAATATATCTGCTGGCAATGAGCAAAATGCTGATGGCGATGAGCAGAATGCCAACGGTTACGATCCGGCAACTAACAGTGGTAATGAAGGCAAGCCCCATCTTTCAAGTGGCGGTAGCGAAAAGAATCAAGATCAAGATGCATACAACTCGGAGAAGTTCCGCGTGAACGGCCATGCCGATTTCTTCCTTGCGGCAAAGGATGGCCATAAGGAACCGCTTGCGGCAATAATCGGCAAGATGCTCGGCGGCGGAGACGCCAAGTATTCGGGAAGCAAAGAGCTCAATGAAGCTATAAAAATTCCTGCCGATGGCGGCGTGCAGATTTATCGGAGTATCGGATTGACTTCGGATGTTCATGTTGGCGACGCTGAAGCAAATAATGCACAGGCGGCTGCTACAACCTTCATCACGGGCAACTATTCCTGGGACCATGGCGGCGGCATCATGTCGAACGGCGACCTGTACCTAGGCGTGCCTGCGGATACGTACGTCTACCCAAGCCTTAAGCTAAAGGCGTCAAAGGCGCTGAAAAATAAGCAAACCGAAAAAGAAGAAATGCTCACAAAAGATCAGTTTTCTTTCGCGGTTTATCGCAAGGATTCGGATACTGCGACGGCGCCTTCTTGGAAAAATGACTCTTTCAGCGATGGTGACTGCACCTTAGTCGGGTCTGCCAAGAATGACGCTGAAGGTAACATCACGTTTGACCTTGGTGAACAGTTCGTAGATAAGACTGTTGTGGCTAACAAGATTACATACTACTTGGTCGAACAGACCGGTGGAGACTCTGACATTGAGTACGACCACACTGTGTACGAGATCGAGGTGCAGCTCACGGACAACGAAACTTTGCTCATGAATGTGCCGAAGAAGGATGATTCAAGTCAGAACGTTCCGCTTTACGTCCATAACTATACGATTACAGGCGTGAGTGCGACCAGGCGCTCCGGAGGTTCAACAAAAGCGCTGGGCACTATGGAAAGAGACGGCGAAGGCTATTATTCGATTATCGACTCCAACGCGGAAAAGACCTTCACCAACAAGTACACTCCGTACACCTCCAGCGGCTCCTGGACTCCTAAGGCGACTAAGGTCGTTAAGGGTGGCGAGATGAAGGAGTTTACGCTCGAGTTTGCGAATAACCCGGACTTCAACAACGCTCAGACGGTTAAGACTTGGGTCGATGGCGACAAGTCCCAGACGCTTTCGTTCTTAAATGCGTCTGGTGAGGGGATTAAGTACTCGCTCTCTGATATCACGAAGAATCCCTTCACTGCCGGTGATCCTACGGGCCGTGGCGCTTCCAAGACCTTTACGTACTACGTGTGCGAGAAGAATGAAAGTTCGATTTTCTCGCATTACAAGTTCGATCAGTCGGTCTATAAGCTTGACGTCACGATGACGGATCAGAAAGATGGCACGATCGCTGCCACGAATGTGACCTACACCCAGACCAAGGACGCTGACGGCAACCCCATCGACGAAGCCGTTCAAACTCCGGTGAAATACAACGACGGATCCGATACTTCTAAGCCGACCTCCATCCCCACCTTCACCAACACCTACTCCACCTCTTTGCCCCTTTCTGGTATGTCGGGCGTCACTCTGACGTACCTTGCCGGCGCGGCGGTGCTTTGCGCTGCTGCGGCCTGGATGCACATTCGTCGTAAGGCGAATGCGAAGGGAGGTGAGCGTCGTGAATAAGAAAGTTTGCTCCTTCCCGATCTTGTTTGCGCTGCTTGCCCTCCTGATTGGCACCTGCGCGGTTGTGTTCCCCGCATCCGCGCAGGCCGCGCCGACCTCGACCGGTTCCATCACGGTGAGCGGCACCGTGGCGAGCAGCTACGACGCCTACCAGATCTTTAGCGCCAACGTCGTCGACGGCGACAGCGACGCCAAGATCGCCACCGACCTCGCCTGGGCAAGCGACGCCGTGCGCGACGCCGCACTGCCTGTGCTGCACAGCGCCGGCATGCCCAATTCCCAGACCACCGCGCAGGAAGCTGCCGAGTGGCTCAACACCGATTCCCACCTTACGAGCGCGCTGAGCGCGCAGCTCGCTCGTTCCCTCCAGAGCTCTGACGCCGTGTCCGTGGCCCTTAACGCGGGCACGGCGGCCGGGCTACCCTGCGGCTACTGGCTCATCGTCGCCGACGACGGCGCCATCGCCCAGGGCGAGGCCGGCACCGCGCCGATCATGGCCCTGGTCGGCGGCAGCGCCGTCACCGTCAAGCCCAAGGCCGCCACTCCCAAGGTGGCCAAGCACGTGCTGGAGGACAGTACCGACGCCTGGGGCAAGGCCGCCGACGCCACGGTCGGCGACGACCTGTACTGGCGCCTCTCGGCAACGGTCCCGGCGGGCCTTTCCGCCTACGACGCCTACGCGGTGCAGTTCGTCGACACCATGGGCGCGGGGCTCGACCCCTCCAGGGTCGCCGCGAGCATGCGCGTGTACGCGGCGGCGGGCGCCGAGGGCGGCTTCGACGCCGTCGCATGTGAGGGCGGCAACGCCAGCTCGACGCCGGCTAAAGGGTGGACAGACATAACTTCACAATGCAATGTCTCGGCCGACGGCAAGACCTTCACCGTGCGCACCGGCGACCTCATCGCCGCGCTCGGCGGGGCCGACGCCTTCACCGCGGGCGCCCGCGTGGTCGCCGTGTACAACGCGCCGCTCAACAGCGCATGCAACCACGGCATCGCGAAGGGCAACCCCAACGAGGTCTACCTGCGCTACCCGCGCTCTCCCTTTGCCGACCAGTCCGGCGACGCCGGCTTCACCCGCACGCCGAGCGACGATGCGTGCGCCTACACCTGGGATCTCGCGCTCACCAAGCGCGGCAGCGACGGCGACAAGCCGCTTGCCGGGGCAGTCCTGAGCATCGCCGACGACCGCGGCCGCACGCTGGCGGCCGACGGCACGTGGGATGCGGAGGGCAAGGCCACCGTCACCACGGGCGAGGACGGCCGCGTGACCGTCTCGGGCGTGGACTCGGGCAAGCTGGATGTCCGCGAGCTCAAGGCGCCCAAGGGCTACACCGCCTTTGAGGGCACGCGTTCCGTGACAGTCAAGGCCGAGGGCCTGGACGTCGACCAGGTGGCCGCCGCCAAGCCCAAGCTCACCATCACGGCCGAGTCGCCCCTACGCGCCGACAGCGCGGACGGGTCGACGGGCAGCCTGGAGGCGTCGCTCATCAACACGCCCACCGGCATACCCCCTAGCATTACCACCGGAGGCTTTATGCCCTCGACTGGCGATATGGCAATGTACGCCGCGGTCGCCGCAGCGGTCGCCGGAGCCGCGCTCATCGTGGTCGCGCTCCTGGTCAAGCGGGGAGGTGGCAGCCATAAAGAGTAGCTGGCAGCCCCACAGAGAGCGGGGCGAGACGTAGCGAAGCAGATGCTAAGACACAGACAGATGATGATCGATCGAATGAGAACCAACAGGAAAACGGAGGAAAAGAAGATGAGCATGAGCAAGAACATCGCACGCCTGGCAGTAACCGCCGGCCTCACAGCAGCGTTGAGCTTTGGTGGAGTCATGGCGCCGGTGACCATGGCGTTTGCTGCTGAGGGCGGCTCAACTGTGACGTTCAGTGATTCCGATTACGCCAAGTCGTCTACCTACAAGGGCATTCAGATCTTCAAGGCTAAGGTGACTACGACTAACGGAACCACGACGGTGAGCGGCATCGAGTGGGCCGGCGCCGATACGACTGAGCAGAAAGCGATCCAGCAGGCTGTTGTTAATGCAATTCAAACTGAAAAAAGCGATTACGACAGCACGAACGCTCAGGATGCAGCCGACTATCTGAGTGCAAATGCCCACGTCTCGGGGACGTCCGAGCAAGTCAAAAACGATAATGTACTAAGTCTGATTGCTGCCAATCTTGAAAAGAACAATACGCTTACTTGGAAGGAAACGTCGGCAAACAGTGCCCAGCTTACTGATCTCTCTGCTGGTTACTGGCTGTTCCTTACTAAGACGCCTGGTAAGCCTGACGGAAAGTCTACCGACGCGTTTACGGCTCCTGTGTATGCTGTGATTGACGGCACCAACGCAACAACCATTAAGCCCAAGAAGAGCGTCCCCACGGTCGAGAAGAAGATCCTCGATGATGCTGACGCTGCGAAGGCGAAGGATATCAAGAGCTCAAAAGCATGGAAAGACGTTGCTGACTCCCAGATCGGCCAGGAGGTGAACTACAAGCTCACCGGCAAGATTGCCAGCAACTACGCCACCTTTGACGCGTATGCTTACAAATTCACCGATAATCTTTCGACGGGTCTGGATTATGTCGGTAACTCAGTCGAGGTGTACGCCCTGAACAACAACACCTACACTAAGATTAGCTCGACTTCCTATACGGTTAGCTTCCAGAATCAGAAACTTACCGTTGACTTTCCTGTTGACAACAACGGTAATAAGGGTTTGAAGTCTGCCATTGCTGACGGTACTGGCACCCTCAGCATTGATGAGAACACCGAGATCGTTGTCTTCTACAAAGCCAAGCTTAACAAGAACGCTGTTATCGGCAACAACACCACGCCGAGCACCGTGGGTGGCAACCCCAACACCGTCACGCTCACGTACTCCAATAACCCGTATGGCATTGACACGGGCGAGACGATCGGGGACACCGTCGCCGACTTCGCCTTCAAGCTCAACCTCAACAAGGTCGACCAGGGCACCGAGAAGGGCCTTCAGGGTGCCGTCTTCACCATCCAGTCCGCTGATGGGAACTCTAATGGCCAGTATATTGCTTCGAAGCCGGACACTACTGCGGGCGTCGTCGCGGGCCAGCTCGTGACCGTTACCGATACCAACAACCTGCCTGACTACGTGATGTTCACATCCGACAAAGAAGGCAAGATCCCCGTCTCCGGTCTCGACGCCGGCTCCTACACGGTGACCGAGGTCCAGACTCCCGCCGACTCCTACACCAAGGCCAGCCCCTTCACCTTCACCATCTCACCGACGTATGACGAAATGACCATGAAGGTGACGGATCTTAAGGCAGAGGTTTCCGAATCCGATAAGATCCGCACTGACATTGCCTTCGGCACGCTCGACGGCACTGCCGGAGATAATAAGCTGACCGGCAAGGATGGCACTGGTACCAATGCCGCCGCCGGCGAAGTCACCATCAACGTCGGTAACACCAAGTCCATTGGCCTTCCGCTGACCGGTCTTAACGGTGTGACCTTCACTTGGATCGCTGGTGGCGCGGTGCTGTGCATCGGCGTGGCGCACCTCATCCGCAGCCGTAAGCAGGCTGAGGAGTCCGAGCAGGAGTAACGCTCGCTCACCCATCCCTTTGGCAGGTGGGATGTGATGGCCATGAGACTTGCGGACACTTTTCTCGTCCATCCACGTTCTTGCTTTGCCATTCATTTTTCGGGACAGACTCCGCACTGGAGTCTGCCCTGTTTTTTTGGGACAACGAAGCCAGCCTCCACCGTCCGATGCGGGTACGTTCGTCATCGCGTTTCTTGACTCGTATGAGGTTCGGATTAAGGTCCGTAGGCGTACGCGCGGTGCGGACGATGGACGGCATTTGCGCCGCAACAAGCGCAAATAAGAATGCCCGGGGTTCGGAGCCCGGGCATTTAACAAAACCAGAAAACTAGGCCGCCCGCGCTCTCGTACATTTACGCGGGGTGTGTCGTTTTCTATTGACATTGTATCCCGAATCGCCCCGCCGATTCGGGACATTTTGAAAACCCAAATGTAGGCTTAGGCACGAACGGTATCTCCTTAATTCCGAAAATTATGTATAATTCCAATACAAACTGGAATCGAACGAAAACAATGGAAATGAACGAAGCACTAATCTACTTACAAGAAGCACTAGGCCTTTCCGCCAAGACCAAAACTTGGCCTGGATCCGCATGCTTGCCGCTGCATCTGCGGGCGATTGAGGTCCGCGCTGTTGACGCAAACGGTTTTTCGTTTTTGCTTGCAAGTTTGCCTACTGGCGTCGGGCTTCCCGAGGCTAAGAGAGTCTATAGTCAGCTAGCCTTGCGCGCGGAGACTCCCGTTGTCGTTTCGTTTCCTGATGCCGATGCACGTCAACGCAAAGCATTGGTCGCACAAGGGATTCCGTTTGTTTGCCCCGGCAGACAGGCTTTTCTTCCATTTATGGGCACGGCCTGCACGGAGAGGGGCAGTGTCCGGTTTCGCAATCACGCGACCAAGATGTCACCCAACGCGCAGGCCGCCGCAATCTGGGGAGCAGCCCAGGAGCCATATCGTCCCTATGACCTTTGTCGTGCGCTTGGGATCTCGGCAAGCCGTGCGAGTGAGGCCATAACCGAGCTTGTCGACAGGGGACTCGCGAGGCGCGAGCGTTGCGAGCGACATGTCGTCGTGTTCCCTGTTGCCGTTGACCTTCTGCTCAGCGAACACATGGCAGAGCTCTCCTCGCCTGTCTCGAAGGTCTTTTTTGCAAGGAAGACGCCGCAGATCGACTATCTTGTTGACGCCGGGGAGACGGCGCTCGCCGCGCGTTCGATGCTCGCTGCGCCGGGCATGGAACAAAAGGCCGTCTTAAGAAGTGCATGGCGTCAACTGAGCGACCTCGAAGTCGCAGACGGGGAGTTGCCGGATAACGAAACGGCGATGATCCAAGTGTGGCGCTATGCGCCCGTGTTTGCCAACTCCTCCCGTGTCGATGACATTTCGCTTGCGCTATCTTTGGCGGCAATCGACGATGAGCGAATTCAGCTCGAAGTCGATCGCATGTTTGGAAAGGAATATCCATGGCAAGAAGCGCTGTAGAAGGTCTCCAAGAATTCGAATCGTCGGCGGTGCTTCGGTCCTAGCTGTGTTGTCCGGCGCATGGGCTCGCTAATCGGCTATTATTTGTTTAGACAACTTGAGTTGTAGAGGAGTGACCGGCGATGGTGCAGGGCGCCAAACATATGAAGAGCAATAACGCCGCGGCCAACGGTGGCTCAAGCCCTCAGCCCAAACCTCAACCAAAGCCCAAGCGCCGTCGCAAGCGGCTGCCGCGCTGGGCCGACCGTCTCATCACCATCGTCATCATCCTTATCGGCGTGGGCCTTATGACCTGGCCGTGGGTCTTGGACCGGCTCGAAGCCTCGGGCGTGTTTAACCAGATCAGCACCGTGTCCAGCACCGTGGACGCGCTCTCCGAAGAGGAACGCGAGCGCATTCTGCTTCAGGCGCGCTCCTATAACGAGCAACTTGCCGGCGAGGCCACCGAGCTTCCCGCCGACCAGATCGAGCCCTACGACCAGCAGCTCATCTTTGACCGCGACCCCATGATGAGCTGGGTCGAAATCCCCTCCATCGACGTGAGCATGCCTATCTACCACGGCACGAGCGAGGAGGTCCTCATGGCGGGCGTCGGCCACCTAGAGGGCACGAGCCTGCCGGTGGGCGGCACCTCGACGCATTGCGTGCTCACCGCGCACTCGGGCATGCGCAACCTGAGTATGTTCGACGACATCCATTCGCTGGAGCCCGGCGACCTGGTGCTGCTGCACACCATGAACAAGACGCTCGCCTACAAGATGGTGGACTCCGAGGTCGTGCTGCCCGAGGAGATGGAGTCGCTGACCATCGAGCCCGGCGCCGACAAGGTGACGCTTGTTACCTGCACGCCCTACGGCGTGAACGACCATCGCCTGCTGGTGCATTGCGTGCGCACCAAGTACAACAAGAAGGACGTCGACAAGCAAAAGTCGCTGGCCGGCCGCCACTGGGGCAAGCGCGAGTTCGCCGTGCTCATTGTGGTCGTAGCCATTGTGCTGTTGCTGCTGGACATCGTGATCCACGCGGTCCGCAAGCGCCGCAAGGCCAAGGCCTCAGCATAGGGCATTCTCCAGAACCACCACAATGGGGGCAGGCACCTTTGTGGTGGTCGGGACTTCCAAACCATCACAACATTCGATGAAAATCGCGATTTTGGCGAAAAGCGTCGAATGTTGCGATGGTTTTCGTTGTGGGCGGGACGGTTTTCGTTGTGGGCGACGCGGTTTTCGCTATGGACGGTGCGGTTTCGCTGCAGAACCGCCAGCCCGCCGCCTGCCAACCCGCCGCCCTCGTTACGTTTTCGCTGCATTTGGGTAAAGCGCCTGCTCCAAGCGGCATTGCCTTGTATACTAGAGCGGTTTATCTGTTATGCGGAAGGGAGCGCCTATGGCACTCAGCGAGAAAGACGTGCGCGGCATCGCCGAGTACGCAAAGATCGCACTGACCGATGACGAGCTCACCCAGATGACGTCCTACATGAACGACGCCGTCCAGATGCTCGAGCCCGTCCTGCAATATGACTTGCCCGACGTGGAGCCCACGTTCCATCCCATCGGAAGCCTGTCCAACGTGATGGGCGATGACCTGCGCGAGCCCGAGCGCGACCTGCCGCTCGACGTTGCGCTCGAAAACGCCGGCAGCGCGCGCGACCGCTACTTCCGCGTGCCGTCCATTTTGGGAGAGGGGGAGAGCGAGTAATGGCGCAGAGCTTCGATTCCCTTACCGCCGCCCAGATCGCCGCGGGCGTTGCCGCCGGCGACTTTACCGCTACCGAGGTGGCCCAGGCCTCCCTTGCCGCCATCGAGGCGCGCGAGGGCGGGGTCCAGGCATTCCTGCAGGTGGCGCCCGAGCTTGCGCTCGAGGCCGCTGCGCGCGTGGATGCCGACCGTGCCGCAGGCAAGCCGCTGCCCCCGCTTGCGGGCGTGCCGCTGGCCATCAAGGACAACATGAACCTCGTGGGCACGCGCACCACCTGCGCTTCCCGCATGCTCGCGGACTACCGGAGCGTTTACACCGCCACCTGCGTCCAGCGCATGCTCGATGCCGGCTGCCTGCCCATGGGCAAGGCCAACATGGACGAGTTTGCCTTTGGCAGCTCCACCGAGAGCTCGGCGTTCCACCGCACCAACAACCCCTGGGATACCGAGCGCGTGCCCGGCGGCTCCTCGGGCGGCTCCGCTGCCGCCGTCGCCGCGGGCGAGGTCGCGCTCTCGCTGGGCTCGGACACCGGCGGCTCCATTCGCCAGCCGGCGAGCCTCTGCGGCGTGGTGGGCTTTAAGCCCACGTATGGCGCCGTGAGCCGTTACGGCGTGGTTGCCTTTGGCTCGTCGCTCGACCAGGTGGGCCCCTTTGGCCGCACGGTCGAGGATGTCGCGCTGGCCATGAACGCGCTTACCGGCGCGGGCCATGATCCGTACGACTGCACCAGCCAGGATTGCGCCGTCGACTTTACCGAGCATCTCAACGACAGCATCGAGGGTAAACGCGTGGGCATCATCCCCGCGTTTATGGAGGCCGAGGGCCTGACGCCCGAGGTCAAGGCCGCTGTTCAGCGCGCCGCCCAGGAGCTGCAGAACCAGGGCGCCGAGCTGGTCGAGGTCGACCTGCCGCACCTGGACGCCGCCATCGCCGCCTACTACGTCATCGGCCCGGCCGAGGCGTTCTCCAACTTGGCCCGCTTCGACGGCATTCGCTACGGCTATCAGGAGGAGGGCTGCGCCAACCTGTCCGACCAGAGCTCGCTTTCGCGCGCCCACGGCTTTGGCGCCGAGGCCAAGCGCCGTCAGATGCTCGGCGCCTACCTGCTCTCCTCGGGCGTGTACGACAAGTACTACTACGCCGCGCAAAAGGCCCGCACGCTCATCACGCAGGACTACGACGCCGCGTATGCCAAGGTGGACACCATCCTCATGCCCGCCTCGCCGCGCACGGCCTTTAAGTTTGGCGAGATCAGCGACCCCACGCAGATGTATCTCTCCGATCTGTACACCATCTCGCTCAACATTTGCGGCAACGGCGGTATCTCGGTGCCGCTGGGCCTGGGCGAGGATACTCATCTGCCCGTTTCTGCCCAGCTGGTGGGGCCTGCCTTTAAGGACCGTCAGCTGCTCACGTTTGCCCGCGCCCTGGAGCGCGGCTTTGCCGATGCCGCCACGGGAGCGCCCGCGCTTTCCGTCGCGCCCGATTTTGCCGGGAAGGGAGGCGAGCTGTAATGAAGGAGCTTTCCGAGGTCCTGCAGGATTGGGAGGCCGTGATCGGCCTGGAGATCCATACCGAGCTCACCGCACTCGATACCAAGATGTTCTGCAACTGCAAGCTTAGCCACGATGACGAGCCCAACGCCAACGTGTGTCCGGTGTGTCTGGGCCTGCCCGGCGCCCTGCCGGTGCCCAATAAGCGCGCCATCGAGAGCATCGTCAAGGCCGGTCTCGCCACCAACTGCGAGATCCAGCGCCACTCGATGTTCTACCGCAAGCACTACTTCTATCCCGATATGGCCAAGAACTTCCAGACCACGCAGGGTCCGGTCGCTTTTGCCATGTACGGCCACCTGGATCTTGATGTGACCGGTCGCGGTGCCGCTGAGCGCCCCGATTGCGCGTTTGGTGAGGCCGAGGCTCAGAGCCTGGCGAGCGCTTCGGCCAACGCAGAGGGCCTGTCCACGTCCATGACGTCGACCATGCGCGAGGGCAACCAGCGTGCCGGCCACCTGGCCAGCTACGATGCATCTAACCTGCAGATGCCTGAGCGCCGCGAGGACGGTTCCTACACGGTGCCCATCCGCATCCTGCGCATCCACATGGAGGAGGACGCCGCCAAGATGGTGCACGTGGGCGGTGCCGAGGGCCGCATTACCGCCGCGGCCGAGTCGCTCGTCGACTACAATCGCTGCGGTACGCCTTTGATTGAGCTCGTGACTGAGCCCGATCTGCGCACACCCGAGGAGGCTCGCCTGTTTATGGAGAAGCTCCGTCGCATCTTTGTGACGCTGGGCATTTCGGACTGCTCCATGGAGAAGGGCTCCATGCGCTGCGACGGCAACGTGTCGCTGCGTCGCCGTGGCGAGACCAAGTTGGGCACCAAGACCGAGCTCAAGAACCTCAACTCGTTTAAGAGTCTGCACGATGGCCTTGCCTACGAGATTTGCCGCCAGGCCGAGGTGCTCGAGGAGGGCGGCATCATCTATCAGGAGACCCGCCACTGGGAGCCCAGCCGCAAGCGCACCGTGGTCATGCGTGTGAAGGAAACGGCCGACGACTATCGTCTGTTCCCCGATCCCGATTTGGCGCCGTTCGATCTGGATGACGAGTTCATCGACCGCTGCCGCGGCGAGATCCCCGAGCTGCCCGATGCCAAGCGCGCCCGCTTTGAGGCCGATTTTGGCATTAAGGCGGCCGATGCCGAGCAGATTGCCGGCGACCCGGAGTTTGCCGAGTTCTTTGAGGCCGCTGCTGCCGGCATGGCTGGCAAGGAGGCCCAGACGGTCGCGAACCTGCTGGTCAATGAGATGATCGCCTACCTCAAGGGCGCGGGTGTCTCGCTGACTGAGTCTGGCATCGCGCCGGCTCAGGTGGCGGCGCTTGCCAGGCTGCTCGCGACCGATGCCATCAGCTCCAACCAGGCGCACGAGGTCTTTGAGGCCATGGCCCAGACCGGCGACGACCCCAACAAGATCGTCGACGAGCGCGGCATGCGTCAGGTGAGCGACGCCGGCGCGCTGCAGCCTATCGTGGATGAGGTGCTGGCAAACTGTGCCGAGCAGGCGCAGCAGTACCGTGACGGCAACCAGAAGGTCATCGGCTTTTTGGTGGGCCAGTGCATGAAGGCGAGCCGCGGCAAGGGCAACCCGAAGCTCTTCAACGAGTTGCTGAGAACGTCGCTCTCGTAAGCGGGAACCCGGGAGCCCCGGCAGGGCGGGTGCTTCCTCAAAATTTCAAACAGTCCTGCGCAAGACGAAGGCCACATTTAGTGGCCTTCTTTGCGTGCGGAACTCATTTTGAGCAAGCACCCGCCCTGCCGGGGCTTCCGGGTTCTGCAACGACTCGGCCGTTCGGGTCAGGCAGGCTGAATTGAATAGAGTGAATGGG
>CABQSB010000002.1:0-173282 GCA_902466735.1 uncultured Collinsella sp.
CCATGCGGACTCCGTTCCGGACCTCAACGGTCCAACTTTTTGTCCGCAGTCCCGAGCTCGCAATGGGACGTCGTTTCCCAAACCTATCATTACTTTGTCACATTGCAGAAAAAGGGGACGCTACCTGGGAAAGGATAGCGCCCCTAGTGCTGTTTAGCAGCGGCCGCAATATGCGTCGCGGGCAATGTTGACCAAGTCCTGCTTGGATACGGCACGCGGGTTGGACGGCGTGCAGCGATCGCGCTGGGCCGCCTCGGCAATACCGGAGAGCTCGGCCTCAAATGCCGCGGGGTCAAACTGCGAACGATCGGACAGCGCATTCTCGACATCTAGGCACTCGCGTAACTCAAGCACACGGGCCAGCAGTTCGTCGGCATCTGCCAGACCCAAATCATGGGCCAGCCGATCATACGGCTCGCGATACTTAGGCTCGCTCATATGGAATCGCATCACATAGGGCAGTAAGATGGCATTTAGACGACCATGAGCCACGTGGAAGCGTCCACCCAGAGCATGTGCCAGCGAATGGTTGATACCCAAACCGGCGTTGGTGAAGGCGATGCCCGCCAAGCAGGAGGCCTCGATCATGCGCGTACGGCTACGCATGGCAAGACCGTCGCGATAGACCACCGGCAGGTCCTCGAACACGATTGAGGCGGCCTTTACGGCAAGCGCATCGGTAAAGGGCGTGGCAGCCTTGGAGACATAGGCTTCGATGGCGTGTGTCAACACGTCAAGGCCGGTATCGGCCGTGATCATCGCCGGCACGGTTTTAGTGAAATCGGCCTCGAGCAGGGCGCCGTCCGGAGCCAGAAAATCGTCAATCAGCACAACCTTGTTCTCGCCGCGCGTGATGACGGCAAAGTTGGTAACCTCCGAGCCCGTACCCGCCGTGGTCGGAATGGCCAGGAAATACGGCTTGTCCATTCCATTCTCGTGAGCGAAGTACAAAACAGCCTTCGTGGCATCGATACACGAACCGCCACCAAAGGCGATGACCATGTCCGGCTGAACGCGCTCCACCACAGCGACGCCTGCGTCAACGAGCTCCTGGCTCGGATCGGGCTTGACGTCGGAATACGTCTGGTAGCGTGCGCCCGCGGGCAGGTGTTGAGCCATCTTAGCGACCATGCCCGAGGACTCCAAAAAGCCGTCGGTGATAATCAGCACGTTGCGGTAGGTCAGGCCCTCAAGATGATTGATGGCCTGCGACCCAAAAAACAATTCGGTCGTGAGTTTAAAGCCCTGCATGAGAGCCCCTTTCGATTATTACGTGAGAGTCGTCGCGTCGTTACCGCTCAATGGGCAAAATGACCTCCGCGACAAAAAGATCCTGATTGTATGTGGTCCAGTAGTCGGTCACAAAGCGCTCGAACACGCCGCCGGCCGGCCTGAAACCGTTTGCAAGCGCATAATCGCGCACGCGGCGATGCGCCTCGCCAATATTCTCAAACGGACCAGTATGATACGTAGAGAGATACATTCCGCTCTCCACTGTCATGCGATTCTCCTCTGCGATGGGACGCAACGCATGCTGTACAACCGTGACATCGAATTGCCCCCGGGCATGGCCGGGCTCGCAGCACGCGTCAAAGTTGCCGTGATGCAAGATCACGGGACCAGTAATCACGTTATCGTGCTCCTCGACAAACGAGGTGAAATCGAGGTTGATAATCGCATCAGCGTAGTTGCCCCAAAAGTGATACGGCATGGCCAAAAACTCCTGGCCGGAGAAGTATTTAAGGCTCACATCCTTTGGCTTGACCGAAAGGACAAAATTTGCCTCGTCGATAAGTCCCATCCAATCCCGAATGGTATGGCGGCGCTCTTCAAGACGGGTCATCTCGCGCGTGCATGCGTCGGCATGAGCGCCAAACAATTCCTTGATCTTGTCGAAACTCTGCGTCTCAAACAATTCGGAAACCTCGTCGAGCGAGAAGCCCATCATCTTGAGATAGTTGATGATGGGAATACGCAGAATCGTCTCAAGCGAATAATAACGATATTTATTATCCCCTATGCAATCGGGCTGGAGAAGATTGAGCTTGTCGTAATGGCGCAGCGTGCGAGACGTGATGCCGCACAGCTGGCTCGCCTCGCCAATACCCAAAAGCTGACCGTTGCGCAGCTCGTCATCGCTCATACGAGTCATCCTTACGCCTCCAGAACACGTTGAATGAATACAGCATTCACATAGGTATCCAAAACGGGATTCACGTGGTTGCCCAGCTGGTGCCGCAACCCGTCACGCAAACACTTGAGCGTAGACAGCGAATAGCTTTGAATTTCACAGACATAGTAGCCAATCGAGGAGATTAGTTTTGGCTGCGTTATCGATCCCCTCACATGCTGCGCCGTTGCGGGAAGCTCGCCTTGCGCAGTATCGAGCATACTTCGCAGCGCGCTCTCAATCTCGTTGAGCACGCAGCGCTTAACCGGCGAAGGAGCCTCCAGGCGCCCCGACCAATCGCGCGCGAATGCCACAGGATCGGTCATCTCCATCATGCGCGCGTACTTCTCGCGAATCACGTTGCGACCCGCCGCATCGGCAGCCACCACGTCATCGCGCACGCCCATGATGGACTCACGAGGAAAACTCAGATACTGGGCAACGCGATGGACAAAGAATCCCACCGCATCGTCTTGGCAAGCAGCGCGACCGCTCATACCCTGAACAGTATCGAAATGCACCCATTCAAGTTGTACGAGCTCACGCAATGCAGAGATTTCCGCATGAGCAAGGCCCTTATCTTCGAGCAACTTCTCAACTTCCGGCATGTTGAAAAACGCCGACATGCCTTGTCGAAGTGCGGAACATGACGTCTTGCAATCTCCCAATGCCAACCCCCCCTATCGGTATCCGCCGGCCGCAAGCGGGCAGACAGCAAGATATGAATCTCTCAACGAACTCTGGATATCCAAGGCGACATCGAGCAAAAAGCCGCTACCGCACGACGTCCAGCCTGCCAAGCGAGCAGACGCACCGACCGTCTGGCAAAGCGCCTCGACATCATCTTGATCCACCTGCTCTACCGGTGTCGCGGCGATGGAGCGCACGGCGTCGAGTACCGGCACCGGCGCACGCACATGCTCGACAAGCGAACGATACGCCCACTTGTAGTAAGGCATGTACGTATGCGCGAGCAGATGAAACGCAGCCATTACGCTGGCCAAAAACTCACTGCGCGCCGCCTGAGCAGCGACGACATCTTTGCGCTTAAGGCAGCGCGGGAGGTTGTACTGACCCGCCTGCGCCATGGAGGCGCAATGGGCGGCGCACTTCTTACGCATGACCTCGTCTGGGTAAAACCCCTGGTACACCGTGCGCATAACGGAGAACTCGCCACTCGGATCAGCAAAAACCTCACCGGAGGTAACCTGAGCGAGAAGCTGCTCGGGAATGGCGAGCCACTCCTTTGCACACTGCGGCGCACGAGAAAGACCGGTGTAGAAACGATAGAACGCCTGAGTCTCAAAGACGCCCACGCGCTTGCCCGCCATCTGCGTCTGCCGGCGCGTAAAGCCTTTAAAACTCGCAGGCAAAAGGTCGTAGCGACGCTGAAGCTCCGGCCCCCACTCCTCATACACATCAGCAGAAAGCCACACGCAGAAGCCGGGACCGAAGTCGTGGTCGCGCGAAATCTCGTCGTCGAAACCTAGACATTCCGACCCTTCTCCAACGAGGCCCAGCGCGGCGCGGTAACGGACGTCGCTCGGCAACCCTTCGAATAGGGATGGCGCATAGAACTCGCAATACGAACGAGAAAGCTCAAGACCTGTCACAACTTCACCCCGCTTCCACGCGCTTGGCTACAAGAAATACTAGATGCCCTTGAAGGCATTCGTGAGCTCGTGAATCATCTTCTGGAGCTCGTCGGCGTCGATGACGTCGTTGGGCTTGGCACCCGCAAGTGCATCGGGAGACACGTCGGTGCAGTTGCAGCCCACCGAGTAACTAATGCCGGAAACCGGGTTGGATGTCGATTCGCAGCAGCTCGTAGCGGGCACAGCATCGCAGCAACCGGTAGTGGGAGCCGCGGCCTCGGTGTGATGAGCAGCCAGGTCGGGATGCCACTTGGCAAACAGCTCGTCGTGGGCCACAACCTCGTCGGGCTCGATCAGGCCGTTGACCACGCGCTTCACGTTGATGAGATGCTGCGGCCCCACGTTCTCGGAGATGGAGCTGCCACCCCAGGTGCCGCAGCCCAGCGTGAGCGCGACGTCAAGACCAGTAATGACGCCGGTGCCGCCCTGGCTGCCCCCGGTATTCACCAGGATGCGAGAGGCCGGCTTGATGGAGAACTTACGCACCATATCCTTATCGGTGGTGTGGATGCTCATGGTATGGCCGATGCCGTTTTGCAGCAGCTCGATAGAGAGCTCGCAAGCCTCTTCCCAGTTGGAAACGGTATAGAAGCCCAAAACGGTGGTAAGTTTCTCGTAGGACAGCGGCCAGGCATCGCCCACGCCACCCTGCTCGCCGATAAGCACGCGGGTGCCCTCGGGGATGCTGATACCCGCGGCCTGCGCGATGGACTGCGGGCTGTGGCCCACAAACTTGGGGCTCATAGAGTGACCGTTACGGAAGAGCAGCGCGCAAACCTTCTTGCACTCCTCCTCATTCATGAAATAGCCACCCTGAGCGCGGAACTCGGCCATCACGGCATCGCGGTTGCAGGCCTCGCAGATGATGCTCTGCTCGGAAGCGCAGATAGTACCGTAGTCAAACGTCTTGGAAGTAAGGATGCGACGAACGGCGTCGTGCACGTTGGCGGTGCGCTCAATGTAGGCAGGCGAGTTGCCAGCGCCCACGCCCAACGCGGGCTTGCCGGAGCTGTAAGCGGCCTTGACCATACCGGGGCCGCCGGTAGCAATGATCATGGCGACCTCGGGAGCATGCATGAGCTCGTTGGTGGCAGCCATGGAGGAAAGCGTGATGCCCTGGATCACGTTCTCGGGGGCGCCTGCCTCGACAGCCGCCTGGTTCATAAGCTGGATGGCCATACCCGTGCACTTGGCGGCAGCGGGATGCGGCGAAAAGACGATAGCGTTACGCGCCTTGAGGGCGATCATAGCTTTGTAGATGACCGTAGAGGTGGGGTTGGTGGAAGGAACGATGCCCATCAGCAAACCAACCGGCTCGGCGATGGAGATGACCTGGTTCTTCTCGTCGGCATCGATAACACCGATGGTCTTCTTGTCGCGGATCTCCTCATAGAGCAGGGCGCTGGCGATATGGTTCTTATACACCTTGTCGCAAACCTTGCCAAAGCCCGTCTCCTCGACAGCCATGCTGGCGAGCACCTGGGCGTTTTCCTCGGCAACCTTCACCATATTACGGAGGATGCGGTCGATCTGCTCCTCGTCGTAATGTGCAAGCTGGTTCGCGGCGATCTTACCCTTGCGGGCGAGGTCGCGCACCGCCTGGATACTCTGAAGATCGAAATCGTAGTCGCGCATGAGACTCCTTTCGAATCATTCGGATAGAACAGCACGTACGGACGCGCGATTACGCGACGCCGCCGGGCAGGATGGACTCGACGGAGCCGTCGGGTCGCGGGATGACGTGCACGGAGATGAGCTCGCCCACGCGCTGGGCGGCAGCCGCGCCCGCGTCGGTGGCGGCCTTGACGGCGCCCACGTCGCCGCGGACGAAGACGGTCACGAGGCCGCCGCCGACGCGCTCCTTGCCGACGAGGGTGACGTTTGCGGCCTTGACCATGGCGTCGGCGGCCTCGACGGAGCCGATCAGTCCACGGGTCTCGATCATGCCGAGGGCCTGGGTAGTGTTTGCCATTTTTGTTACCTCCTATTTCGTAGGGATCTACTTGATGATCTCTACAACAGAACCGTTTTTTATACCGAAGGCATTTGCCTCTTCGGTGTCGATATGACAATCGAGGGCGCTCGTGCTGTTGGCGCGCACGACCACGTTGTCAAGACGTCCACCGCGCTCGCCGCCAAAGGCAATCGACACGACCTGGCCGTCGTGAAGCCCGCGCTGAGCCGCCTCGTCGCACGTCATATGGATGTGACGCGCGGCAACGATGACGCCTTGGGGCAGGGCAACGGTGCCATGGGGGCCGGCGAGCGTGATGCCCGGCGTGCCCTCAAGCTTGCCGCTCATGCGTACGCAAGCAGGAACGCCCAGTTTGAACGTATCGCCGCGCAGCACCTCAACCTGAGTAGACGGGCGCACGGGACCAAGCACGCGCACGCGCTCGATAACGCCCTTGGGACCCACAAGCGTCACCATCTCCTTGGCGGCAAACTGCCCGGGCTGGGAGAGCTCCTTGATGGGAGTGAGCTCGTAGCCAGCTCCAAACAGAGCCTCCAGGTTCTCCTGGGACAGATGGACATGACGACCGGACACGCCAACGCTCACGGTCAGCGGGGCGGCATGTCCAAGAAGGTCCTCGATCTGCTTCTCGCTCCAAATGCCCAAGTCAAGGGCACCGCGAATAAGACGCTCGATCTCCTCGGCACCCATAGCCGCCTCGTGCCCCTCATGGTGCTCGGGCTCATGCGCTGCAGGCGCCTCATGATGCTCGGGCGCGGGTGCGCAAGCCTTGTACTGCGTCGCTGCGGGCGCAGCACCAAAGACCAGCTCGACGCCCAGCTCGGCGGCCTCGTCTTTGGCCTGCGGGGTCACGATAGTGTTGCCATCGATTGCCAGCACGCCACCGTTCGTGGCCGCCGCCTTCACGTCCGCTGCACTGATCAGTCGTTTCATCTCTTCCTCCTTTCCTACAGACTCACGTCTTCGTCGATAATTCCTACGATGGCCGCATCTACGGGCGCATTCTTACCAAAGGTCTCGCGCATGAAGTGGTAGGCGGCCGAACCCGTTGCCACAAGCACACGGTCGCCGGTGCCTGCGCTGATGGTGTCGACGCACACCAGGCGACGTCCGGATTCCGGGCCGTCGATGACCTCGACACGCATCAACTTCATGCCGTCGAGTTCCTCGTACTTACGGGTCGCCCAGATAGAATCGATGAGCTTACAGATGAGCATTGGCGCCGTCCCCTCCTTCCTTGATGCGTTCCAAGCACTCCATGACCTCTGCCGTGTCTCCGGCGATGGCCAGAAGAATCATGTTTTGCGGGCAGCTCCCGCGAATATCCGTGACCTCGACACCTGCCGTCTTCTCGGCAATGTCGCTCGCAACAACCATGTCGATGAGCTTTCCCTGCACGAGGCCCACGGCCGCCGGCAAGTACCCCTCGCTCCAACGACGGCCCGAACGCTGGCGCAAAATCGCCATCGTGCCGGGTGCTGGTGCCTTGATAACCTTGATATCAAGCATCGGGGTCACCCTCGGCAGCGACCTGGCAGCCCAAGGCAATGCCCAAGGGCGTCACGAACATGGGGTGGTTGGGCTTGTGCACCGGGATGCCCAGAGCCTTCTCTACCGGAGCCTCGATGCCCGTAAGCTCGGCCGTGCCGCCCACCAAAACGATCTCCGGCACGTCATAGCCGTCAATGGCACGCGCGATGATGCTCGCTACCTTGTCGATCGTGGGCTTAACGACCGGGAAGATCTCGCGGTGATGGGCGGGATCGCGCTTGTAAAGCTCAGCCTCGTCAAAGCTCATGCCGCGGGCGCCGGCCAGCACGAGCGAGAAGTGCGTGCCGCCCGTGGACTCGTCGATGCATTCCGCCACGCAGCCGTCCTGAATAACGGAAATGCCGGTGGTGCCACCGCCGATATCCACCACGGCACCGTCGCGCGCGCCGATGAGCAGATTCGCTGCAGTGGGCTCGTCAAAGACGGCAACCACGTCGAGGCCCGCTCCTTCGGCGACGTTTTTTACCACGCCGCCATCGAGGCCTTCAGTTCCCGGGGGAAGGGCCACGGCACAGGGCTCGAGTTCGCGCCCGAGCTGCTGCTCGAGCTCATCTTTGAGCTCACGCGCGATATCGACCGCGCCCATGTAGTCGACGACCATGCCGTCCTTGACCACACTGGCGAAGCGATACGCGCAGGCCACGGCCTCACCCGCGGCATCGACCACGGCGAGCACGATGAATGCGGTGCCCACATCGAGTCCGCAGTACAGGGGCTCGCCGGCACTCACCGGTCGGGGGTTGCCCACACGGTCGAGCAAATCTTGCAGACGAGTGTTAGCCACCTCGAAATCAACCATGGCGCACCTCCCCTGCAACCTTTTCCAAACACGTAGCCAGGCACGCGCGGCAGCGAACGACGCTTTGTGCCCAAGCATCCACGCTGGCGTGGCCCTCGGCCGTCATCTCGCTTGCAGCCTGCGCCCAAAAGCGCTGCGTGCGCGCGAGCTCGGCATCGAGCAGCGCCATCTCGTAGTAGAGCGGGTGCACCGCCGCGGAGAGCGGCGGGAGCACGGGTGCCGCCGGCACCTCGCTTGCGGTCTCGCATTCGGAAAGGAGACCGCCCAGGTCGGTGTGGGCTTGCCACAGGGTTCCCAGCGTGTCGCACACGTGGGCGATATCGTTCTCGATTCCCAGGGCATTACGGCCCAGCATGCGCAAGCGAGCGCCCAGGACGGCGATGTCGTCGTAAAACGAAGCCAATGTATCCTCAGCACGTGCCGCTGCAAGAGCCGGGTCGGGTGCAGTGGTACCCGCAGCGCCGGAAGCAGCTCCGTAGCCCTCGCTGAAATCGATGTAGAAGTCGATGAGGAACTGGCGCGCGCTCGGGGTGAGTTTGGCGTCCTCGGGCAGCGTATAGGTCGAAAAATGCTCTCGGTTGTATGCACCGCGCAGCTCGTTTTCGGTTACGTAGAACATAGGTGTCTCCTCCTTTCTGGTTATCGGTCACTCGTTGGGCGCGACGCTTCGCACCCAGTCCAACAATTCGTCTACGCCTTCGCCGGTTGTTGCCGAAAGGCACAGGGCCGCATCGACGCCGGCATCCGCGAGCCTTGACAGCCCACGCTCGCGTTCGCCTTCGTCCAGCTGATCGCACTTGGTAAGTACGCCCAGACAGGGCTCGTTGAACGCACGGGCAAAACCGCTCGAATAGAGCGTCTCGCCGCTCGCTCCGTCGATCAAAAGGAGCACCCCGGAAGCCTGGTTTTGCGACAACATGATCACGATGCTGTGCATCCAATGGTTCTCGATGTAGCCCCCCGGAACCTCGAAGCTGCGCGTGCGATAGAAACAATCCTCCCGATGCCGATGGTCGGAGGGCGCCCCTTCCACCAGATCGGAGATTGTCGACTTTCCCGAGCCGGGCAAGCCGATGATCATCAGGCGGTCCCCCATCACGACCTCGTGACCTCATGGGCACGAAATCCCAGGCCGTCATGGAGAACGCGGACGACCTCCTGCATCGACGTCTCGACGCTTTGCACGTCGCCCAAGACCACCACGGCGCCGGTAAAGCGATCGAGAAACCCGATGCTCACCGGAGCCGCCTTCGCGGCGATATCGGCCGCGATAATAGAGGTTTCCTCCGGCGACAGCGTGAGGATGCCGATGGATTGGCCATGAGGCACGCCGATGCGGTCGTAGATATCCGGCGCGGGAGACGCGATAACGTGTGCCAACACGACTTCCTTGCCATCGACCGACTCTTGGATGATGCGCTGAAGATGTTCCATGCCCCACTCCTAGTGTCGAACGAGGTTGACCTTGAAATCGGCCCCGGAGATCCAGCCTTCGATGTGATTCAGGTCGTCTTCCGAAAGCGACGGGTCGCCTTCGATCTCGTAGTCACGGCCAAGCTGCGCATACTTGCCCACACCCAGCTTGTGGTAGGGCAGCAGGTCCACGCCGTCGAAATTCTTCTGATAGCGATACGGTGTGAAAAACTCGATCATGGCGTCGATCTCGGCCTTGTCGTCGTTCACCCCGTGGAGCAGCGGCATGCGTACGCGCACGTTAAAGCCGTTTTCCAGCAGAGCGCGAATATTGGCAAGAATCTGCTCATTGTTCACGCCGGTCCAGCGCTTGTGCTTGACCGGGTCCATCTGCTTGATGTCGAACAAGAACAGGTCCACGTAGCGTGCGATATCAAGAATCGTCTCGGTCTTGGTATAGCCGCACGTCTCGATGGCCGTGTGATAGCCGCGGTCCTTGCAGGCGGCAAGCAGGGCGCGGGCGGCCTCGGGCTGCGCCAAGACCTCACCGCCGCCCAGGGTCACGCCGCCGCCGGACATGCGATAGAAGTCTGCATCCTGGTCCATAAACGAAACCAGATCGCAGATCTTGCGGTCCTCGCCCATGATGGAGAGCGCCTTTTGCAGACAAGCCTTCTCACAGGCACCGCAGCCCAAGCACTGCTTGGTGCGGTCCACCACATGCTCGCCGTTCACGAACTGGTGAACCCCTGCGGGACATGCGTCAACACACGCCCCGCAGTTCACACAAGCGGTCTGCTTGAACATGACCTCAAAACCACGACGCTGGCTCTCGGGATTGGAGCACCACTTGCAGCGCAGAGGGCATCCCTTGAAGAACGCGATGGAGCGAATGCCCGGACCGTCGTACATGTTGTACTTCTGCGTATTGAAGATGCGCGCACGGCGCTCAAGGCTCTCTTCCAGCTGCTCGCTCATATGCGTCCTCCTTTCTGTACGGGTTGCGCCCATTTGGGCTTGAGTGGTTACATGCTTAGAGCTTGGTCAGCATCGTGCGGCTGATGATCTCGTCCTGAACGTCCTTGCACAGCTCGACGAAGAACGCGCTGTAGCCGGCGACGCGAACTACCAGGTCGCGATGCTCCTCGGGGTGAGCCTGGGCGTCGAGCAGCGTCTGGTTGTCCAGATAGTTGAACTGCATCTCGCCGTTGCCGTACATGCAGGCCGTTCGCAGCAGCGTGACCAGGCCGTTTTCGCCCTCGGGGGTATCCAGCAGACCGGCCATGAGCTTGAAGTTGTGCACCATGCCGATGTTCATGCTGTCGTTGCTCATCTTGGAGACCGATTTGATGATGGCGGTGGGGCCGTTGTGGTCAGCGCCCTGGGTGGGGCTGATGCCGTCGGAAAGCGGCGTCCAGGCCTTGCGGCCGTTGGCGGAGGCGCCGGTCATCTGACCAAACGGGGTGTTGTTGGAGATGGACAGCGTGCCGTGGGACAGGCGCGAATACAGGGTCTTGAACTGGCTGTGGATATGCTCGGTGAAGTAGACGATGTCGGACACGAACTGATCGGCGTAGTCGTCGTCATTGCCGTACTTGGGAGCATCCAGGCAGTCCTGACGCATTCTCTCGTAGCCCACGAAGTCGGCCTTGAGGCCCTCGTTGAGCTCGCACAGCGTGTACTTGTGGTCGTCGAAGACAAGCTTCTTGATGGCAGCCATGGAGTCGGCGTAAGTGGCAAGGCCGCTCCACACGACGCCCGGTCCGAAGTTGTACATGGCACCGCCAGCAGAGACATCCTTGCCAGACTCCATGCAGCCCTCGAACATGATGGACATCAGGGGCTTAGGAGCCATGTCGCGGTGCACGCGCTGCGAGATCACCGTCATGACGCTCGTCCACTTGGTGATGTAGTAGATGGTGCTTTTGACCGCAGCCTCGAACTCCTCAAAGGTGTGATACTGATCCAGGTCGCCCAGGTCGGGGGTAACCTGCTTGCCATACCACAGGGGCACGCCGTGGTTGAGCGTAAGCTCGATGGCGATGGGCCACTGGGTGTATGAGGTGGAGGTCCACTGATACAGACGGCCGGACTTTTGCGGCTCGACGCAGCCCATCATGCAGTAGTCGCGTGCGTCCTCGACGGAGACGCCCTTTGCGAGCATCATCTTGACGTGCGTGTCGTCAAAGTGGCAGGCGGGGAAGCCCATGCCGGAGCGAACGACGTCCACGATCTTGCGCAGGTACTTCTCGGGGCTCTTGTTATGAATACGGCAGGCCAGGGAAGGCTGGTAGATCTTGACGTGACGCACGGCGTCCATCAGCAGGTAGGTGAGGTCGTTGGTGGCGTCGGCACCGGAGCGGGTCACGCCGCCGAGCGTCATGTTGACGAACGGCTGGTAGCCAGCGAAGAATTTGGAGGCGTCCTCGGAAGTGGCCCACATCATCTCGCTCATCTTGATGAGCATGCAGCCGGCGATATCGAAGGCCTGGTAGTCGGTCAGACGGCCAGCCTCCTTATCGGCCTTATAGAAGGGATACATGTACTGGTCAACACGGCCGATGGACATACCGGTCTGGTTCTCCTCAACCGGTAGCAGGCTCTCGACAACCCACACGGACTGCACGGCCTCCCAGAAAGTGCGCGGCTTGTGAGCAGGCACGTTCTTGAGGTTCTCGCAGATCTGCAGGAGCTCGGCACGGCGCTTGGGATCGGCGCACTCCTGGGCCTTCTGGCAAGCGAAGTCGGACAGACGACGGGCGTAAATCATGACGCCCTCGGTGGTGTCGATGACGGACTTGTAGAAGTAGATCTTGTCCAGGTCCTCGGGGTTTGCGTAGTCAAGGTGCTTGAGGTGCTCGCGAGCCTCGTCCTGAATGTCCTGCATGCCCTTCTTCATCAGGATGACGTCGTAGCCGGGGTTGGAGTCGCCGCCGCCGTTCACCTGATGATACGAGCAGTCGGAAACAAAGGACTCACCGGAGAGCTCCCAGCCGCCGCACTCGCGGTACTGATCCTCGCACACTTCGTCGAGCGACTTGCCCTCCCAAAACGGGAAGAGCTCCTCGCGCATGTACTTCTTATCCTCTTCGGAGATATAGAAGGGGTCTTGAGCGCGCGTGCCAATGGTGTCGAGCTCGTCGCGCAGCCAACGCCAGGCGATATCGGGCGAGAAGGCACCGGCGCGCGGGGCACCCGTGGGGTTGCCGACGATAAGCTCGTCGTCCTGGATGATCAGCGGGGCGGTCTCACAGCAGTAACGGAAGCACTTGGCGCGCAGCTCAATCTTGGGCATGCCCGGGTTCTTGCGAGTGAACTCGGTGACGGCGCGGGCGCGGTGGGTGGTGATGGAGGGGACCTGCTTGAGGAAATTCTGCTTCAGGCGCACGTGGCGCTCGGTAGGGCCATCGGGGGTCTCGGTGCCCTCGATATGGGCGGGCACGCTGTCCAGCGGACGATCGAGCTGATCGGCAACCTTGCTGAACATGGCGCGGACGCTTGCACGCTGCTCTTCACTCATGTTCTTGGTGGCATCGGACAGCTGCTTGGCAAACTCTTGAATATCCATCGGTACTCCTTTTCTTCTAATCGGTCATGATTTGAAGCAGGCTCGCAAACCACGCGTCGGCTTGATCGGCAACGGGGGTTTCGGTCTGCTGTTCGGTCATATGTGCGGCAATCTTCCAATCTGGCGCTCGGTTGAGCCCTGCTTCCTCGAGAAGAGAAAGATCAGACGAGTCGAGGTTGCTCCCAACCTGGCGCCGGCGGATAAAGTCGCGATAGGTCACGCCCAGATTCGAGGTCGTCGCGCTCTCCCATCCGGTAACGGTGAGGGTCTTGGGCAGTGTGGAGTGACAGCCTGTGGCTCCCATGCCTGTCCCCACATTCACGAGAATGCGTCCCACCGGTTTTTTGAGAACAAACTGGCGAACGACTTCGCCGTCGCGCGAGAATATCGAAAGCGCGTTTCCCGAGCCGCTGTTCAAAATCAGCTCGATGCACTTCTCGCAGGCATCGCGCCAGTTCTCCTCCACGTAGTAAGACAGCACGGGGCCGTACTTGGTGCGCGAGAAGTAGCTGCGCTCCGAGACATAAGGCTTCTCGGCCACAAGCACACGTGTCGAGGCGGGCACCACGATATCGGCACGGCGCGCAAGATCACACGCCGACTTACCGATAGCCTCGCGATAGGAACGACCGTCGTCGCGAAAACACACGCGATAGAGGCGTTGACACTCCTCGTCGGTGAGGAAGTAGCAGCCGCGATGCTTGAGCTCGGCCTTAAAGGCCTCATCCACAACCTGCTCGACCACAACCGATTGCTCGGCACCGGGAAGCATGCCGTAGCAAAACGATTTACCGCATACGACCTCCTCGGCACATAGGGCCAAGTCGGCGGTTTGCTCCACAAAGACCGGGTTGTTGCCAATCGTGGCACAGTACACGTCTTTACCCGTGGTGTTGACCACGTGGATGTGTTCGCACTCACGCGAGTCGATGAGCACGCGAACAGCCGACTGAGCGCCCAGCCACTCCTCGCCCTCAGGCGCATAGAGCTCCAAAAACGTAAGGGCATCGAGCGGGTAATGGCACTCATGGGCCACCTTGCGCACGTCCTCGATCACGGCCTTGCACGTTGAATGCGTGCGCTGACGTGCCGAGAAGATGATCGGGCTCTTGGAGGCAACGGCGCACACAAGTTGCGAGAGCATCGTGGGAACGCACAGCCAGTCAGGCAAAAGCGAGACGACCGTGCCCTTGGAGATGCCCACCTCAACAGAATGCGTGGCGTTGCGCGAGTAGAGCTCTTGCGTGGGCGTCTGGGCGCACACATCATCCAAAAGATCAGTGAGCACCCACTCGATAAGCGCCTGTTCGTCTTCCTCGTTGCCGTAGTCGCTTTCGGCAACCGCCAGCTGGGCATAGGCGCCGCAGTTGGGCAGCAGGCGTTCGCGTAGGGCCTTCAAAAAACCATCGACAAGCGTGCCGGGCAGACCCTCGAGAACTTCCTTCGACTCCTCGGCGTGCTCCAAAAGAATGCGCGCCTCCTGAACTGAGCGAAGGTCGGTATCAACAAGGGACATGGCACACCTCCTTAGTAGGGAAGCAGGTTCTCAAGACGATAGCGGCCGGTGATCTTCTTCAGATCAGGATGCGGACGCGGGATAACAACCGAGCTGTACACCTCGGCGCCCAGGGCCTCGACGGCTTCAACGCCGGCGTGTACCGCGGCCTCGACGGCGGAGACATCGCCCTCGACAAGAATGGAGATGTAGCCGGATGCGGTGTTCTCATAACCAATCAGGCTCACATCGCCGGCCTTGCACATGGCGTCGCCGGCCTCGAGCACCCAAACGAGGCCAAAGGTCTCGATGGCACCGAATGCGTTGCCTTTGCTTTCAGGCATCGGGACCTCCTAAAAATCCACGTCGTGAACGGAAACGACATCACCGATAGGTGGAACAGGACGCTTCATGACGTTTTGAGCCGTAACTTTGCCAATGGCCGATGCGGCCTCGACGCCCGCTTTGACGGCGGACTCGCATGCAGCGACATCGCCCTTGACGATAACGGTGACGAGCGTGGAACCAACGTTCTCATAGCTCACGAGCTCACATTCGCCCGCCTTGAGCATCTTATCTGCGGCTTCCAGAGCCGGAACCATGCCGATGGTCTCAATGAGGCCGATGGCTTCTTCGCCGGTATAGCGCATGAGGTAGCTCCTTTCCTATTTGATATAGGAATTGATGGTGTCACGCTGCTCTTGGTCAGCGCTGTAATAGACGCGGACCTCGCCCGCATCGTCCAGATCAAAATGGCACTCGCTGATCAGACCGTTCTTCTCGGCGGTCATCAGAGCTTCCTGCATCTTGGGCTTGGTAAAAGCGCTAAACGAGGAGTAGTCGCCCTTGAGAGCCTCCATGACGTCGTCGGCGCAAGCCCTGTCATGGCAGGTAAAGTACTTGAGCATGGCGTAGTTCAAAGGCAGCACGCTACTCACCGTCCTTCTTCAAGAGGTCCATCGGGTTCACGGCGATCAAGAAGATGCCGATGAGGTTGACGATGGCGGCAATCCAGGCGATGGGAGCCAGCGCATAGCCGTCGAAACCCATAATCATGCCGAGGATGATCCAGGTGACCAGCGGAGCAGTGAAGGTGTAAGTACCATTGATAGCCATGCCCAGGGCGGTGCCGCACATAGCGTTAGCGCGGTACCAGCTCATGAAGGAGAGGTAGGCGGCAGCGCCGGAGACGGCAAAGAAGATAACCGATGAGCCGTCGGTCAGAGCTTGGGCAACGTAGGTGTAGCTCTGGGCAAGGGTGCCACCGCAGACAAGGGTGAGAATCGGCAGGACAACGACCAGGTTGCCGATACCGGAAACGAGCTGACGAATATTGATGGCAATCTGCGAGTCAATCATGCAGGTGGCATAGCCGCCCACGCAGCCTTCGATGCCCCAGCACAGGGCAGCGAGAAGGGCCAGGCCCAGGCCAAGCGCCATACCCGGCGCAGCCTCACCGGTAAGACCGGTGCTACCGATCATGACGCCTGCGATGACGCAGATCACGATACCGGCGATGACGCGGGGGCCAAGCGGCTGCTTGTAGAGGATACGAGCGAGAATCGCGCCGATAGCGGGATTTAGAGCCGCGATGGGCACGGCTAGGGTGCCGGCCTGAGAAAGCGCGATGACGTAGGCAGCAGAGGCGATGGGGCCGCCGATAAAAGCGGCGGCAATCACGATGAGGCCAGGCTTGGAGACGACGCAGCGACCCAGGTCGGCAATCTTGCCCTGCTTAAGGGTAACGAGGGTTGCCCAGGCGGCGCTCAGGGCATCGTTGATGCCCGAGGCGATCGTAGGCAGGATAAAGACGACGATCAGGCTGGTAGAAGCAAATGCGCCAAACCAGTTACCCCAAACGCCAAAGAGCTGACCACCGGTCACGAAGGCGGTGTATAAAGCGTACATAATGCTGGAGAGCGCCGCGATAGCGATGCCCTTCTTGAAGAAGTTCGCGTCGAGCGCCTTCTTCTTTTTGATCGCAAGCGCGCGATCAGTTGGAGCTGTTGCGGTTGTATCCATGCAAGCAGTCCCCTTTCCATCATCGTTCATTTGTTGGACACAGGCGTCGACTCCCATGGCAATCAATGACTGAAATGCTAGAAATTGACGCAGGCGTGAAAGAAAGAGACATACCGTTGGCGCTCGGTAAACGGCATTCGCCGGTACTTTTAGGCTACTCGGCACGCTCGAACGGTCGAAATGTTCCCGCGAACGGCTTTTAATGCCACCTCTCATATAGCATTTGTTGACATAAATGGCTTTCTCCGCGGCGCATTAGACATTTGTTCAATCCCCTGCCGCCGTCCGTAGTGGCCTTAAGCTTTTTTCAGACTTTTCCCAGCTCAATACAGTTTTAGCTGATCCTCAAAGGGCGTTTCCCATCCAGCATGCGAAGTATTTTGGAAACAATTACCTAACGTTAAGGTCTTAGTTATCGAAACATAAAAAGGCCGCACCGCCCTCGGTACGGCCCCATGTGACAAATAGTTGACAGTTTTTGTCACATTCTGCTGATGAGATTGATAAAACAGACGTTCACCTTGCGGCGCCAAAACGGGACGTAGTTTCCGCATTGGCATTGGGAAACCGTATCCCGGAATTCACGCTCGAAATGGGACACGGTTTCCCAATGGAGCCTCCCGGACAACCCGCCGCAAGCAATTCGAAAATCTAGAAACCGTGGCGCTCCAGGAAGCGGAAGGCTAGGCGAATCCAGGGACGGACCGCCACTTGCTTGTCCTCATTGTCGACCGCAGTGTTGGCGTTGCCGAGCGAAAGGCCGTGACCGCCCTGGTCAAAGACGTGCGTCTCGCAAGCGACGCCCTCCTCGGCCATGCGCTGCGCAAACGGATAGACCTGCGCGATCGGCGCCGTCTTGTCGTCGGACACGCCCCACACAAAGGTCGGGGGCATCTGACGCGAAACATGCGTGGTGGGGCAGATGTCGGCCAGGTGCTCGTCGGTCGCCTCGCCGCCCGTCACCATCGACAGATAGTCGTTGAGTAAATCGCGCCCCGTCTTGCCACCCGTCTTGGGCACGCGCAGGTCGATGCGCGGGTCGCGCGTCTGCATATCACGCACATAGGCAAGGTCGAGCAACGGATAGCCCAGCACCACGGCGTCGGGACGAATATCCTCCGGACGAGCCCCTGCCAGGCCCGCGAAGGGACCAGTCTTCCACTGCGTTGCCAGCGAAGCGCAAATCATGCCGCCCGCCGAGAAGCCCACGATGCACACGCGCTTGGGATCGACATGCCACTCGTCGGCGTTGGCGCGCACGGTAGCAACCATCTTGGCAAGGTCTGCCTGCGGGTGCGGAAAACTCACGTCACCCGTGCCACTCGTCACATAGTTGAGCACAAAGGCCTGGTAACCGTGATCCAAAAACGCAAACGCCACGGGATCCTGCTCGTGCGGAGCGATATGCGTAAACCCGCCTCCGCCGCAGATGATCACCGCGGGGCGGCGGCCATTGGGCTTGTCGGGCAGCGGCTCGGCACCCAAATACGTAAACGTCGCCGGATAATCCTCGGTCGGCTCCTCGCCCCACAGCGCGTGATTCTCGACAATCATATGTGCTCCCTTCGCGCAGATTATGCGCACTCATTTTTCGCTCTCAAGCGTACCCCAGTTGGGCCCAGGGCGCAGAAACACTCCCGCAATAAAGTCACCTTCAACTGATATATCACATAATCCCAGCTCAGCGCTATCGTTTCACAGCGTAAAATAGGAGCGCTGACCGTGCCGGGAAACACGTACGAAACGTTTCCGGCAAACCACACGCGTGCAACATGCACGCCTGATACGTTGGAGGCATCTATGGGTCTGCTCGATTCGCTCAAGTCCACGTTCACTTCGTCGGGCGAGGCGTCCGTTCCGCCCGCAGCAAGCTTCGCCACCCGCGAAGGCGTCATCTACGCTCCCGTCAACGGCGTGCTCGTCAATCTGAGTGAGGTTCCCGACGAGACCATCGCCTCGGGCATGCTCGGCCAGGGCTACGGCATCGAGCCCATTACCGGCACCATTTACGCCCCCGCCAACGGTCGCATCGGCGCCACCACCGTCACCAACCACTCCATCGGCATGATCACCGAGGACGGCCTGCGCGTGTTCATCCATGTTGGCCTGGGCACCGTGGAAATGAACGGCAAGGGTTTTGCCCGCTTTGTCGAGATGGGTGACACGGTCAAGGCCGGCCAGCCGCTCATCAGCTTCGACCGCGACGCCATTAAGGCCGCTGGCCACGAGGACATCGTGACCGTCATCGTCTCCGAGCTCGATCGTCTTAAGAGCATCGACCACGTCGGCGAGTCTGGCACGCTTATCGGCGGCAACCCGCTCGTCAAGCTGGGCGACCCGCTGCTGGTAGCCAAGACCAAGTAGCAGACCGCTATCACATAACGGGCCAACCGCCTGTGCATCTTTGCCGCATCTGTGTTGTTGTTTTTGCCTATGTAGAGGTTCCGAAACGTTTCTACATAGGCAGCTGAGCATCAACGCAGGTGCGGCTTTTGCGTAGCGAAGCATCGCCCCGTGGCATGTTGTTCAACCGCACGAACCCCCTTCCCATGTCCGCGCAGAGCGCTAGACTGCTAGGTCGACATTGGAGGAAAGATCGATGCAAAACACACCCACGGGCGCCGCACATGCCGCGCCTCAACGCAGCCAACGCATCGTCGCGCTCGACGGGCTCCGCGCCCTCGCCATCGCCGGCGTCGTCCTATATCACCTTCGCCCCAGCCGCCTGACCGGCGGTTTTTTGGGCGTTACACTCTTCTTTACGCTGAGTGGCTATCTCGCCACCAAAAGCATTATGCGAGCAACGGCACGCGACGGGTTCTCATACCCGCGCTATATCTGCCGCCGCGTCACGCGCCTTATGCCACCGATTCTTGTAACCATCGCGCTTACCGCCGTGGCCACCTATATCGCGGCTCCGAGCCTGCTGCCTAAGGTGCAGCAGGACGCTCTGCCGTCGGCATTGTTCTTGAGCAACTGGTTCTATATCTTTCGCAACGTCTCGTATTTTGCCGCCGCAGGACTCCCCTCGCCGCTCACGCACCTGTGGTTCTGCGGCGTCCAGATGCAGTTCTATCTGGTATGGCCACTCATCCTTATGGTGCTCTGTAGCAAAACTAGGTCGCGCAACACCGCTATCGGCGTCACGATCACGTTCATACTGATATCAACAGCAGCGATGGCCCTCATGTTCGACCCCATGGCCGACACATCGCGCGTCTACTATGGAACCGACGCCCGTGCCGCCGAGCTTCTATGCGGAGCCTTAGCCGCCATCGCCGCGCCGCGTCTGCGCGAGATGCTGAGCGGCGACGCCCGTACCCCCGGCGCCAGCAAGGGTATCTCGAAGGTCAACGTGGTCTCCGTCGCGTGGCTCGCTGCCGTCGTAGTCGGCGCGTTCACGCTGACCGGAGAGAACCCCCTGCTCTACCGCGGTGGCTTTTTGCTGCTCGCCCTGCTCACCGGGCTTCTTATCATCTGCGTGCAAAACACGGAATGTATCGTGCGTCGCCTGTTGTCGGTCAAGCCGCTCGTCTGGCTGGGCCAGCGCTCGTTCTCGGTCTATCTGGTGCACTATCCCCTATTGCTTCTTATGAACCCCGCAATCCGCACTACCCGCATCGCCTGGTGGGAGCAGGTATTACAGCTTGTATTGATCCTTGCGGTAGCCGAGGTTTTCTATCGCCTAGTCGAACGCCTTTGGTCCAACAGGCCGGCCCAACAGGACAGCGCGGCAAGAAAGCACGTCCTCGCGCCCGCCATGGTGCTCCCCGCGCTTGGCGCCGCATGCGTCGCTGCACTTGCCTTCGCGCCACTTGACTGGGCAGGCATCGCCACCGCCCGCGCCGAGCAGCTCCGCCCCGAGCTTGTCCAAAACGCAACCTCGCCCAAGGACAACGGCGCCGGCGGCAAGAGCGCCGAGTCCGCATCCAACCAAGACGCTCAGCCCAACGACGCCGCTCAGCAAAAGTCCAAAGAAGATCCTATCGCCGAAAAGGTCCCCAAGAACTTGGACTGGAAGAGCTTTACCTACGACGAGGCGACCGGAACCTGCGATGCCCATGTGCTCATGATCGGCGACTCGGTCACTGCGGGTGCACAGTCCGGTATTCAGGCGGCGCTTCCCAACGCCCACATCGACGGCGTGGTGAGCCGTCAGTTCTACACCTTCCAGGATGTCTACGCGCAGGACAGCGCCAACTACGATCCAAACGTGGTCATCTGTGCGCTTGGCACCAACGGCCTCATCCGCGACCCCCAGCAGGTGCAGGACGTGATTAATGCCGTGGGCGGCAAGCCCATCTACTTTGTAACCGTGCGCGTGCCGCTCGAGCTACAGGACCGCAACAACCAGACGATCCGCGATATATGCGCCCAAAACGACAACGCCGGCGTCATCGACTGGAACGGCGCCTCAGAGGGCCACAGCGAATACCTCGTCGACGACGGTACACACCTCACCCAGGCGGGAATCGACACCTACGCCGTCCTCATACGCCAAGCCATCTGCGGGCACTAGGCACCGCAAAATCGGCGCTTGCGCGGTGCCCACGTTGCGCCCATACATCACACCTGACGTTTTGCTACGCTCCCGCTCGCGGGTTAGAATGGTTAACTGTTTGGAAATAATCCGTACAACCGCTCTGGGAGGATACGTGAACCGCACCAAAATCGCGCAGCTCTATACGCACGCCGAGTCGCTCGGTGGCCAGACCGTCACCGTTGCCGGCTGGGTCAAATCCGTCCGCGACATGAAGAACTTTGGCTTCGTTACACTCAACGACGGCAGCTGCTTCCGCGACCTGCAGGTCGTCATGAACCGCGAGGCGCTCGACAACTACGACGAGATCGCCCATCAAAACGTCTCGGCCGCCCTCATCTGCACCGGCACCGTCAAGCTGACCCCCGATGCGCCCCAGCCCTTCGAGCTTTCTGCCGCTTCCATCGAGGTCGAGGGCACGAGCGCCCCGGATTACCCGCTGCAGAAGAAGCGCGCAACCGTCGAGTTCCTGCGCACCCAGCAGCACCTGCGCCCGCGCACCAACCTGTTCCGCGCCGTGTTCCGCATCCGCTCTGTCGCGGCTGCCGCTATCCACCGCTTCTTCCAGGAGCAGGGCTTTGTCTACGTCAACACCCCCATCATCACCACGAGTGACTGCGAGGGCGCCGGCGAGATGTTCCGCGTGACCACGCTTGACCCCAAAGACCCGCCCCTCACCGAGGCCGGCGAGGTCGACTGGAGCCAGGACTTCTTTGGCAAACATGCGAGCCTCACCGTGTCCGGACAGCTCAATGCCGAGAACTTCGCCATGGCCTTTGGCGACGTGTACACCTTTGGCCCCACCTTCCGTGCCGAAAACTCCAACACCACGCGCCATGCCGCCGAGTTTTGGATGATCGAGCCCGAGATGGCCTTCGCCGACCTCAACGACTACATGGACAACGCCGAGGCCATGCTCAAGTATGTCCTCAAGGACGTCATGGCAACCTGCCCCGACGAGCTCAATATGCTCAACAAGTTTGTGGACAAGGGTCTGCTCGAGCGCCTGGACCATGTCGCCAACTCCGACTTTGCCCGTGTCACCTACACCGAGGCCGTCGAGATCCTGGAGCAGGCCGTCGCCGCCGGCCACAAGTTTGACTATCCCGTGAGCTGGGGCATTGATCTGCAGACCGAGCACGAGCGTTTCCTGACCGAGGAGCACTTTAAGCGCCCGACCTTCGTGACCGACTACCCGGCCGAAATCAAGGCGTTCTACATGCGCATGAACGAGGACGGCAAGACCGTCGCCGCCGCCGACTGTCTGGTTCCCGGTATCGGCGAGATTATCGGCGGCTCCCAGCGCGAGGAGCGCCTGGATCTGCTCGAGGCCCGCATCAAGGACCTGGGAATGAATCCCGAGCAGTACAAGTACTACCTTGACCTGCGCCGCTACGGTTCCTGCAAGCACGCCGGCTACGGTCTGGGCTTCGAGCGCTTGGTGATGTACCTCACCGGCGTGGGCAACATCCGCGACGTCCTGCCGCACCCGCGCACCGTGGGCAACGCCGACTTCTAATCATCGGGCACTAGCTCGCATCGCCACGCGTCAACGCTCATCGCACAAGCGCCTCTCGACATCCGCCGAGGGGCGCTTTTTCAACAGCATTCGTCAAGCTTTTGGCAAGGTTTTGGTCAGTTAGGCAGGGTTGTTGAAAACTCGACCCGCCGTTTGCCGGCAACCACCGACCGTCCAAGGCGCCACGCGTCCTTGGCCAGGCTCCGCGCCCTAGGCTCTGATCTGCCATCACCAAAAAAGGAAAGGACGTGGGCGCCATGACCGAAGCCGTTGTTGAAAACTACGAGACCACGACCAGGGGCTCCGCCTCGATGGCAGCCTATCGCGCCGTGCGCATCCTGCAGCTCTTGAGCGAGAACACCGGCGAGGACAAAGCGCTGCTTTCCGACGAGCTGGTCGAGCTCCTCGCCCATCCTGACGACCCCGCCCGCATGCCCATCTCGGCGGCACGCCGCAGCATCTATACCTCGATATCCGCACTTCGTCACGCCGGATACGAAATCGACTATAAACGCGGCGTGGGTTATCGGCTCCTCACCCGCCCACTTGCTGACGAGGAAATCATACGGCTCCACGGCATGGTCATGCGCAACCGATCGACGCCCATAGCCATTCGAAAGAGCATGGCGCAGCACCTGGTCGCCATGGCGAGCGCCGATGTTCGCGGCTACCTCGATATGCCCGAACCGGCACCGGCCGCCAACGACGCGCCCGTCAAGACAACGCGTCCGCGCGCCAAGCGCATCGACACGTGCGAGCTCGTCGAACAGGCCATCGACCATGGAACAACCGTCAGCTTTGATATCTCAAACGTCCTGACCCGGGGCGAAACCGAGGTGGTGCGGATGACGGTCCGGCCCTTTGCAATCAGGCAGCGCGATGGCGTCTCGTATCTGCTGGGAACGGTCTACGACACCCGAGGCGCCGACGACACCCTGCGCACCGTTGAGGTCAGCCGCATGAGAAACGTCAGCACGCGTTTGCTCGACGGCAAGAAACTCTTTGCCGCGCTAGACGAAGAAGACAGCCCCGCGCCCGCAGCGTAAGCCCCGTTACCGTCCGTCATTCCTCAGCACCGCCCGTCCAGTTCAGTATTAAAAAACTCGCCAGGATGTTGTAAAAATGGACAACGGCGTTACTATAGTCCCACTTGCACTTTTTCCTAGTGCAGTGTTTCCAGTCATTTTTATACTGGGGGTAATGATATGAAGGACATCACCATCAGCCGCAGGAGCCTTCTTGTCTCCGCTGGCCTGCTCGCGCTCGCCCCGCTCGCTGGATGCGGTGGCAACTCTGGTTCCGGCTCCGCTGCCGCCGATTCCGACTACACCATCGGCGTTCTGCAGCTCACCGAGCACTCCGCGCTCGATGCCGCCAACGACGGCTTCGTCAAGGCCATCAAGAAGAGCGGTCTCAAGGTCAAGATCGACCAGAAGAACGCCCAGAACGACCAGTCCACGTGTAAGTCCATTGCCGACAAGTTCGTAGGCGACGGCGTCGACCTGATCTATGCCATCGCCACGCCCGCCGCGCAGGCTGCCGCCGGCGCTACGGCCGATATCCCCATCGTTGGCTGCGCCATCACCGACTACGCCGCCTCCGGCCTGGTCCAGGACAACGACAAGCCCGGCACCAACGTCACGGGCGCTTCCGACCTCACCCCGGTCGCCGAGCAGCTCGAGATGATGCAGAAGGTCCTGCCCGACGTTAAGAAGGTCGGCCTCCTCTACTGCACCGCCGAGTCCAACTCCGACGTCCAGATCAAGGCCGCCAAGAAGGAGCTCGACAAGCTGGGCCTGGAGTACACCGACTTCACCGTCTCGAGCTCCAACGAGATTCAGTCCGTCGTCGAGTCTGCCGTGGGCAAGGTCGACGCACTGTACTCCCCCACCGACAACACCATCGCCGCGGGTGCCTCGCAGGTGGGCCAGATCTGCAAGGAGAACAAGCTCCCCTTCGTGACCGGCGAGGAGGGCATGTGCAAGGCCGGCGGCCTGTTCACCCTCTCCATCAACTACGAGGACCTGGGCTACGCTGCAGGCGAGATGGCCGTCAAGATCTTGAAGGGCGAGGCCAAGCCCGAGGATATGCCGATCAAGCACCTCTCGAGCAAGGACCTGGTCGTCGTCAAAAACGACGAGATGGCCGAGGCTCTGGGTATCGACCTTTCCGCTCTGGACGAATAGCACCATGCGCGGTGACGCGTCTAGGGCCCGCACGCGCGCCACAGCTGCGTTATTCAATATCTGAGTCATTGGGGCGAACGCTAAAGACCGGCGTTCGCCCTGCTTGTTTCAGGTAAAACAAAACATCTGTCCACCGCTCTTTTATGCATTGGTACCGCTATTATGGAAAATCACGTGTCCACCCTATCCTAGGAGGTATGAAGCATGCTCATTGCATTGCAGGGCGCCGTTTCGCAGGGTGTCCTCTGGGGCATTATGGTGCTTGGCGTGTTTATCACGTTCCGCCTGCTCGACATCCCCGATATGACCTGCGACGGCAGCTTTGCCCTCGGCGGCTGTGTCTGCGCCGTGCTTATCGTCAACAATAACGTCGACCCGCTGCTCGCCATGCTGGCCGGCATGTGCGCCGGTGCCATCGCGGGCGCCGTCACGGGCATCTTGACCACCGTCTTTGAGATTCCCGCGATCCTCGCCGGAATCCTTACGCAGATCAGTCTGTGGTCCATCAACCTGCGCATCATGGGCAAATCCAACACGCCCATCCTTGCCAAGGGCACCATCTTCTCATCCGTCAGCCACATGACGGGCCTGCCGCAGTCCACTGTTGCCATTATCCTGGGCATTGTGCTGGCCGTGGCCATCGTCGCCATCCTGTACTGGTTCTTTGGCACCGAGATCGGCTCGGCGCTGCGTGCCACCGGCAACAACGAGTACATGATCCGTGCCCTGGGCGTTAACACCAACACCACCAAGATGATTGCCCTCGTGCTCTCCAACGCCCTTATCGGCCTTTCGGGCGCGCTCATCTGCCAGAGCCAGAAGTATGCCGATATCGGCATGGGCACCGGCGCCATCGTTATCGGTCTTGCCGCCATTGTTATCGGCGAGGTGCTCGGCCGCCTGCTGCCCGGCGGTCTGACGCAGTTTAGCGTCCGTCTTGCCTCCGCCGTCTTTGGCTCCGTGGTCTACTTCCTCATTCGCGCCATCGTGCTGCAGCTGGGCATGGACGCCAACGACATGAAGCTGCTCTCCGCCGTAATCGTTGCCGTGGCCCTGTGCGTGCCCGTGGTTTGGGAGCGCTATAAGCTCCGCAGCTCCTACACGAGGGGAGATGAGGCAGATGCTTAAGCTCTCGCACGTCAAGAAGACCTTTAACAAGGGCACCGTCACCGAGAAGCGCGCTCTTACCGGCGTCGACCTCACTCTGAATGATGGCGACTTTGTAACCGTGATTGGTGGCAACGGCGCCGGCAAGTCCACGTTGCTCAACATGATCGCCGGCGTATATCCGCTCGATTCGGGCGTTATCGAGCTCGACGGCACCGACATCTCGCGTCTGAGCGAGTCGCAGCGCGCCAAGTACCTGGGCCGTGTGTTCCAGGACCCCATGCGCGGCACCGCAGCCGACATGCAAATTGCCGAGAACTTGGCCTTAGCCAAGCGCCGCGGCCAGCGTCGCGGTCTTTCGTGGGGCGTCACCAAGGCCGAGAAGGACGAGTACGTTGAGCTGCTCAAGCGCTTGGACCTCGGCCTGGACACGCGCCTCAACGCCAAGGTCGGCCTGCTATCGGGCGGTCAGCGCCAAGCACTCACCCTGCTGATGGCCACGCTCACCAAGCCGCGCCTGCTGCTGCTCGACGAGCACACGGCGGCTCTCGACCCCAAGACGGCATCGAAGGTGCTCAACCTGACCGAGGAGATCGTCGACGAGAACCACCTGACCACGCTCATGGTCACGCATAACATGAACGACGCCATCCGTCTGGGTAACCGTCTGATCATGATGCACGAGGGCCATGTGATTTACGATGTGGCCGGCGGCGAGAAAAAGTCGCTCACCGTCGCCGACCTGCTGCAGAAGTTCGAGGAGGTCTCGGGCGGCGAGCTCGCCAACGACCGCATGCTGCTGAGCTAACGACCTAGAAAACCACCACAAAGGGGACAGGCACCTTTGTGGTGGTTTTCGTTAACCCTTATATCGAGCACAGAAGCCCGTCCGAATTTGATCGGACGGGCTTCTTGATGGGTATCATGGTTGAACGATCATGAGGAGGTTTCCCTACATGGAATTGTTTGAGCCAATTCTTCATTTCTTTGCACAACAATGGGTCCACAACATCATCTGGGCAGGTATCTTGGCTATCGGCACGGCCGTTGCCGCCAAGATCGCGTCCAAGACCCTGCACCACCTGCTTAGCCGCGACGACAACCCACTCCCTTCATCAAGCATCTTCATCAACATCGCGCGCGCCGTCATATGGACGATCGGCGGCAGCTTTATCCTCGACAACTGCTTTGGCATTAATGCAAACGCCCTCGTCGCCGCTCTTGGCGTCGGCGGCATCGCCATCTCACTCGGCTTTCAGGACACGCTTTCTAACCTTATCGGCGGTATGCAGGTTACGTTTATGGGCATCATCAAGCCCGGCGACAATATCGAAGTCGGCGGCGTGTCGGGCGTGGTCCAAGATATCACCTGGCGCCATACGACTATCGAGGACGCCTGCGGGCAGACCATCATCGTCCCCAATTCAAACATCTCCAAGAACACGCTCGTGCACTTGATGCCCTTTGGGCGCGTTGCCGTGCCCGTTGCCGTAAAGGACACGTCCAAGTGGGCCTCGTTGGACGCGCTGGCAGATGAGCTTACCGACGCCACCAAGACCGCTGTGCTTCCTATCTCTGGCTTTGACAAGGAGCCGTACGTGCTCTTTAGCGAGATCGGCGACTTTGGCGTCAAGGGCAAAATCATCTTTATCGTCAGCGACGACAGCACCACTTTCACGGCAGCCGACGCCTGTATCCGCGCCATCGCCCCCATCATCGCCTAAAACCACCGCAAAGGGGACAGGCACCTTTCTGGTGGTTTCGCATCGTGGTACCATGGTTCATATTGTTGTTTAAACGACTAAGGGAGTAGACACCATGGAAGAGGCCTATCGTCAAGCACGCAAGCGCGGCGAGCAGGGACGCCGTCGCGCCATCAGCCAAAGCGAGCACCCGTACCTTACGGACCTCGATAGCCTCGTTGCCCAGCTCCCCTTAGGTCAGCGAGAGAGCGTCGGCCTAAGGGACATTCCGCTCGAAATGGTCGTCGGCACGGTTACCAAGGGCCGTCAGTCAGCCTTTTCGTGCAACTTTATGCCCCTGTTGCCATTTAGCACCGAGTTCGCCCGCAAGTGGTCCAACCTCTATGACATCCAGGTGACCGAGGGCTATCGCGACCCCATCATCGTCACCGAGTTCATGCATCGGTTCTACGTCCAGGAGGGCAACAAGCGCGTCAGCGTCCTCAAATTCCTGGACGCCCCGACGGTTTCGGCCAAGGTCACCCGCCTCTACCCCGGCACATGGGATTCCGTCGAAAGTCGCCTGTACGGCGAGTTCTGCGCGTTTTGGCGCGTCTGCCCCCTATACGAGATTGAGTTCTCGCGCGAGGGAAGCTATGAGACGCTCGCCAAGATGCTCGGCCAGGACCTTGTCGAAAAGTGGCCACAGAAAAAGGTCGACTACCTGCGCCATACCTTCCTACTCTTTAAACGAGCCTACCTGCGCGCCGGCGGCGACCATCTGGACATTACGCCCGCCGACGCCATGCTCGTCTACCTCAACGTGTACAACCAGGACCGCCTGCTGGATACGCCGACTGATATCGTCGTCAACCGTCTGTGCAAGATTTGGCGCGAGCTTGTCATTGCCGGCAAAAGCGACGAGGAGAAGGTCGATCTTGTCGAGGCACCGAGTGTCGATGAGGAAGAGGCGCCCGCCAAGTCCACCTCCGGCGTGCTCAACTTCTTTATGGGCAAGACCGTCTACTCGGCGGCCAACCCCCTGCGCATCGCCTTTATCCATGAGTTCCCCTGTGCGACGTCGAGCTGGGACAGCCTGCACGACCAAGGGCGTCAGTATCTCGATGAGCACTTTGGCGGTATCGTGCACACCGAGGCGTTCGAGGACTGTCACAATCCGGACGTGTTCTACGCCGCCGTGGAAACGGCTGTCAAACATGGAGCTAACGTCGTCTTCTCGACCTCGCACCGCCTGATGGAATACACGCTCAGAGCTGCCGTTGAGTATCCCCAGGTGCGGTTCCTTAACTGCTCTATCGGCCTTCCCCACCAAAGCGTCCGTTCGTACTTTGGCAAGATGTACGAGGCCAAGTTCCTCCTGGGCGCCCTTGCCGCCAGTATGGCGGACAACCACCGTATCGGCTACCACGCGTCGGTCTTCGCCTCGGGCGCGCTTAGCGAGATCAACGCCTTTGCCATCGGCGCCTCGCTGCTCGACCCCCGTGCGCAAATTATCCTGACCTGGGGCGATGTGCCCGCCGGAGGCCTTGCCGAGGCCATGTGCCGCGAAGGCGTGAGCGTCATGACCGGCGCTGACATGTCAAAGTCGCTCGTAGACCCTACGGCCTACGGACTCCACCGCCTGGTCGATGGCAAGGTCGTCGGCATCGCCATGCCGGTCTGGAACTGGGGCCGATACTACGAGCTTATCGTGCGAAGCCTGCTGCATGGCACCTGGGATGAGACCAGTGACGACAGCCAGGTTCGCGCCGTCAACTACTGGTATGGCATGAGCTCGGGCGTCATCGACATTCGCTACGCTCCGGGCCTGCCCTATCAGACGCGCAAACTGGTGCAGCTGCTCCGCAATGGCATCGTCGAGGGCTCCATCAATCCATTTGGCGGCGAGCTTCATAGCCAAGACGGCGTGGTGCAGATCGAGGGCTTTCCCCCACTGCCGAGCGCGCAGATTGTCGAGATGAATTGGCTGGCGGACAACGTGGTAGGCACCATTCCGCAGCTCGACGATGAGCCGGGAGTTACCGCCCTATGAAGATCCTTGCCATAGCAGATACCGAAGAACGATGCCTTTGGGAGTGCTTTCGCAAGGAGCGCTTTGAGGGTGTCGACCTGATTCTGTCTGCCGGCGATCTGGACCCGGACTATCTTGAGTTTTTGGTCACCGTCATCAACAAACCGCTCATCTACGTTCGCGGCAACCACGACGACCGCTACGCACGTCATGCACCGGGCGGATGTATCTGCGTGGAAGACAGCGTGTACACGTACCGGGGGATTCGCATTGCGGGCCTTGGCGGGTCCATGCGTTATCGCGACGGCGCCAACATGTACACCGAACGCGAGATGTCCAAGCGCATGCGTAAGCTGTCGCGTAAGGTTAGGATGGTCGGCGGGTGCGACATTCTGCTTACCCATGCACCCGCCGCCGGTATGGGTGATCTGGACGATCTGCCGCATCGAGGGTTTGAGTGCTTTAACACAGCGCTTGAGTCCTGGGGGGCCGACTACATGGTGCACGGGCATGTGCACCAATGCTATGGTCGCGACTTTCAGCGTGAGCGCCAGCATGCATGCGGGACAACAATCATCAACGCGTGCGGCTATACGCAGTTTGAGCTGGATGAAGCGCGCTACCCCATCCGTGGCTGGCAGGCAGCCTGGCTCAATTCGCAAACCATGCGCCGCGAGCTCAAGCGCCACGAGGCAATCGAGTCCTCTACCGCCAGAACACCCTGGTAACCGCCACAAAGGGGACAGGCACCTTTGTGGTGGTTTTGGCCCGAGATAGCAAGAGACCCGGTCCTGCACGAGGCAGAACCGGGTCTCTTTAGCAATGCTTGCTTTGCTCAGGCAGTAACTGTTAGTTACTCAGCCAGGAAGTCGCGCTGGATAGCGGGATCGACCTTGACGCCAGGGCCCATGGTGGAAGACACGGAGATGGACTTAACGTACTTGCCCTTAGCAGAAGAGGGCTTGACGCGCAGGATCTCGGTGTACAGGGCAGCGTAGTTCTCGACGAGCTGCTGCTCAGAGAAGGACTTCTTGCCCAGGGGCACGTGGCAGATGCCGTAGCGGTCGGCGCGGTACTCAACGCGGCCAGCCTTGAGCTCGGAGACCATCTTGGCGACGTCCATGGTCACGGTGCCGAGCTTGGGGTTCGGCATGAGGCCACGGGGACCAAGGATCTTACCGATGCGGCCAACCTTGGCCATCATGTTCGGCGTAGCGATAGCGGCGTCGAAGTTGATCTCGCCCTTCTGAATCTGGGCGACGAGCTCGTCGGAACCGATGATGTCGGCGCCGGCAGCCTCAGCCTCGCGGGCCTTCTCGCCCTCGGCGAAGACGGCAACACGAACGGTCTTGCCGGTGCCGTGGGGCAGGGAGATGGAACCACGGATGTTCTGGTCAGCCTTACGAGTATCGATGCCCAGACGGAAGTGGGCCTCGACGGTCTCGTCGAACTTGGCGGTGTCGAGCTCCTTAATGAGCTTGGCAGCCTGAAGGGGGGTGTAGAGCGTGGCGCGATCGATCTTCTCGGCAGCGGCGTTATAGCTCTTACCATGCTTAGCCATGTGCATTACCTCCTGTGGTTAAACGGGCGTGAGCCCTCCCACATCGTATCGTGTGCCCTATTGCACACATTTAACGGGCGCCCAGGTCGGAGCACCCGTCGTTACCATAAGAAATCGCTACTCAGCGATGGTGACGCCCATGGAACGGGCGGTACCGGCGATGATCTTCTTGGCGGCGTCAATGTCGTTGGCATTGAGGTCCGGCATCTTGATCTCGGCGATCTTGGTGAGCTGCTCCTGGGAGAGCTGGCCAACCTTGTCGGCCTGGGGCTTAGCGGAACCAGACTTGAGGTTCAGCTCCTTCTTGATGAGGTGAGCCGCCGGCGGGGTCTTGGTGATGAAGGAGAAGGACTTATCCTCGTAGACAGAGATCTCAACGGGGATGATGTCGCCCTTCTTGTCCTGCGTCTCGGCGTTAAAGGCCTGGCAGAACTGCATGATGTTCACGCCAGCAGCGCCCAGAGCGGGGCCGACGGGAGGAGCGGGGTTAGCTGCACCAGCAGGAATCTGGAGCTTAATGACGTTGGCAACCTTCTTCTCAGCCATGGTCATTCCTTTCGAATCACGAGTGTGAAGTACTTGCTATATCGTAAGCACGCACGTGTTAGAAGCACTCCTGAGATGAGCAGTCACAGAAGAAGCACGCTCGCGCGAACGGACGAAAACTTAAGCGATGACAGCGACCTGGTTAAAGTCGAGCTCGACCGGCGTCTCGCGGCCAAAGATCATCAGCGTGACCTTGAGCTTGCCAGCCTCGGTGTTAACCTCGGAGACCTTGCCATCAAAGTCGGTAAGCGGGCCATCGGTGACGCGGACGGACGTGCCGACCTGAATATCAACCGAGGTGCGCTTGGGCGAATCGCCCTTACCGGGACGACGAGTCATCTTGTTGTACTCGTCGCGGGAAAGCGGAGCGGGCTTGCCGTTGCCGCCTAGGAAACCGGTGACGCCGGGCGTGTTGCGAACACACGTCCACGCATCGTCATCCATCTCCATGCGAACCAGGACATAACCCGGAAAGATCTTAGAATCCTTGGTCTCGCGCTTGCCACCCTCTTTGATCTCGGTGACGCGCTCCATAGGAATCTCGATATCAAAGATACGGTCCTGCATGCCCATGGTCTCGATACGATGCTCGAGATCGGACTTAACGCGGTTCTCGTATCCAGAGTAAGTGTGAACGACGTACCAACGCTTAGACATGGTTTAGCCCCTCAATCCAGAGAACAGAGCAAGAGCCTCGCCAAAGCCAGCATCGAGCAGAGCGATGACGACGCCGACGACGATCAGAGAAGCGCAAACGACGACCGAGTAGTTCACGAGCTCCTTCTTATCGGGCCACGTGACACGCTTCATCTCGGACTTCACCGAAGCGAAATACTTCTTGGTGCGGGCGAAGAAACCAGGCTTCTCGTTCTTCTTGGGCTTCGCAGCCTTCTCGTTCTTCTTGGCAACGGCCTTCTTGGCCTCAACCTTGGAGTTGGCGGCAGCGTTATTGGCAGGTGCCGGCTGCTGAGCCTTCTTCTTGTTCTTCTTGTTGGCCATTTGGGTTACCTCCGCGCAATGCGCTTATACATGAGTAAACCGTAAGCCCCCAATTGGGAGCTTACGGAATAATGACTGGCACGCCAGGAAGGACTCGAACCCTCAACACTCGGTTTTGGAGACCGATGCTCTACCAATTGAACTACTGGCGTATATGACTAAAGACTAGCGAGTCTCTTTGTGCAGCGTGTGGTGACGGCACCAGGGGCAATACTTCTTGATCTCCATACGATCAGGCATGTTCGCCTTGTTCTTGGTGGTCGTATAGTTGCGGCGCTTGCACTCAGTGCACGCAAGAGTAACTAGAGTACGCATGTATCCTGAACCTTTCATATCCGCCCCGTACGGGCACGAGATGGTACTTTATCAGCTCTATGTAAGTGCTGTCAATGAAAACCTCGAATCAATTGGTTCTCGCTGAATCCATTCATATTTGGAACACATCAATGAAGCCAGCGAGATCTAATCGACGGTGCAACCAGGACCATTATTGATCCTCTCGACACCAGCAACGGATCAATATCCATTGCAGAAAAGAACCCGGCACCCAAATAAGTGCCGGGTTCTCTAAGTCAGCTATATCAAAGAGCTAATTTACTCAATGATCGTGGAGACGATGCCCGAACCGACGGTGTGGCCACCCTCGCGGATAGCGAAGCGCAGGCCCTCCTCCATGGCGATCGGGTGGATGAGGTCGCCCTCGATGGTGATGTGGTCACCAGGCATAGCCATCTCGGTGCCCTCGGGGAGCTTGACCGTACCGGTAACGTCGGTGGTACGGAAGTAGAACTGAGGACGATAACCATCGAAGAACGGGGTGTGACGGCCGCCCTCCTCCTTGGTCAGAACGTAGATCTCGCCGGTGAACTTGGTGTGCGGGGTAACCGAACCGGGCTTGCAGAGAACCTGGCCGCGCTCGATGTCCTCGCGCTTGATGCCGCGGAGCAGCAGACCGACGTTGTCGCCAGCCTCGCAGAAGTCCATGGACTTACGGAACATCTCGATACCGGTAACGACGGTGTTCTGGGTATCCTTGATGCCGACGATCTCGACGGGCTCGTTGAGCTTGAGCTCACCGCGCTCGACACGGCCGGTAGCAACAGTACCACGGCCGGAGATGGTCATAACGTCCTCAACGGCCATCAGGAACGGGAGGTCGTTGTTACGAGCAGGCGTCGGGATGTACTCGTCGACGGCGTTCATGAGCTCGCGGATAGCGTCCATCCACTTGGCGTCGCCCTCGAGAGCGCCCAGAGCGGAACCACGGATGACGGGGATGTCGTCGCCGGGGAAATCGTACTCGGAGAGGAGCTCACGGGTCTCCATCTCGACGAGGTCGATGAGCTCGTCATCGTCAACCATGTCGCACTTGTTCAGGAAGACGACGATGTAAGGAACGCCAACCTGACGGGCGAGCAGGATGTGCTCGCGGGTCTGAGCCATGGGGCCGTCGGTAGCGGCGATGACCAGGATAGCGCCGTCCATCTGAGCAGCACCGGAGATCATGTTCTTGACGTAGTCAGCGTGGCCCGGGCAGTCAACGTGAGCGTAGTGACGGGCAGCAGTCTCGTACTCGACGTGGGAGACGGAGATCGTAATGCCGCGCTCGCGCTCCTCGGGAGCCTTGTCGATGTTCTCGAACGCAGTGAAGTCAGCCTTGCAGCCCTCGGTCTCGGAGAGAACCTTGGTGATGGCGGCGGTCAGCGTGGTCTTGCCGTGGTCGACGTGACCAATGGTGCCGATGTTAACATGCGGCTTAGTGCGCTCAAACTTCTCTTTGGCCATAAAGCCCTCCTCTAAACAGGTCGTCCCCGGACGGGACTTTGCCTTTATACCATAGTGGCCTCTCAACATACTATTGAGAAGCCACCGTGTTACCTATGGTAGCGGTGACTGGATTCGAACCAGTGACGCCACGGGTATGAACCGTGTGCTCTAACCAACTGAGCTACACCGCCGGATGGAGCCTGCAACCAGACTTGAACTGGTGACCTCTTCGTTACCAACGAAGTGCTCTACCGACTGAGCTATACAGGCACTTGACGGGTGGGAGCTATAGGATTCGAACCTATGTAGGCAGAGCCAACGGGTTTACAGCCCGTCCCCATTAACCACTCGGGCAAACTCCCAATCGTTCAAGTATCCGCAGGTCCTTTGGTCTTTTGGACCGCCGCCCCCGCGAACGAAAAAGATAATACGATGCAACCTTGGGGGCTGTCAACGAAAACCTCTAGATACACGGTTCCGGGCGTATCTATATAGCCGTGACCTGCGGTTTTGTTGAGTTTGGATATGAAGGACGGTGGATTTGCATGTTGCGGTGACATTTCCCGAGGGAACACTTTGGCACGGTAGAGTGAGCCTGCAGAACATCCCTTCGATAACAACTCATTTGTACCTATATATAGGTTGAGATCGGGCTTCCTTGGCAAATTCGAGCGTGGATATTCTCCCGTTTGAAATCGAGCGTGGACAATCTCCCACTTTTGGCGTGCCACTGGGCCCAAAGTGGAAGATTATCCACGCTCATTCACTAGGCGGGAGATTTTACACGCTCGTTCGTCCGATAATCCACGCTCAGCCAGGCTGACTGATACCGGTCCGGCTTTTGTCTCGATCTGTAACATTCAGAGAACATTTTCTCCCCTATCTGTTACAGATCGAGATATTACGCAGAGACCTCCGCTTACGTCTCATTCTGTAACAGTAAGAAAGGTTTTCAGCCCGCCCGTGTTATAGATCGAGACAAACCTGAAGCTTGGTGGGAGTCAAACCCGCTGACATGTCAACATAAATAGAAACGGGCCCTGTCCCACAAGGGAACAGAGCCCGAAACTCTCATGGAGCCAGTGACAGGAATCGAACCTGCAACCCACTGATTACAAATCAGTTGCGCTACCGTTGCGCCACACTGGCACACTTGGCGCTTTCGCGCGAAGCCTGTTAAGGATAAAGGAATTGAGGATGGGGCGCAACAGGCCCTTCGACCGACCACATCTCAAAACTATTCGCCAGAACGAATAGTTTCGTCTGTTCGCCAAAACAAAAAACTATTCGTTTTGGCGATGGCAAGTCCACAATCCAATAACTACAAGCCAGTGAATTGACCAGCCGAGTAGCTGGTCTCTACAGATACTCCCCTACCGGCCACGAAGGGCCTTGAGCTTGGCCAGGGCATCGGGGCTCAGGCGACTGCCCAGAGTCATCTTGATCTGCGGGGCTTCCTCTGCCTCGTGAACGTCGTTATCGATCTGTTTGATCTCGTCCACCAGCATGCGGCTCGAGATGCGCGTGACGCCCTTGCCCATGACGACGGCCTGAATCGTACCGTCGCTCGATACCACGGAGCACGCGCGGCCTTCCTCGCGTGCCTCGATGCAGAGCTTCTGCACCACGGTATCGGCAGAGACGCCCGTCGGCGAGAACTCGATGCGCACGCCGCGGGCCGGTAGGTTGGGGCGCTCGTTGGAGATGTTGCCCGCGCCGTCGAACACGATCACGGCCTCGTAACGGCCCTGGGCAAACGCCGCAACATCGTTGATGAGCGCGGTGCGCGCCATATCGTGGACGTCGCTGGAATATGGATCGTCGGAATGGTCGTAGACGAGCTTTTCGTAGCGCGGCGTGCAGTGGATCACGTTGTAACCGTCGACCACCAGCAGCTCGGGCTTGTTGGAGTGCACCGTCGAGACTGGGTCGGCGATAGCCTGCGCAAACGCATTGCCGCCCACGCCGTAGGTCGCGGCCGAAACAATCGGCTTGGCCGAGCCCTCGCCAAAGCGCTTGGCCTTGGACTTGGCGCGGTTCTTCTTGGACATGCGCTACTCCTCCCCCATGAGCTCGCCGGCATTGCGGCGCAGCCACTCAAAGCACAGCGCGGTGGTCGCCTGGGCCACATTGAGACTCTCGGTCATGCCGCGCTGGGGAAGCTTGGTCAAAAAGTCGCATTTCTCGAGCACCAGGCGCGAGATGCCGTCGCCCTCGGAGCCCATGACGAGCGCAACGCGGCCCTCAAAGGGAGCATCCCAGCAGCTGCCCTCGGCGTGCTCGGAAGCACCGCCCACCCAAAAGCCAGCAGCCTTGAGGTCGTCGAGCGCTCGAGCGATGTTGGGAACCTGTGCGATGGGCAGATGCATAACGGCACCAGCAGAGGTTTTGTAGCTGCCCACGGTCACACCGGCGGCGCGCTTGTTGGCAATGATGACGCCCGCTGCGCCCACGACCTCGGCAGAGCGCACGATCGCACCAAAATTGCCATCGTCGGTCACATGGTCGAGCACGACGACGAGCGCCGGTCCTTCACCCGCGCGATCGAGAATATCGGCGATATCGGCATAGGGGAAATTGCCCACCTCGAGCGCAATGCCCTGGTGAGCGCCATGGCTCGACAGCGCATCGAGCTGCGTGCGCGGCACATACTTAATGCGGACGTCCGCGGCGTTGAGGTCGTCGACCAGGCGCGACAAGGCGGCATCGCGCTCCCCGCCCTCGGCGATGAGCGCGCACTTGACGGGAAAGCCGGTACGCAGTGCCTCGGCGGCAGCACGACGACCTTCGATAAACTCGCCCTTGGGAACCTGAACGTTGTCGCGGTTGCGATCTCGCTGCGAACGCGCAGCCTGGGCTTGGGAGCGCTCGCGCTGGCCCTTGGGAGTGGCAGCGCGGTCGTTGCGGCGAATCGGACGCGAGCCAGAAGCAGCCTGCTTGCCTCCACGCGGTGCACGTTTGCGATTGTCGGCCATAAAACGGCCTCCTTAAATAGATAACGAACAAGAATCGACCGTCCGAGCCACGGCACCTTGCCTTTCAATCGTTGGGCATGACCACCAGGTCTATGCCCTCCTCTTTCAAGGCAATCTGCCGCACCTCGAACGGTCGACAAATACTAGAGACTCTTAATACGAGTACCCGCGGCCGTATCTTCAATCGTCAGGCCCAGGTCCTTGAGCTGGTCGCGGATGGCGTCGGCCAGATCCCAGTTCTTGGCGGCACGGGCCTCGGCACGGGCCTCGAGAATCTTGGCAGCGGCCTCGTCCACGTCGTCACCCGTGTAGGCGACCAGGCCGGCGGCAACGCCCAGCAGGCCCAGCGGCAACTCGACCTTGGGCTCGGGGAGCTCGACGCCAAACGTATCGAGCAGCTCGACCAGCGTATCGGCAGCAGCAAGCGCAGCGGCCTTGTCGGCAGCATCGCCCGCCTGCTCCAGGTACTGGTTGCACTCGGTCACAAAGCCAAAGACAGCACCCATGGCACCAGCGGTATTAAAGTCGTCGTCCATGCACTCCTTAAAGGTGGCACGGGTCTCGGCGGCCTTGGCGGCAAACGCCTCAGATGCTGCCTCATCGGCATCGGCCGCCGCATGGTTCGCGGCCCAGCGCAGGTTCTCGACCGTACCGGCGATACGCGTAAGCGAGTTCTCGGCACCCTCCAGGCGCTCCCAAGAAAAATCGAGCGGCGAGCGATAGCTCGTCTGCAGCATCAGCAGACGCAGAGCAGCAGCGGAGTGCTGCTCGAGGACCTCGGCCAGCGTAAAGAAGTTGCCGAGCGACTTGGACATCTTCTCGCCGTCTACCAGCAGCATGCCCGTGTGCATCCAGGTGTTGGAGAAGCCCTGGTGCCAGGCGCAGGTGGCCTGGGCGCACTCGTTCTCGTGATGCGGGAAGGCAAGGTCGGAGCCGCCGCCGTGGATGTCGATCGGGGTGCCCAGGTAGCGATGCACCATGGCGGCGCACTCGGTGTGCCAACCGGGACGGCCTTCGCCCCAGGGGCTCGGCCAGCTGGGTTCGCCGGGCTTAGCGGCCTTCCACAGGGCAAAGTCGAGCGGGTCGTTCTTGTCCTCGTTCTCCTCGATGCGCGCGCCAACCATAAGGTCGTCGATGTTGCGGCCCGAGACCTGACCATAGTTGGGATCGCTGCGCACGGCAAAGTACACATCGCCGTTATCGGCTGCGTAAGCGTGGCCCTGCTCGATAAGCGTCTTGATCATAGCGATCATGGGGCCGATCTCCTTGGTGGCGCGGGGGCGCACATCGGGATCGAGCACGTTGGCGGCGCGCATGACGCCGATGAACTTGTCGGAGAACTCCGTCGCGACCTCGGCGGCCGTACGGCCCTGCTCGTTGGCGCGCTTGATGATCTTGTCGTCGACATCGGTGAGGTTCTGGGCGAACGTGACCTCGTAACCGCTCGCGATGAGCCAGCGGCGAATCACGTCAAAGCTGATGAACGTGCGGGCGTTGCCGATATGGATGTTGTCGTAGACCGTGGGGCCGCACACGTACATGCGAACCTTGCCGGACTCGATGGGCTGGAACTCTTCCTTTTTATGGGTAGCGCTGTTGTAGATACGCATTCGTTACTCCTTAACGGTTTTCTGTAGCAGGCAGACGGCCCAGGCGCCAATTCCCTCGCCTTGGCCTTCCCAACCGAGCTTTTCGGTCGTGGTGGCGGCGACGCCCACGTTTTCCACGTCGACGCCCAGGGCATGGGCAAGGTTGGCGCGCATGGCATCGCGGTGCGGAGTGATCTTGGGTTGCTGACAGGCAATGGTGCAATCGGCATCGACAAACTCAAAGCCCAGCTCGCGCGCATAGTCCATCACGCGGGCGAGCAGCACCATCGAATCGGCACCCTCGTAGGCGGGATCGGTGTCGGGGAATAGCTTGCCGATATCTCCCCCGCGGCAGGCGCCCAGAATGGCGTCGGCCAAGGCGTGCGCGAGCACATCGGCATCCGAGTGGCCCAGCAGGCCGCGCTCGTAGGGAATGTCGACACCGCCGATGATACATCGACGCCCCTCCACCAGACGGTGAACGTCGTAGCCATGGCCAATGCGCAGGTTACTGAACATGGGGAAGGTCCTCTCCCTCGGCCATGCGGCCAAGCAGAATCGCGGTTACGGGACGCAGGTCCTCGGGTACCGTCACCTTAAGGTTATCGCGCGGGCTCTGGACACAGCGGACGCGCCCGCCCATGCGCTCGACCAGCGATGAATCGTCGGTACCGATAAAGCCCTCGGCGATAGCAGCGGCGTGAGCGCGCTTCATGGCGTCGACGCTAAAGATCTGCGGCGTCTGCGCGGCCCAGTACAGCTCGCGCGGCGGCGTCTCGACGATGTTGTCGCCATCGACGATCTTGAGCGTGTCGATCGCGGGCTGACCGCACACGATACCGTCGAGAGCACGGTCGCTCACGAGCACGTCGACCGCATGATCGATGGCCTCGGTCGTGATGAGCGGACGGGCGCCGTCGTGGATGGCGACATATTCGAAACCCGCCGGTACCGCATGCACGCCGGCACGGGTGGAGTCCTGGCGGGTGTCGCCGGCATCGGCAAAACTGATGGGCGTGTCATAGTCAAACGGGTCGATGGCCAGGCGGCGCATCTCGGCACGGCGCTCGGCAGGGCACACCACCACGATGTGGCCGACCTTGTTGCTACGATCGAACGCGCGGATGGACCAGCTCATGAGCGGACGGCCCGCCACGTTAACGAGCTGCTTGCCGCCGGGATTTCCAAAGCGCTGGCCGCTGCCGCCGGCAACGACCACGGCGCATACGGGCGCCATTATGCGTTCCCCTGTTTGGTACCCTTCATGCGGTACAGGGAGTCCGCAAGAATGGCAGGGTTGTTGACGCCAAAGTCGCCCAGGCGCTCCGGATCCTCGCTGATGTCATCCATGAGCTCCTGCAGCGAGCCGTACTCGTCGACGATCTTCTCGGCCACGCCGTCGCGCACGACGGACACGCGCGAAAGCGTGCGCAGGCCCAGCGGCGTCATGACGGAGTCCTCGTCCAGGTCGTCGTAACCCAGAACCGCCGCCACATGCTGTGGGTCGGACAGGTCCTTAGGCGTCATACGGCTCAGGTTGGCGCGGATCTTTTCGGCATTGGCCTCGGAGGAATCACTCGCATAGTCGCGAATCATCAGGTCGTACTCGGTATCCATGCTGGAGCCGGCGAGCTGCTCGAGCTGCATCTGCACGAGCTTGCCCTGGTTGCCCAGCTTGACAATGCAATCCTTAAGCTCAGTCTTTGCCTGCTGCATGATCTCGAAGCTCGAGAAAATCCCGGTGATATCGGCGAGCGTAACGTAGTCATCGAGCTCGAGGGCCGTCAGACGCAGCAGGGAGCGGTCGAGCGACTGACGGGTGGTCTGAAGCGTGGCGACGAGCTGGTTGACCGAGCTCATGATGGTGGTGACGGGCTGGATCTCATAGCTCTTGCCGTGAACGTACACGTTGACGACGGCACGACGGGCCGAGACCGAGATCACGATGGCATCGGTGAGCACCGACATGCGAGCGGCAGTGCGGTGACGCATGCCCGTCTCGCTCGTGGCAAGCGAGGGATCGGGATTGAGGTGGAAGTTGGCGCGCAGGATCTGGGTGAGGTCGCCGTCGATAACGATGGCACCGTCCATCTTGGAGAGCTCGAACAGGCGGTTCGAGGTGAACGAAATGTTGAGTGGGAAGCCGTCGTTACCGGCAGCGAGCACGTTTTCGGTGTCGCCGACGCAGATAAGGGCACCCAGGTGACCGGCGATGATCATGTCGAGGGCGGTGCGGATCGGCTGACCAGGTGCCGTCAGGCGGATGGCCTGTTCCATACGCTTTTGCAGCTCGTTCTTATCCAAGGCATCGCTCCCATCGCATACGCTCCATAAACGCTAAATAGTTTCTCACGGTTTGTCCCCGCGGCGCTCGCGAAATCCGATGCTTACAGAATGAGCGAACACCGCTGAGAGCCTCAACCCAAATGAGCTGTTCATGTGGTAGCATCGGGATTCACATGAATGAGGGAGTAGTCGCGTGACCGGGTTCGCCTCCGGTGGCGCGGCAAGTCAACATACTGGCCGACACGGTCTGGCTTGCCTTAATGAACGAGACTCGTGGTTGTACGCGCGGCGCGTACGCCACGGGTCTTTTTTGTTGCTCCCCTGTCAGAAGTACACGCGGGTTCGCCCGCAAGGAGGGAGCCAAACCATGGGACTCGTAGAGCTCGTGCTGCTCGCCATTGGCCTTTCGATGGACGCCTTTGCCGTATCCATCTGCAAGGGCCTTGGCATGAAGAAGATCAACCTTAAGGTCGCCGTAGTGCTCGGCCTGTTCTTTGGCGGCTTCCAGGCCGGCATGCCCGTGATCGGATGGGCGCTTGGCAGCCAGTTTATGGGCATCATCGGCCCCATCGACCATTGGATTGCCTTTATCCTTTTGGCCTTCATCGGCGGCAAAATGCTGTGGGAGGCTTTTACCGAGGACGAGGATGAAGGCGACGGCAAGAATGCCGAAAAGATTGAACTGAGCGAGTACCTGATCCTCGCCATCGCCACTTCAATCGACGCCCTGGCCGTGGGCATCTCGTTCGCCGCGCTTTCGGTCGACATCGTTCCCGCTGTATCGCTTATCGGCGTCACAACGTTTATCTTCTCCGTCGCCGGCGTAGCGATCGGCCACACCTTTGGCGCGCGCTACGAAAAACCTGCCACCATCGTGGGCGGCATCGTGCTCATCCTCATCGGACTTAAGATCTTGCTTGAGCATCTGGGGATTTTGGCGCTGTAACGCCAAACACAATCGCTCAAAACTCAACGCCAGTACAAGGCCTCATGCAAAGTTTTGCATGAGGCCTTTTCGTGCAGACTTTTGCATGTCATACTGATATGCAAAAGTCTGCACGTTAGGAGATCGCCGTGAATACCCTTCCCATCACCACACCGCGCCAAGCTGGCATCTACGTGCGCCAGGCACGCGAGGCTCAGGGTCTCACCCGTGCCGCCCTCGCCAAAACGGCCAGTGTTTCAGAGCGCCTGCTCGCATCGCTCGAGCTAGGAGACGCCACCGGCATTCGACTCGACAAGTTGCTGTCCGTCTTTAACGCACTCGGCATAGGTCTCTTTGCGCAAAGCGATAACGACTCCATCGCATCGCCCTCCGAACATCCGACGACGAAAGCGGACCTCCCTATCGCGAACTCGAATGCCCTGCCAAAGCCAAGCGTAGGCAGACGACCCGCTCGACAGGGAACGCCATCTTCCTATGGTGCCTTGCTGGCCCAAATCGCAGCCGAGCAAGGCCTTTCCGACACTTCAGACCTCTCCTTTGACTGTAAGGTTGTGAAATAAATGGCAGAGATGGAGCTTGCGACCCTCATTTGTGGCGAAATCGCAGGCACTCTCCGGCAAGACGAGCATGGACTCTGCAGCTTTGTATACGCCCCAACCTATCGCGGAGCACCACTATCGCTTACAATGCCGCTTTCCAATCGCACGTATGGCCATAACATCGTCCGCCCGTTCCTATTTGGCCTTTTGCCCGACAGCCAAGAGCAGCGTCGCGCTATTGCCGCCGAGCATGACGTTGCATCCAACAACCCCGTCGCCCTCTTGTGCCATATCGGTCTTGACTGCGCAGGGGCCGTTCAGTTTTGTCGAACCGATCAATTAGGCGCCGCCCGCGGCAGGGTCTCGGCATACCGCCCGCTTACCAATTCTCAAATCGCTCACAAGCTCAAAGCAATTCGCGATGACGAAAGAGAGACATGGATGGGCTCCAACGAAAGCTGGTCCCTGGGCGGCAACCAAGGCAAATTTGCACTAGCTTGGCATGATGGCCAATGGTGCGAATGTCTAGGGTCATCCCCCACTACCCATATCTTCAAAAATGGTGTCGTTGGGTTCAAACATCAGGCCTTAAACGAATTCGTCTGCATGAAAACGGCTCGGCGTGTTGGCATTCCAACTGCCAACGTCTCCTATTGCACATTTGAAGACGAAGCCGCGCTCGTCGTTGAACGGTACGACAGAATTGTCAATAGCAGCGGAAATATCGAAAGGCTGCATCAGGAGGACTTTTGCCAGGCGCTCGGTGTATTGCCAAGCCAGAAATACACCGCCGACGGAGGACCAACCACACGAGACATCCAAGAACGACTGATTAACACAGTCCCCCACCACATGAATCTTGTGCTTTTTACCTATATGTTGTTCTATAACGCCATTATCGGAGCGCCTGACGCACACGCTAAAAACTACTCGCTCATCCTAGGTAAAGGCACAAACGCAGCGCTCGCACCCATGTACGATGTCGCATCGGGCTTGGCGTACGAGCGTATGCGCCGCCGGGCGCGCCTTGCCATGAGCGTTGGCGGCGAAAATCGAGTGGGGCGCATCGGTCCAGGCGCTATCCGCCGATACCACGGTATGGGCGACCCCGCGCTGGAGGCGGCGCTCACCGATGCCGGGCTATCCGAGAAGTTTTGCTTTGCGACCATGATGGATCTCGCCTACGAGGTGCCCATTTGTATGGAAGAGATCATGGACGAATACGCCGACCTGCCCGGCATGGCGGACCTGCGCGAGCATATGCTCGGCCCCGTCCGCGAAAACTGCCAGCGCACCCTCGACCTCATCAAGGCGGATATGGGCTAGGCGCCAATCAATCCACATTTCTTAAAAGAAGAGGGGGGGGCACCCGTCGCAAAAGTTCGGATGCCCCCTCTCGTAATGTCATTTGCAATCCGCTAGCACGTGGCTCGAACTGCTGCTAGCGCGACCCTTACGCGGCAAGGCGCTTGAGGACGTCGATGAGCAGCTCGTAGAAGCGCTCGGCAGAAGCGAGCTCCATGCTCTCGTCCGGGGTGTGGACATCGGAGAGCGTCGGGCCCACGGCGATGGCGTCCAGGCCGTGCAGGGCCTCAGCAAACAGGCCGCACTCAAGGCCAGCGTGAATGGACTCGATGCGCAGCTCGGAGCCAAAGAGCTCGCGATAGCTCTCGACAAAAACGTCGCGGACCGGCGAATGCTCGGCATAGCTCCAGCCGGGATACTCGAACTCGAACTTGGCGTCGAAGCCCAAGACATCGGCCAGCGTCTGCAGGCGGTCCTTGAACTCGTTCTGCAGCGAGGTGATCGAGGAGCGCGGGGACAGCATGATCTTGACCTGGTCGTCGGAAGTGGCGACCACGCCGATGTTGGAGGAAACCTCGACGGAGCCGTCGGTGGCGACGTTGCGGCGAATCACGCCATTAGGGGCAAGACGCAGGGCGCGGATGAGGGCAAGCGCGGACTTCTGATCCATGGCCTCGACCTCGGCGTCGTCGGCAATCTCGACGGTGCAGGTAAAACCGGGGTCGAAGACCTCGAGCTCGGCAGTGACGTCGGCGATGATGTCCTTTGCGATCTGGGCCGCGGCCTCGGCGGCAGCGTGGTCGGCGTAAACCAGCTCGGCCTTGCACTCACGGTTGATGGCGTTATCCTTAGTGCCGCCGTTAAAGCTAACGATGGCGGGCTCGCCGGCGACCATCAGGCGGTCGATGATGCGGGCCATGATGAGGTTGCCGTTGCCGCGCTCCAGGTTGATATCGTTGCCGGAATGACCACCCAGTAGGCCGGAGATGTCGAGCGTGAGGGTGCTGCCGGTCTTGTGCTCGCGCACGATGGGGCAGGTGTAGGTAACAACGACGCCGCCGGCGCAGCTGACGGTGGCAACGCCCTCTTCCTCGGAGTCAAGGTTAATCATGGTGCGGGCGCTAATCTGGGACTTGTCGAGCGTCTCGGCGCCGACCAGGCCAGTCTCCTCGTCGGTGGTGAATACGCACTCGAGGGCGGGGTGAACGATCGAATCGTCGTTGAGCACAGTAAGCATCAGAGCGACAGCAATACCGTTGTCGGCGCCCAGGGTGGTGCCGTTAGCGGTGAGGACGCCGTCCTTCACGACCAGGTCGATACCGTCGGTCGTAAAGTCGTGCTCAACAGAGCCCAACTTGTCGCACACCATATCGATGTGGCCCTGCAGCATCACAGTCGGGGCATTCTCGGCGCCGGCAGAAGCGGGCTTGCGAATGATGACGTTGTAGACCTCGTCCTGGTACACATCGAGGCCGCGCTCCTTGGCAAACGCAACCAGGAAATCGCTGATGCCCTTCTCGTTGCCAGACCCACGGGGGATCGCGCTGACCTCCTCAAAGAAATGGAACAGCTGGGCGGGCTCGTAGCCGGTGATCTTGTAATCCATGGTGCCTCCTTGGCGCAACTGGTTAGACAGTAAGACATGCGCCTTGTATATTCCCAGACTTTGCGTGCATAAACCAGTCGAAAACGCCGAGCGCCCTCGCATCATCGGCTAACGGTGGACCGTATAGCGTAACGGTCACAACTTCCGCAGCTCTACAAATCGAGGCGCCCTTTCCGGAGCGCCTCGATTGCGCGTATCAAATTGTCGCCACGCCTTACAGCGCGCCGGAACCGGCTTGCATCATGCCGCCGGGGCCCGAGGTCACGCCGCCGCTCACGGGCGCGGCGTTGCCAGTGCGCGGTGCCGCCGGGGCGGTATCACCACCGAGCGTGCCCGCCGGACGCGGTGCCGGGATCTCGCCCGTGCCGTGGCTAAAGACAAACTTGCCATCGGCCACGTCGCACAGGACGGTATCGCCCTCGCCCCACTCGCCGGCCAGCAGCTCCTCGGACAGCGGGTCCTCGATGAGCTTTTGAATAGCACGGCGCAGCGGACGCGCACCGTTGGTGAGGTCGGTGCCCTCGGCCACGATCTTGTCATAGGCCGCATCGGTGAGCTTGATGTTCATGCCGTTGGCAATCAGACGCTGGCGCAGGTCGTCCACCAGCAGGTGCGCGATCTTGGTGAGATTCTCGCCCGAGAGCTTCTGGAACACCACGATGTCGTCGATACGGTTGAGCAGCTCGGGGCGGAACAGGCGCTTGAGCTCGCCCATCGCGCGACCACGGATCTCACTCGACGTGAGACCCTGCTCGCCGGTGGTGCCAAAGCCCACGCTCGCATCCTGCGCAATCTCGCGGGCGCCCACATTGGACGTCATGATGATCACGGTGTTGCGGAAGTCGACCGTCTTGCCCTGGCTATCGGTCAGGCGGCCCTCCTCCAGCACCTGCAGCAAGATGTTGAAGATATCGGGGTGCGCCTTCTCGATCTCGTCGAACAGCACGACCGAGTACGGGTGGCGACGAACGGCCTTGGTGAGCTGGCCGCCCTCGTCGTGACCGACGTAGCCCGGAGGGCTACCGATGAGCTTGGAGACCTCGAACTCGCTACCGAACTCGGACATGTCGAAGCTGATGAGCGCGTCTTTGCTGCCAAAGAGATACTCGGCGAGCGTCTTGGCGAGCTCGGTCTTGCCCGTGCCGGTGGGACCCAGGAAGATAAAGCTGCCGCCGGGACGACGCGGGTCCTTGAGCGGCGAGCGGCTGCGGCGCACGGCCTTGGCAACAGCCTCGACGGCCTCGTCCTGGCCGATAATGCGGGTCTTGAGCACGCTTTCGGTCTGCAGCAGGCGACGGCTCTCGCTCTCGGTGAGCGAGGAAACCGGCACGCCAGAGGTCACGGACACGATGTCGGCAATCTGACTCACGTCGATGGTGAGCGGGCTGGCGTCGAGCTCGGCGGTCCAGGCGGCCTTGGCTTCGGCGAGTTCAATCTCGGCGGCCTTCTGCTGCTCGGTGATCTCGGCGGCCTTGTTCATGTCATCGCCCTCGGTGGCCTCCTGCGCGGCGGCCTTGAGCTCCTCTATACGATGCTCGGCCTCGCGCACCGGCTCGGGCGCGCGGTTGGCGGCGATGCGGGCGCGGGCACCGGCCTCGTCAATGAGGTCGATGGCCTTATCGGGCAGGAAGCGATCCTGAATGTAGCGGTTGGAAAGGTTCGCGGCGGCCTCGATAGCACCCTGCGTATAGCGCACATGGTGGTGCTCCTCGTAGCGCGGCTTGAGCGCGGTCAGGATCTTGACCGTGTCCTCGACGCTCGGCTCCTCGACATCGATGGTCTGGAAGCGGCGCTCAAAGGCCGGATCTTTAGTGAGGTACTTACGGAACTCCTCAGCCGTGGTGGCACCAATGATCTGGAAAGCACCGCGCGCGAGCACGGGCTTGAGCATAGAGCTCGCATCGATAGAACCCTCGGCAGAACCGGCACCGATGATGGTGTGCATCTCGTCGATAAACAAGATGACGTCGTCGGCTTCGGTCGCCTCCTGGATCACGTTCTTGAGGCGCTCCTCAAACTCACCGCGATACTTGGCACCCGCGACAAGACCCGGCAGATCGAGCGTCCAGATATTCTGGTTCATAAGATTCTCGGGCACATTGCCAGCAGCAATCTGCTGCGCCAGGCCCTCGACGATAGCCGTCTTGCCCACGCCGGGATCGCCCAGGATAAGCGGATTGTTCTTGGTGCGGCGCGAAAGGATCTCCATCATGCGCTGGACTTCCTTTTCGCGGCCAATCACGGGATCGAGCTCGCCGTCGCGCGCCTTCTGCGTGAGGTTGGTGGCGAACTGCTTGAGCGTGTCGGTGCCGCCCCCCTTTTGCTGAGAGGCATCCGAGCCGCTAAAGAACGGCAAGCCCGCACCGGGGCGACCGGCGCCGGCTCCGGCGAGCGGACGCTTCTTGTCCTGATCCTTGGCGGTGAGTTTCTCGATAGCCTTTTTGATGGAGGCGGACGACACACCCAGGCGCATGAGGATGTCCATGGCCATGCCGTTGCCCTCTTCGACGATGCCGATCAGCAAGTGCTCGGTCGACACGTAGGTCTGGTTGTTCTCACGCGCCACGCGGAAGGAGCGCTCCATCACGCTAATGACGAGCGGCGTAAAGGCAAGCTTGGCAGCCTCGGTCTCCTCGCTGGGCTCGGGAACCGTGGTCTGGACCTCTTTGAGGGTATCCATGATGTCGTCGTAGGAGATATCGAGCGAGCGCAGCGCCTCAGCGGCAATGCCCTCGTCCTCCTTGGCGAGCGCGAGCAACAGATGCTCGGTACCCACCTTATTTGAATGAAGATCGAGCGCCTCCTGCTTGGCCATGGACATGACCTTGCGCGCGCGATCGGTAAAACGGTCTAACATGCTAGTTCCTCTTAGACGAGCTAGTTTTTTTCAAACGCAAAGCGCCACTCGTGGCGGCGCTTTGGTCTCTTTACCCATATGGAGTATATGTTAACCGCTGGGGCCTTTCCCACCCGTAGCCGCGCGACAACGTCTACAAAAAAGGAATCGCTCTGGTCCGCTTGGCGGTTTGGTTTTGCGCTGCTGTCTAGCAGGCGGGCTCGACGTTAATACCTTCGGCAACGTCATTGGCGGCATCGGCAGCGGGAGCACCCGGCATGTGCACGAGCTCCATGTGCGGCTCGGCAAAGACCGTGCCCATGGGGAAGGCGCGGCGGAAGACAAAGCGAGCAACCGGACCAGCCACTAGCAGGTTCCAAGGCAGGGCCATGATAAAGTTGCGCGGAATGTTGACGAGCCACATCATCGGCAGCGCCTGCAAATTGGCAAGCGGGCCGCCAGGCATGTGGAACAGGCCTTCGCACGCGCCGTAGAGCGACATGATGATGACCATGGGAACGACCATGCAGGAGCTGACGGCGAGCGTCATGGCAAGCGGCGAGCTCTTGCCCGGCGTGACCAGGAATTTAAAAGCGAAACCCTTGGCAAGGGGGCTGGCAACAAACCAGTCGCAGCACATGGCAAAAATGTAGGCAACGGGGAAGCCGAGCCACGCGGCGGCAACAACCTCGCCGTTGATGGCCCCATGCTGCAGGGCAACGTTGTAGATGCTCATCCAAAGCACCATGCAGAAGCACATGATAAAGGTGAACAGCAGGCTCTCTCGTTTGTTGATAGGCATAAAGGGCAAAATCCTTTCTGTGTTACGCCGCGGCACCACGCAACAAAAACGGGCGGGCAAGATGGAGCTGTTGGGACTTCATCTCGCCCGCCCGTGATACGTGCGTCTGCGACTACTTATGTGGTGGAACCAGCCTAGCACGAAACGCATGCGCTTCGTAAGCGTTGAGTTTATGAAGATGCAGGGCACCGATAATCCCCCCGACCCCATAAGTTGCGGTGGAATACGAACTGTTTTGACCCTTTAAGCAGCAATTCAGTCCCTATTTCACCGCAACTCATTTGGTGCAAAGTAACCTGACCCCCTTGCACCAATTAACTGGTGTGGCGCCAGCGAGGGTCGGTGAGAGTTCTCGCCACACCCAGGCCAACGGGCAAAAACGCCACGATGAGCACTGCACGCACAAACCAGCCGAGCATATTGACCGTGTCGAAGGTGCACATGTAATACATCGAGCGATAGAGATACAGACCGGGCACCATAATGACAATTGATGGCACCGTGAGGGCGATACGTGGATAGGTGAGCTTGATTTCGGCTAAGCTCGCGAGCAGCCCCGATACCAGCGCGCCGATAAACGCCGCCGCCTCGGGAGGCATTCCCGCGCTGAAGCCCAGGAAGGGAAGCATCGTCGGCGCATCGACGAGCGTAAGACGCAAGGTATTGGACACGGCGCCGATCAGCCCTGCCGCCGCTGCCATCTTTACCGGACTGTTGAACATGACCGAGAAGCCAAACACGCCGACAAAGCTCATCACCACGCGCAAGAGCGTAAGAGCAAGCGGCGAGAGGCCAAGCGGGGCAAAATCATCCGGTGCCAGCCCCACACACTCGGCAACCATCCAGCCCACAAGGGTCGCCATCACAATAATCGACACGGCATACGAAAGACGCTCAATGCCGCTTCGCATATCGAGCTTAGCGATGTCGAGGCCTGCCGTAATGAGGGGAAAGCCGGGAATCACAAAGAGCATGGCGCCGATATAGCCTTCTTGGTGCGACATTGCCCCCGGTACGACCTGGCCAAGGCCGAGCAATGCCAGCAGATACGAAACGCAAGCGAGCGCAACGCCCGTCGTCAACGCGCTAAACTGGCCAAGACCCTGCTTGAGAATATGGGAGCGAGCAAAGTTGCCGACACCAGCGCCTACGAATGCGCAGGCCATCTCGATAGGGCCGCCGCCGAGCAAAAAGACGAAGGCGCCGCAAGCACAGGCTGCCGCAAGGCCCTGTTGCCAGGAAGAGTAATCGGGCTTTGAGCTCTCAACGGTCCTGAGCATCTCGTGGTATTCGTGCACGGTAAACCGGCGCCCATACGTCTCGATTTCCTTTAGGAAGCTCTCCATCATCCAAATGCGATGGGTATTGACTCCCGTTGTGGGCAGGCTGACAACCTCGTTAAAGCAGTGGCCATCTTCGATGCAAGTGCACTCAAACGACAGAAGACTCAGGTCGACGTGAATCGTGACGCCGAGTACGGCAGCAACACGATTCATGGTATCGCGCACGCGCCAGGCACCTGTTCCGCTTGCCAGCATAAGCATGCCGGTGCGGCAGATGATGGATGATTTATCGGTGAGCGGCGCATCGACGGCAAGCTCATCGCCTGCCGTCACGATCTGGTGCCAGTCTGTTTTCATATGGAGTGCGCCGGCACGAACACCGTGGTGCATGGGGGCTCTCGAAAGCAGCGAGTCAAGGCGCGAAGACTGTGGGGGCTCCGTTGATCCGACCTCGTCCTCGTCGGGCTCTTCATCAACAAGGTCGAAAGTATCGAGCGCCGCCGGCTCGCGACGGTCGATCAATTCCTCGTCCTCATCATCAAAGTAGTTGAACTGATCGAGCATGTCCTCTTCGATTGCACGATCGCTCGCGTCGTTCATATAGACGCTCCCTTCCTACCGACTAACCCCCATCCTAGGCAGCGACGGCTAAAGGAAACATAAAAGAGACGACTGTCACGCGAGCCATGTGCTCAATAGCCGTTGGGTAGTCGTTTAAGAACGTCCCCAATGACTACATCGATGTTTTGGCAACGCCAGCGAGCGGGTCGCATTTGAGACAAGGTGACGTGAAACGAAAGGGCGCTGACCTTCTGGTCGCGCCCTTGAAGTTGAACGTCAGATTGTCCAAATGCGGCCCGCGCAGCATCGAGCGGTTACGGCGTTTGGTAAAACGCCGTAACCCCCTAGTACATCTTTGCGCCGGCAGGGATGGAAGCGTCGAGCTGAATCAGGTTGAGGCGCTCCTCGCCCTCCTCCTCGTGGATGGCGCTGATGAGCATGCCGCAGCTGGGGATACCCATCATCTTGCGCGGAGGCAGGTTGGTGATGGCGAGCAGGGTCTTGCCGACCAGGTCCTCGGGCTCGTAATAATCGTGAATGCCGGAGAGGATGGTGCGGTCGGTACCGGTGCCGTCGTCGAGCGTAAAGTTCAGAAGCTTCTTGGACTTCTTGACGGCCTCGCAAGCCTTGACCTTCACGGCGCGGAAGTCGCTCTTGGAGAAGGTATCAAAGTCGACGAACTCCTCAAACAGCGGCTCGACGGCAATCTTGGAATAATCAACCGTGAGCTTGAGCGGCTTGACGAAGGGGCTCGCGGTGTTGTCGGCCTCGGCAGCCTTGGCAGCAGCGGCACCGGACTGGAAACCCTTCTCGGGCTTCATGTGCGGGAACAGCAGCACGTCGCGGATGGAGGCCTGGTTGGTGAGCAGCATGACCACGCGGTCGATACCGATGCCGATGCCGCCCGCGGGAGGCATGCCGTACTCGAGGGCGCGCACGTAATCCTCGTCGTACTCCATGGCCTCATCGTCGCCGCCGGCCTTCTCGGCCATCTGGGCAGCGAAGCGCTCGGCCTGGTCGACCGGGTCGTTGAGCTCGGAGAACGCGTTGGCGTACTCGTGGCCGGCGATGACCAGCTCAAAGCGATGGGTCAGACGCGGGTCATCCTCAAAGCGCTTGGCAAGCGGGCTAACCTCGATGGGGTAATCGCACACGAAGGTGGGGTTGACGATGGTGTCCTCGCCCAGCTCGTCATAGATCTCGGCGATGATCTTGCCGGCGGTCCACTCGGGCTTGATCTCCAGGCCCTTCTCGCGCGCGGCGGCAGCAAGCTCCTCAGCCGGCGTGTCGATGGTGACCTGCTTACCAATCACGTCAGAGACGATATCGGTCATGGAACGGCTTGCCCACTCACCAGAAAGGTCGATGGTCTGGCCCTGGTACTCAATAACCTCGGGATTGCCGATAGCCTTGTTAGCGGCCTTAATGACACCCTGGGCGAGCGCCTTCATGCCCTCGAGATCGGAGAAGGCGCGGTAAGCCTCCATCGTGGTGAACTCGGGGTTGTGGGTGAGGTCCATACCCTCGTTGCGGAAGATGCGGCCGATCTCGAAGACGCGCTCAAAGCCGCCGACGATGCAGCGCTTGAGGTGCAGCTCGGTAGCAATGCGCAGGTAGCACTCCTGATCGAGCGCGTTGAAGTGGGTAATGAACGGCTTGGCAGTAGCGCCGCCCTGGATGGTCTGCAGGATGGGGGTCTCGACCTCCATGTAGCCGTCGGACTCCATAAAGCGACGGAAGGTGGAGAGAATCTGCGAACGCTTACGGAACGTCTCGCGAACGTCGTCGTTGGCGATCAGGTCAACATAGCGCTGGCGATAGCGGGTCTCCTTGTCGGAAAGACCGTGGAACTTCTCGGGCAGCGGACGAACGGCCTTGGCAAGCAGGGTCGCGCTCTTAGGGGCAACGGAAAGCTGACCGCGCTGGGTGCGCACAACCACGCCGGTCACGCCCAGGATGTCGCCCAGGTCGAGGGACTTGAGCGTATTCCAGGCAGCCTCGTCCATGTCGTTGATGCGGCAGAACAGCTGAATCTCGGCAGTCGCATCGCGCACGACGATGAACATGATCTTGCCCTGACCGCGCTTGGCGACCACACGGCCGGCGATCTTCACGACGTCCTCGGTGTCCTCGCCATCGGCAAGCTCGGCATACTTAGCCTCGATATCGGCAACGTAGTCCTCAAGCTCAGAGTGCTCGGGATAGGGGTTCTGGCCCGCCTCGAACAGGGCGGCGCGCTTGGCCAGGCGGGTGGCGCGCTCGTCGTTGAGCGTCGATGCCTGATCTGCGGCGTTCTGGTTCTCTGCCATAAGTTAGCTCCTCAAACTAAAACGCTCCCCAGGATTCGGTCCCAGGGAGCGAAAACATACCTTTACGCGGGACCGTGGTCTAGCGTGCAATCTTGGCGATGGTGTAGACGCGAGTCTTGCCGGAAGGCGTAACGACCTCGACGGAGTCGCCCTCGCCGTGACCGATGATGGCGTGGCCGACCGGAGACTCGTTGGAAATCTTGTGCTCGAGCGAGTTGGTCTCGGTGGTACCGACGAGCGTGACTTCCATGACCTCACCGTTGGGATCAATCAGAGAAACGGTGGAACCGATGGAGACGGTCAGATCACCTGTGGTGGCAGCAACCTGAGCGTTGGCAAGGATGGCCTGGATCTCGGCAATACGAGCGGCGTTCTGGGCCTGCTTGTCCTTGGCGGCATCGTACTCGGAGTTCTCCGAAAGGTCGCCGAACGCGCGGGCTTCCTTGATGTCCTCGACGATCTCCTTGGCGTAATCGCCCTCACGCCAAGCGAGCTCCTCGACGAGCTTCTGGCGGCCCTCAGCGGTCAGTACGATCTGGCTTGCGTCCATACGGATATCTCCCCAACTCTGATCAAACAATCAACTGTCAACAAAACGAAAAAGACCGGCTAGCCTGCGGGCAAGCCGGTCAGGTGCTCACCCCAAAGGGATGGGACTACTCTGCGTCCGCGTCGCTGTCCTCTGCCTGCTTCTTCTTGGCAGCAGCGAGCTTGGCCTCGAGCTCAGCGATCTCCTTGTCCTCCTCGGACTGCTCGACCACGACCTCCTCGGCCTGCTTGGTCTCGGCCTTATCGTCGCCCTCCATACCCTCGCGGATATTCTTGACGGTAGAGCCGAGGGACTTGCCGAGCTTCGGCAGGTTCTTGGGCCCGAAGATAATCAGGACAACGATGAGAATAATGATGAGCTCAGGAGCCCTCAGTCCAAACATGTAGACCTCCACAATACAGCGAGACAAGCTCGAATGAGTATACCGCGGGTATCGCGGTATCACAACAATAGCTAAAAAAAGGGACCGCAAGAAGCGGTCCCTCCTCATGCTCTGGTCGGGTTGACTGGATTTGAACCAGCGACCCCTGCGTCCCGAACGCAGTGCTCTACCAAACTGAGCCACAACCCGTTAGCTCGACTATAGTAACAAAGATTTCCGTCGTGTGCTAGAGAAATTTTTACTTCTTTGGCACTTCGATGCGAACCGTGTTGGGAATGAGCTCCGTCGCGCAGGACCACCAGCCGTTTTGCAGGGCAGCGTCGGCAAGCCTTTCGGCCGTGGCGGCGGTGTCGCAAATGGCAAATGAGCAGGCACCCGATCCGCACACATCTACAGCAACGGTGCCGTCCTGTTTACGCAGCCAATCGAGAACCATTTGAATCTGCGGCTCCATCTGTGCGGAAATGACACCCAGGTTGTTATGGATGAGCGCATATGCCGTCTCGGCATCACCAGCATGCAAGGCAGAAGCTATCGCGCCGGGCTTGTCTGCAGGCACCGGAGCCTCGTCAAAACGTCGATAGGCTTCAATTGTCGAAACACTTGCCTCGCGCGGCTTGACCAACACGACGGGCGTTGCGGGCAGCGCGGGATACTCAGTTGCCAGCACGTCTCCCCCACCTACGTAGAACGCAAGGCTCGCGTGCAAAAAGAACGGGACGTCAGCACCAATACCCCGCGCAATGTCGTCGAGCGCGGGGTCGGTGCGATCAATTCCCCAGAGCTCCGCCAAGGCGACAATGACCGCGGCCGCGTCCGTCGAGGGGCCGCCCAAGCCGGCGCACAATGGAATGCGCTTCTCAATCGTCACGCAGATGTTTGCCTCGCAACCATAATGCTCGGCCATAGCAATCGCAGCCCGATACGCCGTATTCTTTTGCATGGGAAAATCTGATGCCGGAACCGTCTGGACGGTCAGCGCCTGCGCCGGCGCGACCGTCACGGAATCGGAAAGACCGACGGCTGCCATCAGGGAATCGACCCTGTGGTAGCCGCGGTCATCGCGCTCGGTATGAACCCCCAGGTAGAGGTTAATCTTTGCCGGCGCGGAAAGAGTCAGGGACCGATCGGTCACCGTTAGTGCTCCTCGAGCTGATTGCCGAGCGGGGTAAAGATATGCTCGCCGCTCTCGGGATCGAACAGCTCGACCTGGCCGGTGAGGACATCGATATACTGGTAGGACTGACGCGACTTGCGGCCACGACGCTCGTCAACCTCGACGATAAAGACGGCGGGGTGGACGCTCTTGATGGTGCCCATGCGCTCGACGACGCGGGTACGGCCCATGTTGGCCTTCACCTTGACGCGATCGCCCACCATATCGGTCAGCTTCTCGTGGATGTCGTCGACGTGATTGACTTCCATCTCTTCCATGAACAGGGCCTCCAGAAGGTGCAATTCAAAAAGGGGATAATACCCCTAAGATAGACAAAACTCTAATACTATAGCACCCTGCTGCCGCCATACGCAAGTAGCTAATTTGGCTACTTACAGATTGTCGGTATCGAGGACGATGGTGAATGGGCCGTCGTTGACGAGGTCGACTTTCATATCGGCGCCAAAGATGCCGTGCGCCACGTGTTCGACATCTTGACGAACGAGCGTCAGGAAGTACTCGTAGAGCTCGTTGGCGACATCGGGGGCGCCGGCATCCGTAAACGATGGGCGGCGGCCGTGACGGCAATCGGCGAACAGCGTGAACTGCGACACTACGAGAACCTCGCCGTCGACATCGGCAAGTGCCAGGTTGGTCTTGCCGTTCTCGTCCTCGTTGATGCGCAAGCCCCGGAGCTTGCCCCACAGCTTATCGGCCTCGGCGCGCGTGTCGCCGTGGCCCACGCCCAGCAGCACCAGATAGCCGCGCCCAATTTTGCCCACGCACTCGCCGTCGACCGTCACGCCGGCGTTGAGTACGCGCTGCACCACCGCACGCACGGCCTACTCCTCGCCCGTCAGTTTGGCGGACAGATGCTCGAGCGCGTGGAAACGATGGCTGATGGCGTTCTTCTCGTCCGCCGTCAGCTCGGCCATGGTCTTGCCCGGCGTGTCGACCGGCAGGAACAGCGGGTCATAGCCAAAGCCGTGATCGCCGCGGCCCTCGTGTGCGATAACGCCCTCGCAGGCGCCCTCGCCATAGGTGACCAGACCATCCGTGTCGATAAGCGCAACGACGCTCATAAAGCGCGCGGTGCGGTCCTCGTCCGCCACGCCTTCCAGGTTAACGAGAAGCTTGGCGTTGTTGGCGGCATCGTCTCCGTGCACGCCCGCATAGCGCGCGCTATACACGCCCGGCTCGCCGTCAAGCGCGTCGACGACCAAGCCAGAATCGTCGGCGATGGCCATGAGCCCCGTCTCTTCGACGGCAGCCTGCGCCTTGATGATGGCGTTCTCCAAAAACGTCGTGCCGTTTTCCTCGGGGTCCTCAAAATCGCCCAGCTGGCCGAGCGCCACAAAGCGAACCTCGGGCATGACCTTGCCTAAAATGGCCTCGATCTCGGTGAGCTTATGGGCGTTGCCCGTTGCCACGACAATGGTCGCCGCCGGGTCGAGGGTGTCGATGTCGATCTTCTCAAGTGCCATGAGTGGTCTCCTTGTCTCTATAGCAATGCCGCGCCGAGGGCGACGAGGGCCTCCGCCTCTCCCCTCTCAATCAACGGCAGTCTTATACTTCGACGTTTTCCCAGATAAAACCTGCCAAAATAAACCTGTCCCTTTTTGGCAGGTTAGGCGATGGCTTGGCGCTGAAGCTCGATGAGCTCGGCGATGCCTTTGTCGCCCAGGTCGAGCAGGGCGTTGAGGCGCTTACGGTCAAAGGGCGCCTGCTCGCCAGTGCCCTGGAGCTCGATCATCTCACCGGTGTCGGTGGCGACGAGGTTCATGTCGACTTCGGCATGGCTGTCCTCGGAATAATCGAGGTCAAGCAGCGTATTGCCGTCGACAACGCCCATGGAGATGGCGGCCACCTGGCCGGTAAGCGGGATGCGCTCGATCTTGCCCGCCTCGACCCACATGGCGAGGGCGTCGTGCAGCGCCACCCAGGCGCCGGTAATGCTCGCCGTACGCGTACCGCCATCGGCCTGAATCACATCGCAGTCGACGGTGACGGTGTACTCGCCGAGCGCTTTCATGTTGACGACGGTACGCAGGCTGCGGCCAATGAGGCGCTCGATCTCCATGGAGCGGCCCTTGCGGTTGGCGTGTTCGCGCTTGCAGCGCTTGCCGGTCGACGTCGGCAGCATGGCGTATTCCGCGGTCACCCAGCCGGCCTTAGCTCCCTTTCGCCAGCCCGGCACGCCCTCCTCGATGGTGGCGGCGCACAGCACGCGCGTGTCGCCGAACTCGGCCAAGCACGAACCGTGGGCGTGCTTCATGACGCCACGGGTGAGCTTAACGGGACGCAACTCGTTGGCGGCGCGGCCGTTGGCGCGGTTGACCTGCATGTACTCCATAGAAATATCCTTTCGGCAAAAGATGTGGCGAAGGCTTTGGCGGCTGCCTTACATCTATTCCAGCTCATCGATATCGATATGTTCGATGCTCTTGAGCGGCTGACCAAAGATAAAGCTGCCCGCCACCGCAAACTCGGCAATGTTATCGGCCGTCGTGGCAAAACGATGCTGCGGCTCGGCGGCGTCGCCCGCCAGCTGCTCGCGGCGCGTGAGGATATCGGTCAGCTCGCGCGTGGTCTCCTCGGCGGAACTTACGACGCGCACCCCAGGCCCCAGCGCATGCCGGATAGGTCCCACCAACAGCGGAAAATGCGTACAGCCGAGCACCACGGTATCGATACCGTGGTCGCGCAGCGGCTCAACCGTGGCACCCACCAGCGCACGCACGGCAGGCGTATCGAAGATGTCCTCGTTCTCGAGCCACTGTTCCTGCAGATGTGCACCCGAGGCGAGCTCGTGTTCGACAACCTCGACAAAGCTCGAGGCAGGGCAGCCGTATACGTCAACACCGGCATCCAGGTCCTGAATGGCGCGCGTGTAAGCACCCGAGCGAATGGTGAGGTTGGTGGCGAGCACGCCCACCCGGCGCGTGCGGGTGCTGTTGATTGCCGCGCGTGCGCCCGGTGCGATCACACCGATGACGGGGACGTCGAGCACCTGCTGGGCCAAACGCAAGGCCGCAGCGGTCGCTGTATTGCAGGCGATGACCATGATCTTGACGTCGTGCTTCGACAGCCAACGGCCCGCCTGCAGTGCAAACGAACGCACCTCGTCCTCGGTGCGGGTGCCATACGGGCAGCGTTTGGTGTCGCCAAAGTAGTAGACGGACTCGTGCGGCAACGCCGTCGCAATCGCACGCGCAACCGTCAGACCGCCCAGGCCCGAGTCGAACACGCCAATGGGGCGCGTGTCCCCGGCCAGATTCTCGATATCGGACATTACCTCACCAGATTCTCTCTCGAAAAGATATGGCTCAGAACGATAGGACCGCGCTACGAACGAGCCGCGACGAGCAGCTCTGCCGTTGCCGCCCAGCCGTCGACAATCTTGCCGCGCGTGACGTAGGCGTTATCGCAGGTATCCAGGAACTCGGGCGCGCCGGCGCTGGTCAAACCGTTCTCGACCAGGCAGAACGTGCCCACGTGGTCAGCCATGTAGAAGTCGGACTCGGAATCGCCGAGCGCGAGCGTCTCCTCGCGCTCGATCCCTAGGTGCTCGCAGAAACGCGCGATGGCAACGCCCTTGTTGAGGCCGGCGGGATTGATGTTAAACGCGCGGCCATCCTCGACGCGTTCGAGCTCGAGCGTCGTCGGCTTGGACAGATGTGTCAGGTGGCCGTTGCAGGCCCAGACCAAGCCGCAGCCGGCCTCGTCAAGAATGGCCTGGACCTCGTCGTCGGGCACATCGCCGCGCATGCCGACGGTGACCTCACGGTATTTGTAGCCGGTCGACATGTCGTTGTGGTACTCGATCTTGTGCGGCCAGTGAGCAAGGATCTTCTCGCACACGCCGGTCTGCTCGATCACCTGGTGCGGAGTAAGGCCGCAGGCGGGGTCGTAAGGCATGTCGCCGGTCAGATACTCCCAATCGTTGGCCTTGAGGTCGTACATGACCAGGCCGCCCATCTCACCAATGTAGGAGTTGAGGCCGAGCACGCGCGCGTCCTCGTGGATCATGGTACGGTTGCGGCCCGAGGTGGGAACCACCTGAATACCAGCGCGGGCAAGTGCCACGACAGCCTCGACGAGCTTGGTCGAGGGATTGCCGTCGTTGTCGCGCAGCACGCACGAGCCGGGCGCGAGCATGGTGGCGTCCAGGTCGGTAAAGACGTACTTAACCTTGGCAAGACGCTCGCGCATCTCGCCCGAAAGCTCGGCAACGGTCGGCAGGGTGTTGTGGGACATGGTTACTCCGTTTACGTAGAAGGGTTTGGACTTGGACGGCATGTTTTGATTGAGGGAACACGCTTATGGCGACAGCGCACTCAGGGCGTCGCCGCCATCATGGTTCATTAGTCAAACTGGGTAACATCGATTAGGCGATTGGCCAGCGAAAGGTCGCTCTCGATGGGCACGAACTCGTCGCCCACGTGCATGAGTTCCTCGTCACCCTTTGCCAGCAGCAAGACAATGGTGGGAGCATCGGGGTTGACGTACTCCTCGCGCGCCGCCTTGAACGCCGCATGCACAGCGGCTTCGCGGTCGAGGATGATCTTGTTCGGCGTATCGTCGGGAACATGCTCGGCAAGCTCGCGACAGACCTTCATCGGGTCCTCGTGAGCCGGGTCCTCGTTGGCAAAGATCATCAGGTCGGAATATGGTGCGGCCTCGCGCGGAAGCTGCTCGCGGCGCTCCTGCGCCTTGCCGCCGGCAGCGCCAAATACTGCGATGACCGGGCTGGCGGGAAACGCGCGCTTGACCGACGAGAAAAGCGAGCGGAACGAAAGCTGGTTGTGCGCGTAGTCGACAACGCAAATCACGCGGCCGTCCTTCGACTCCACGACCTCCATGCGGCCCGGCACACGCAGTTTGGAGAGGCCCTTCTTGATAGCCTCGATACCGATGCCGATCTCGCGCGCGGCGGCGATAGCGACCAGCGCGTTCTCCACGTTAAAGTCTCCCGCGATACCCAGCAGGATCTTCTCCCCCGCCTCGGACTCGTCGGCACACAGGCCATGCAGGTTAAACTCGATGCTAAAGCCGACCATGCGTACGTCGCTCGCCCACAGGCTTGCCTCGGGATGCTCGACGCCAACGGTCACCAAGCGCTCGGCCGTCGACGCTGCCTCCAGCACACGGTCGACCTCTTCGGTGCCCAGATTCACCACGGCGGTCTTTGCCTGGTCAAAGATCCTGAGTTTGCTCTCAAAATAATCCTCAAACGTAGGGTGTTCGATCGGCGAGATATGGTCGCGGCCGATGTTGAGGAAGCACGCCACGTCAAACGGCAGATTCTCGACGCGCTGGTACTTGAGCGCCTGGCTCGAGACCTCCATGACCATGGACTGGCGACCGGAAGTGCGGCAGTTGGCGATATGGCGCCAGACCTCGGGGGCCTCGGGCGTAGTATTGGTGCTCTCATAGCACTCGATGCCATCGTCGGTACTCACCGAGCCGATCATGCCGCAGGACTCGCCCGCCGCTTTGATGATGGACTGGAGCATGAAAGCGGCCGTGGTCTTTCCCTTGGTACCGGTGATACCCACGATCTTGACGTCGTGGTCGGGACGGTCGTAGACCTCCGGCGGCAACAGGGCCATGGCCGTGCGAACGCTATCAACAACCAGCATCGCAGCACCGCTCTCCTGCGCCAGCGGCTCCAGAGACTCGACCAGCGACTCCTCGCACACAAATGCGACAGCGCCCGCATCGAGCGCCATGCTCAAAAACGCGGGCTTAAAGGCAGCGCCTTTGCAAAAGAACACGTCACCTGCCGAGACCGCGCGCGAATCAAACGAGCAGCCGGTCACCGCGCGCTCGTCAACCTGCTCCGATGCGCGCAGCTCGCCGCACGCATCGAGTAGCTTGGCGAGCGTATCGACCGTGGTCACGGTTGCGGAATCCGAATGGTGCATCTTTCACCTTTCTCAGCCATTGGCAGGGACGGCTTTTATAGTAACTGAAACGCGCCATGCAAAAACGGCTCCCGGAGGAGCCGTTACGCGCAGGCGTTCGTAAGCCGAGGCTAGGCAGCCTGAACAGCGGGCTGGTCCTCGTCGATAAAGAAGCGCTTGTACCACACCAGGAACACGAGCGGCGTATAGATCTTGCGCTGGAAATCGCCCTTGCCCGCAAAGTGCAGATCGAGCAGGTGCATGAGCTCATCGGTATCGAAGAACTCGCTTGCCCACGGCGCGGTGAAGTACTCCTTGACATAGTCGTACCACTTTTGCTCGCGCAGCCAGTAGACAATCGGCACCGGGAAGCCCACCTTGGGACGGGTGGCCCACTCATCGGGCAGCGACTTGTTGGCAGCGTGGCGGAGTACCTGTTTGTTGCCGTTCTCGTTGATGCGGTAGCGGTCGGGAATGTGCTCGGCGAACTCCATGACTTTGCGGTCCAGGAAGGGCACGCGCAGCTCCAGCGAGTGCGCCATGCACATCTTGTCGGCCTTGAGCAGAATGTCGCCCGGGAGCCACATGTTCATGTCCAGGTACTGCTTCTTGACCAGCTCGGGCTGACCTTTCACGCGCGCATAGATGGGAGCGGCAAGCTCGAAGGCGCCATCGCCGGTGTTGTACTCGGGCTTGAGCACGCCGTCGACCTCGCGCTCCGGCCAAACCAGAGCCTGTCCCAGGAACGACTTCTCAGGGATCTCGGCACCCTTGACCAGGAAGTTATGTCCCTTGAAGTACGGCATATGCAACGCCAGGTTACCGAGCGCGCGACGGATGGGCAGCGGCACCATCTTTTTGTACTTGCGGACCGGAACCGTGTCCTCGTAGTAGGCGTAGCCGCCAAAGAGCTCGTCGGCGCCTTCGCCCGAAAGCACGACGGTGACGTCCTTGCGGGCCATCTCGGCCAAGAACCACAGCGGCACGGAAGACAGGTTGGACTGCGGCTCGTCCATGTGATACTGGATGTCCTCGAGCGCACCGAAGAACTCGTCGGCGGTAATCATCTTGCGGACATTCTCGACGCCGAGCTTATCGGAAAGTTCCTTGGCGTAGTTAGTCTCGTTGAAATTCTTGTAATCGAAGCCCACCGAGAAGGTCTTGTCGGGCATGAGGCAAGCGGCGATGTAGCTGGAGTCGACGCCGCCGGAGAGGAACGACGCGACCTTGACGTCGGCGATGCGATGGGCCTCGACGCTCTCGTGCACGACCTCGTCCAGCTCGTCGACGTACTCCTCGAACGGCTTCTCGACGGCAGAGTAATCGCAATCCCAATAGCGCTCGATGTTCATCTTGCCGGTCGGGATGTCTACGGTAAAGTAATGCGCCGGCGGCAGCTTGTAGACACCCTCGAAGAAGGTCTCCTCGGTTGCCGAATACTGCAGCGTCATGTACGGACGCAGGGCCTTTTTGTTGACCGCCTTGTGGAAGTGCGGGTAGTCCAGGAAGCTCTTGATTTCGGAGCCAAAGAGCACGCCCGGCGCGCCGTCGCCCGCATCGGCCATGGGATAGTAGTAGAGCGGCTTGATGCCAAAGATGTCGCGGGCGCCAAAAAGCTTGTTCTTCTTCTTGTCCCAGATGACGAAGGCGTACATGCCGCGCAGGCGATCGAGTACGGCCTCGCCCCACTCCTCGTAGCCGTGCAGGAGGCTCTCGGTGTCGGCTCCACAGTGGAACTTATAGCCCTTGGCCTCGAGCTCGGAACGGAGTTCTTGGAAGTTGTAGATCTCGCCGTTGAAGACAATGACGACGCTACCGTCCTCATTGGCCATGGGCTGAGCGCCGGCCTCGGTCAGGTCGAGGATCGACAAGCGGCGGAAGCCGAGGGCAACGCGGCCGTCGATAAACTGGCCGCCCATGTCGGGACCACGATGGACGATGCGGTCCATCATCTTGGTGAGCACCTCGGATTGGTTATCCGTCCCACCGACAAAACCGACAAAACCGCACATATACTATCCCCTCTGCTGTTGCTGGGTATCAAATCGAATCAGTAGCTTTTGAGTATACCCGAGGGCGTAAAGAGGGGCGGAATGTTCAGGCAATCTCAACTGAATCAGCTCCGCGCCGACACGCGCCGGTTACCTTTAATGGATATGAGGTGAATGGGGCGATTGTTTTGCTATACTCTCTCCGCACGGGCGATTGGCGCAACGGTTAGCGCAGGTGCTTTACACGCACAAGGCTGGGGGTTCGAATCCCTCATCGCCCACCACTGATTTGGAAACGGTCCTCGAAAGGGGACCGTTTTTGCTTGCGCCCGGTGCATGGGATTCGAACCCGCCAGCACGTCCGCCACAAAGGCCGTGGCCAAAAAATGGCAAAAATGAGTACTGTTACTAATTTTGTAGCAGCGATTTTTGGGTTTCGCTGGGTAAATCTAGCCCTGAATCAGCGATTTGAAGCCTTTGCTAGCTGTTTCCCCATTAACATAAATGAACATGTGTGGTCTAACTAATCCTAGATAGTCGGTTTCATATGAGATTCAGCTGGTGACAGTACTCACATTTGGCATTTTTTGTCCAAAGGCTCTCCCCTGGCCATTGCAGATTTGTGGCAAAACGGGTTCCGGACCGCTGAATCGTGCCGCATATGGCACGCCCGCAGTCCAGAACCCGGTCCAAATTGAGTTATTGCGCCGCGTTAGCCCAAGACACCCGACAGGATTTCGATCAGACTGTCCACGTCGGATTCCTCGCAGACGAGCGGCGGCAGGAAACGCAGCGTATGGGCACCCGTAGCGTTAATCACGGCACCAGCCCCCAATGCACGGGCCACAACGTCGTGTGCATCACCCGCAGTATCGTCCAGATCGCAGCCGAGCATCAAGCCGCGGCCACGCACCTCGGTCACGTTCGGCAGCTTGGCGAGCTTTGCCTCCATATAGGCGCCTACCTTGGCAACATGGTCGGCATAATCGCCGTGCACGAGCGCGGAGAGCGTCGCGGCGCACGCCGCGATGGCCAAGCAGCTACCGCCAAAAGTCGAACCGTGGTCGCCCGGCTTAAACACGTCGGCAATCTCCTTCTTTGCTACGACGGCACCCATGGGCACGCCATCAGCAATGCCCTTGGCAAGGCTCATGATGTCGGGTTCCACGCCATAGGTTTGGAATGCAAACGGCTTGCCGGAGCGGAAGATGCCGCACTGGACCTCGTCGGCTATAAGCACGGCGCCCACTTCGTGTGCCAGGTCGCGCGCTGCCGCCATAAACTCCTCGGTCATGGGGTGCACGCCACTCTCACCCTGGATCGGCTCGAGCATCACGGCACATATTTCGCTCCCCAGCTGCTTAAAGATCGCACGCAGTTCATTGATATCGTTGGGCGTGCAGGCCACAAAGCCACCCGGCAGCGGGCGGAAACTATCCTGCAGCCAATCCTGCATAGTGGCGGCAATGGTCTCGAGCGTACGGCCGTGGAAGCCGCCGCGCATGCACACGATGGTGTTGCCGCCGTTACCGGCACGCTTGGCGTACAGGCGCGCGAGCTTCATCGAGCCCTCGTTGGCCTCGGCGCCGGAGTTGGCAAAGAAGGTCTCCCAAACCTGCTCATCCGCAGCCGGGGCACCAAGAGCAGCTGCCGTGGTCTCATCGCCGGCGACAATGGCATCGGCAAGCACGCGCGCACCATCTACGTCGTCGTTAGCAAGCTTAGACAGCAGCGCCGCGACCTGTCCACGCTGCTCGATGTAGAAGTAATTGGAGACATGCATGAGCTTTTTGGTCTGTGCCTCGAGCGCCGAGAGCACAGCCGGGTCGCCATGACCTAGGCTGCACACGCCGATGCCGGCAAGAAAGTCGAGGTACTCACGACCATCGTCGCCGGTGAGCTTCATGCCGTGACCCTCGACAAACTCGACCGGAGAGCGGCCAAAGGTATGCATAACGTAATGGGATTCAAGCGATTGCTGAGCTGCAAGTGACATGGGATGCCTTTCGTTGAGCGCCGGACGGCGCAGGCCTATGGGTGCAGAAATGGGGCGGCTGAGGGTCAGTTAGACCGTCTGAAGCTTCTCGACCTCGTCGAGGTTCTCGGTCAGACGCGCAGCAAACGTCGAAAGCGGATGCGGATGCGTATCGAACTCGTAAGCCGTCTCGGTGGAATGGATCACGGTGCCGACGCCGGCATCGGTCAGCAGCTCCAGCAGCAGCGAATGCGGCGTGGTGCCGTTGATGATGTGAGCGCGAAATACGCCGCCGGCAAGCGCATCGACGGCCGCGTGCAGCTTGGGAATCATGCCCTTATCGACCTCGCCGCCGTAGAGCATTTCGTTAACCTCGTCGAGTGTTAGGTTGGAGATGAGTGAGTCTTTATCGCTAAAGTCCTTGTACAGGCCGTCGACGTCGGTCAAAAAGATCGCCTTGTGCGCGTGGAGCGCTGCCGCAACGGCACCGGCGGCGGTATCGGCGTTGATGTTGAAGAAACCGCCGTCCTCCCCCGCCGCGACGGTAGCGATGACGGGGATGTACTCGCTATCGAGTAAGCGCTCGATATAGTCGGTGTTGACGTGCGTCACTTTGCCCACGCGACCGAGCTCGGGGTCGAGCGGCTCGGCGATGAGCGTGCCGGCATCGCTGCCCGACACGCCCACGGCCAGGTTGCCGTGGTGGTTGATGGCAGCAACCAGCTCCTGGTTAACCTTGCCGCCCAGCACCTCGCGCACGATATCCATCGTCGCCGGCGTGGTCACGCGCTGGCCGTTCTTAAACTCGACGGGAATATCGTAATGGCTCAGCGCCTCGTTAATAGCCTTGCCGCCGCCGTGCACGATGACGGGGCGCATACCGATGATCTTGAGCAAAACGATGTCGCTCATCACGTCGCGGCGCAGCTGCTCGTCTACCATGGCGGCACCGCCGTACTTGATAACGACCGTCTTACCGGTCAGGTTTTTAATCCACGGCAGCGCTTCGAACAGCAGCTGCGCGGTTGCTTCGTTGGATTCGCTCGAACGACAATCGCGTGCGAATTTCATAATCTGCCTCGTCTTTCGTATCGTTATCACGCCGTGCTTCGCTGTCCGCAATGCGGCAAGATGCGCAGCGTGCCTGGAATCTAGGAACGGTAGTCGCCGTTGATGGAGATGTACTCGTGCGTGAGGTCGCAGGTCCACACGGTCGTTGCCGCGTCGCCTGCGCCCAGGTCGACCGAGATCACGATCTCGGACGCCTCAAAACGTCGCAGAGTCTCGTCCTCGTCAAAGGGAACAGTCAGACCGTCGCGACAGACAGGCATGCCCATCATGTCAATCGAAACGTCTTCCTGATTAAACTTCACACCGCACTTGCCGAGCGCCATGGCAACGCGGCCCCAGTTGCAGTCGTGGCCGGCGATGCAAGTCTTAACGAGCGGCGAGTTGGCAACGGCACGGGCGGCGATATCGGCCTCCTCGTCGTTGGCGGCGCCGGTAACGTTGACCGTAACAAGCTTGGATGCGCCCTCGCCATCGGCGGCGATATTGCGCGCCAGGCTCTCGCACACCTCGTGCACGGCAAATGCCAACTCGTCGAAGGCATCGGAGCCCTCGACGATAGGCTCGGCATCTGCAGCAGCGGCGCCGGAGGCAAGCATGATGCAGGTGTCGTTGGTCGAGGTATCGGAATCGACCGTTACCTTGTTAAAGGTCTGCTTGACGGTCGAGAGCAGCAGGGCATGAAGTGCCGCCGGCTCGACGGGGGCATCGGTGGTGATAACTGCGATCATAGTGGCCATGTTGGGCATGATCATGCCCGAGCCCTTGCACATTCCTCCTACCGTATAGACATTGTCCTCATGACCCGCAGCCTCACTGACGTAGGACACGGCGTACTCCTTAGGGTGCGTGTCGGTCGTCATGATGGCGCGAGCGGCATCGGCGCCACCGTGGGCGGAGAGCGCCTCGTAGGCAGCAGGAATGGCGGTCTCAAACGTGTCGATCGGCAGAATCTGGCCAATCACACCCGTGGAGGCAACCAGAATCTGCTGGGGCTCGCAGCCGATGACTTGCGATGCGATGCTGCACGTCTCGTGCGCGCATGCAAGGCCGGTTTCACCCGTGGCGGCGTTGGCGTTACCGGAGTTGACCGAAACGCCGGCGATGATACCGTAGCCCTTGTCGACACCGCCCAGGTTGGCACGGCTCACCTGCACGGGCGCCGCGCAAAAGCGATTGGTAGTAAACACGCCGGCACCGGGACAGGGTTTATCGGGCACGACGAGCGCGTAATCCAGACGCTCGGGGTTCTTGCGGAACCCAGCATGGATGCCCGCAGCCTTAAAACCAGCCGCAGCCGTAACGCCGCCCTCGACGGCGCGAATCTTGATATCAAACAGCTCGGTATTCATCGTCTTTATGACTCCTTATGTCAAACAAAAAACGGACATCGGTTGGTGCGCCATGCCAGTCGTGATCATGAGACCAGCTCAAGAGTGGCGCCCCACTCGATGCCCGACTACCAAATCGTTAACAATCGAATGTGCTACACCGGGCACGCCACTGTGGGCAAGCCTCGTCGCTCGTCAAAGCCAAAGACGATATTGGCGCACTGGACCGCTTGGCCCGCAGCGCCCTTGCACAGATTGTCGATGGCGCCCGTAGCCACCAGAACGCCCGCGCGCTTGTTGAGCGCGAGGCCGATCTGGGCGGCGTTGGTGCCGACGACCGAAGCCGTCTTGGGCTGCTGGCCGGCGTCGAGTACGCGCACGAAAGTGCGACCAGCGTAGAACTGCTTGTAATAGTCGACAACGTCCTCAAGGGTCAGGGAGTCGATGGCCTGCGGCGTGAGCGGCAGCGTCACCGTGGAGAGCAGGCCGCGCTTGAGCGGTGCCAGATGCGGGGTGAAGACGACGCGATCGGTCAGGCCAAGGATTTGCTCAATCTCGGGCGTGTGGCGATGCTTGCCCACGCCGTAGGCCTCCAAGTTCTCGTCGGCGCTGCAAAAATGCGCACGAGCGTTGCAGGACTTGCCGGCACCCGTCACGCCGCTGATAGCGTCAACGATCACGGGGCCACTCTGGGCAACCCAGCCGGCGCGCACGGCGGGCGCGGCGGCAAGGCTCGTTGCGGTGGGATAGCAACCGGCGCAGGCGACCAGCACGGGTTTGCCGTCGGCATGGTCGGATGCGGCGGTCTCCAAGTCCTGGCAGAACAGCTCGGGCAGACCAAAGGCACGGGTCTTAAGCAGCTCGGGGCTCGTGTGCTCGGCGGCATACCAAGCCTCAAAGGTGGCCGGATCGCTCAGGCGATAGTCGGCCGATAGGTCAATACAGGAGACTCCCGCGGCAAGCAGGGCGGGCACCTGTGCCATGGCAGCCGTGTGCGGCACGGCCAAAAAGACCGCGTCGCAGGATTTAAGCTCGGGAGCATCGTGCGTCGTGAAGACAAGATCGCTTACGCCGGTGAAGCTCGGGTACACCGCAGACAAAGGCTGGCCGGCATCGGCGTTGGACGTAATGGCAACAAGTTCAAACTCGGGATGACCGAGCACGAGGCGAATGAGCTCGGCTCCGGCATATCCAGCCGCACCGACGATTCCAACCTTCAAAGACATATCAGACTCCTTGTCTGCGATTTATGCACCGATGCGCATTTCGCAGCGGTCGTTATGAAGTGGGTTGAAACTTTAGCACCAAAAGATGCATTAATACGTAAATGGCTTGCATATTCATGCATTGAAACATTCCCGACACATTCGCTTGAAGGAATTGACAAATGGAGCGAGCCCCGTATTGACCGGCGCTCCTAACGGCGCCGGGCAATACGGGGCCCGCCCATGCGAAAACCAAGTTGTTAGGATGAGCCAGCTGGCTAGAGCTCGACCGGCACCCATTCGTCGTGATTGCAGATAAAAGCCTCGGGATCCTCGACGCTAAAGAAGACGAGCGTGGGGTCGTTAGGCCCCTCATAGTGCTCGCCCAGGCGCTCTAGATGCTTCCACCCAGCTTCGCGCATTTCGCCTAAAGCCCGGTCATCCAAGCCGGCACGCCCGCGCAAGATGAGCCAGCCATGGCCCGGCCACCAACTCGTGGCCTCAAAGCGCTGGTTTTGCAGCAGCTCTTGCCACACATCTTTGGTGCGCGCTGTTACAAACCACAGCTTGCCGTCCTGGATCTGCGCAAACGAAAACGGACGCACATGAGGCTGTCCGTCAACGCTCGTCGCCAAATACCATGCCGGCACCGACGTCAGATACTCCAACACCGTATTCAATCCGTCCATGTGTCCTCCTGGCGCTAGCTAATTCGGAACGGGTAGTTAATTTGAGACGCTCTAGAGCTCCAGGCGCTCCTCGCTGCCGTCGATATCACAGAAGCGCGCGGCAATGTTGCGGACCGAAAAGAAAGCAAGGCGGCCGTCGTTGGCACTCTCGTGTTCCTCGCCGATGCCCACCATGTGCTTAAAACCCGCTTGACGCACCTTGTCGCTCGCAACCGCGTCGTCCTCAAGTGCGGCCTCGCCGGTCAACACGATCCAACATTCCCCCGGCTTCCAGCCCGAGAGCTCAAACTTGGGATTCGCACTCAGCTCCGCCCACACATCCTTGTCGCGCGACGTGCAAAACCACAGCTTACCGTCATCGACCATGGCAAACGAAAACGGCCTCACGCGAGGCTGATGCCCGTCGGTCACATCGGTCGTGGCCAGATACCACGCCGGAATGCGCCTGAGATACGAACAGGCGCGCTCAAGCTGAGCCGTGCGGTCGTTGTCGGTCATAGGGACCCCTTTCTTGCGCTCGAATCGCGCCTAAACAAGTTGAAGGTTGACGACGATGACACACGCAAACAGCAGCATCGTCACAACCGCAGCCAGCGCATCCCCGCGGCGAAATGCAAGTGCATGCAGACGCGTGCGGCCCTGCTCGCCGTGATAGCAGCGTGCATCCATGGCGGCAGACAACGTCTCGGCATGACGGAACACGCCCGTGAACAGTGGAATCGCCACACTGCCGAGCATACGCACGCCGCCGAGCGGGCCACCCGTTACGCGTGCACCGCGGCTTGCCTGCGCGTCCGCCGTCTGCTTCATCTCGGTGGCAAACTGCGGCATAAAGCGCAACGCGATGCCCATGATCATGCCGAGCTCATGCGCAGGGAGCCCCACGCGCGCAAACGGTGCGAGCAGACGCTCAAAGCCCGCGGTGAGGTCGAGCGTAGGCGTGGTGAGCGTAATGGCGCTCATGCCGGCCATCATCAAGCTCAGGCGGCACGCCATAAAGGCGGCGGAATGCAGCGAGCCCTCGCTTATCTGCAAAAAGCCAAGCTGCCACAGAATGCGCCCGCTCTGGTCGGAAAACAGGTTGAGCACTGCGACCACCACGACAATCGCCAGCAATGGTGCCATCGATGATAGGACCCGGCGCAACGGCACCCGGGACACGGTATAGATCAGGACAACGAAGATTGCGACCGGGGCCAGTCCGCGGAAGCTGCTGACCGTGAGCGTCGTGATCAGAAACACAAAGCCCAAGAGCAACTTAGTTCGCGGGTCCAGGCGGTGGATCGCACTATCGCCGGGATAGTAGCTGCCAAACGAAAACGCCTCCATTAGCAGCCCTCCTCTCGCGCGACCGTCTTGGATTTAGCAATGTCCGCGACGTTAGAAGGACCGTCTGAGCGACCGATCAGCAAATCTGCCAGCTCGTCGGCCAGCGACTCAACCGTATAGAGCCCGCCGCAACGCAGCGGCACGCCCGCCTCCGCGAGCGCCAACGCCATGCGCTGAGCAGCAGGTACGCCCAAGCCGATCGACTTGAGCTCATCGGCATGTGCAAACACCTGCGCGGGGGTTCCCTCGGCAAACACCGCACCTTCGTTCATCACGACGATGCGGTCGCAGCAGTTGGCCAGGTCATCCATACTATGCGAAACCATGACAACGGTCAGGCCATCGCGGTGAAGCCGATCGATAAGCTCAAGGAAATCCCTGCGCGCAGCCGGATCGAGCCCCGCCATGGGTTCATCGAGCACCAGGACTTCGGGCTCCATGGCGAGCACACCGGCGAATGCCACGCGCCGTTGCTGACCGCCCGAAAGCTCGAAGGGACTCTTGTCGCCGACCGTGAAAAGGTCGAGGCCCACGCGCGAGAGCGACGACTCGACGCGACGGTCGACTTCATCTTGCGGCAAGCCAAGGTTGTGCGGGCCAAACGCCACGTCCTGCGTCACGGTTTCGGCAAACAGCTGACGCTCGGGATATTGAAACACCACGCCGACCTTGGCCTTAACCGCGGCGGCGTCTTTCTTGTTTGACAGATCGAGCCCCAGCGCGCGAACGAATCCCTCCTGGGGGCGAATCAAACCGTTGAGATGCTGGACCAGCGTCGACTTACCCGAACCGGTATGACCTGCCAAGCCCAGGAACTCGCCGCGACGCACCGTCAGCGATACATCGCGCAGCGCCCACGGGCTGCTGGGGTCGTTTCCCCAGAGAGCCTGTTTGCTCGATTTGCCCGCAGTGACCGAGCGCTTATGCCAGCGGCGGCGCTCGCGGGCACTCAGCGAGTAACTATGCGAGAGGTGCGAAATCTCGATGACGGGCTCCGACACGGCTGTCCCGTCGGTTGCAGAGGAGACGTTGTCGAGCACACGAGAATCGGATGCAGAAGGCCGCCCTGCGGTGTCTTCCCCACTCCGGTCGGCATATACCTGCGCAATCTCGGCGACCATATCCGCCTCGCGCACCTGCGCATGAACGGGCACGCCCTTCGCACGAAGCGCCATGCCCAAGCAGCACGACGCCGGCATATCCAGGTTGAGCTCCACGAGCCCATCTGCCCGCGTCAGAATCTCCTCGGGCGTACCGAGCATGGCAACGCGCCCCGCCCGAAACACCGCGACACGATCGGCCTCGGCGGCCTCTTCCATAAAGTGCGTAATCATCACGATGGTCATGCCGCGTTCGTGCAGCACGTGACAGGCCTTCATAAGGCCCTTGCGCCCGCGCGGATCGAGCATCGAGGACGCCTCGTCCAAAATGAGCACGCGCGGTTCCATGGCGAGCACACCGGCAAGCGCCACACGCTGCTTTTGACCGCCCGAAAGCGCATGGGTCTCGTGGCGCTCAAAGCCCACCAGGCCCACGCCCTTCAGCGCCTCGCGTACGCGCTGCGCAATTTGCGCCGATGGCACGCCAAGGTTTTCGGGACCGAACGCAACGTCATCTTCGACAAGCGTTGCCACCAGCTGGTCGTCGGGATTCTGGAACACCATGCCTGCGGTCGAACGAATGTCGTAGACCAGCTCGGGATCGGACGCATCCATACCGTTGATACGTACCGTGCCCACATCGGGCTGCAGCAGCGCATTCAGATGCTTGGCAAACGTCGACTTGCCCGACCCATTGCCACCGAGGATGCAGAAAAACTCCCCGTCCTCGATGTTCAGATCGACACCGTCGAGTGCCGACACGGCACCGTCATAGCTAAAGGAAACGCCCCGACACTCAATCATGCGCGGCCTTTGACCTGGTCCTTTTTAGGCGTGATGAGGTTGGAGACTGCTTTATACACCGCTAGCGTCAACACCGAGTTAAGCACGGTCTTGATAAGGTTGAACGGCAGCACGGCAGGAATCATAAGCGGGGCGATCACATCGACCGAGCCATACCAGAACCATACGCCAATGGTAAGGTTTGCGACCATAGACAACGCCGTAGCGGCAATGACACCGAACACTAGGCCAATCACGGCACCCTTATAGGTATGCATCTTCTGGTACACGATAGCCGCGGGCAGAATGTAGCCCAGCGTAGCAACCAGGTTCATAAGTGCGCCGACCCAATCGCCCGTGGTAAGCGCATGGATAACAATCGCCATAGCGGCAACAGCAGTACCGGCGCCAGGACCATACGCAAAACCGCACACCATCGCCGGCACCAGCGACGGGTCATACGTCAAAAACGGCGCCGAAGGAAGGATAGGCAGCTGCACGTACATAAACAGGGCGCCCAAGGCACACATCAGCGCCATGGTAACGAGCTGTTTGGTGCTCCACCTATTCGTGTTCTCAAAATGGATATGCTGCGACTGTTCAGACATAAGATCACCTGCCTCTTTCATCCGGACTCTAACCGTTGGTACTGGGATCTCACCAGTTCAGCCGGCATGCGAACCAACGCACACACGGGTCGCGGACTCATCGGCTCGGCCGCAGGCACCTCGCCTGCGCCACGGCACCCCTTTAGCACCGCCCGATTTACCGCCAGTGGGGAATTTCACCCCGCCCTGAAACAGCAATTGCAAGTGTAGCACCAGTAGGCTTTCGCGCAAGTATGCCAAGGGTAATTTATGGCGGGGGAAACGCTCTAGAAATGCGGCCGGGACAGAGCAGCGCGACAATAACGTACCCGCCCATCCCAAAGTGCTGCGCTTTTCGCGGCAAAGCCGCGAAACAGCAAAAGGGAAAAGCCACCGCAACAACCACGTTCCCCATCCATCCCAAAGTAGCGCGCCTTTCGCGCAAAGCGCGAAACAGCGAAGGGGACACGTATCCCTATCGACCACGTCCTTCTCCGCCCGCCGACCTCAAGGCCGTAAACGCAGGGAATCCGGGGGCGTGACGGGGGCTTCCCTCCGGAACATTCCGCAGGACGCAAAGAGGCTCCGCAGCGCGAAGCGCGATGCGGAGCCTCTTTGCATGTCCGAGGACGTTCCGGAGGGAAGCCCCCGTCACGCCCCCGGATTCCCGGTGGGAGTTCTAGACCTTGTCGGCCTTAGTACATACCGCCGCCCTGCTGACCAGCGGTGGCAGCAGCGATAGCGTCCTCAAGCTGAGTGTTCTTGGGCACATCGGAGACGGTAGCCTCGGTGATGAGGATCAGGCTGGCGACAGAAGCAGCGTTCTGCAGGGTGACGCGGCTGACCTTGACGGGGTCGAGGACGCCCATCTCGATCATGTCGCCCCACTCGCCGTTGGCAGAGTTGAGACCCTGGCCGGCGGGCAGCTCGGCAACCTTGTCGACCACGACAGCGCCCTCAAAGCCAGCGTTCTTGGCGATGGTGGCGACCGGAGCGGTCAGAGCCTTCTTGACGATATCGACGCCAATCTTCTCCTCGGGGTCGTCGATCTCGACAGCATCGAGCGCAGGAGCAGCGTCCATGAAGGCGACGCCACCGCCGGCGACGATGCCCTCCTCGACAGCAGCGCGGGTAGCCTGCAGGGCATCCTCAACGCGGTGCTTGATCTCCTTGAGCTCGGACTCGGTAGCAGCGCCGACCTTGATGACGGCAACGCCACCGGAGAGCTTGGCCAGGCGCTCCTGGAGCTTCTCACGGTCAAAGTCAGAAGTGGTGTTCTCCATCTCGCCCTTGATCTGAGCGATGCGGGCGTCGATGGCCTCCTTGGAGCCAGCGCCGCCGACGACGACGGTGTTGTCCTTGGAGATAGTGACGGACTTAGCGGTACCGAGCATATCGGCGGTGATGTCAGCGACCTTCACGCCCAGCTCGTCCAGAGCAGCCTGGCCACCGGTGAGGACGGCGATGTCCTCCAGGATGCGCTTGCGGCGATCGCCGTAGCCCGGGGCCTTGACGGCGCAGACGTTGAGGGCGCCACGGATCTTGTTGAGGACGAGGGTCGGCAGAGCCTCGCCATCGATGTCCTCAGCGATGATGAGCAGGCCACGGCCAGCGCGCTGGACAGCCTCGAGAACAGGCATGATGTCCTGGACGCTGGAGATCTTCTGGTCGGTGATGAGGATGTACGGATCCTTCATCACGGCCTCCATGCGGTCGTTATCCGTGACGAAGTAAGCGGAGACGTAGCCCTTGTCGAACTGCATGCCCTCGACGGTGTCGATGGTGATGTCGAACGTCTGGGAATCCTCGACGGTGATGACGCCGTCCTTGCCCACGACCTCCATGGCCTCGGCGATCTTCTCGCCGACCTCGGGGTCACCGGCGGAGATGGTACCGACGGAAGCAATCTGCTCCTTGGTCTCGACCGGCTTGGCCTGCTTCTTCATCTCGGCGACGGCGGCGTTGACGGCCTTGTCGATGCCGCGACGGATGGCCAGCGGGTTGGCGCCAGCGGCGACGTTGCGCAGACCGTCGTTGACGATGGCTTGAGCGAGCAGGGTTGCGGTGGTGGTGCCGTCACCCACGGTGTCGTTGGTCTTGGTGGCGACCTCCTTCACCAGCTGGGCACCCATGTTCTCGATGTTGTCCTCGAGCTCAATCTCCTTAGCGACGGAAACGCCGTCGTTGGTGATGGTCGGGGCACCGAACGTGCGCTGCAGCGCAACGTAGCGGCCCTTGGGGCCCATGGTGACGGTAACGGCGTCGGCCAGGGTGTTGACGCCCTTGGCGAGCTTAGCGCGGGCATCGGTGTTGAACGTAATGTTCTTTGCCATGGTAGGTAATCCTCCAAAAGAAATGTGACTCGCGTCGCCGCTTCCGAGTCCTATGCGGCGGACGCGTTCAAAGACGAATCAGAGATTCTGACGAGACTAGGCCTCGACGACGGCGTAGATGTCGTCGGCGCGCATCAGCAGATACTTCTCGCCGTCGACCTTGACCTCGTTGCCGCCGAACTTACCGTAGATGACAACGTCGCCGACCTGAACGTCCATAGGGATGCGCTCGCCCTTGTCGTTGACCTTACCGGCGCCAACGGCAACGATGGTGCCGCGCTGCGGCTTCTCCTGAGCGTTGCTGGCGATATACAGACCAGAAGCGGTCTTCTGCTCGGCCTCGTCGGGCTTGACCAGAACACGATCTGCAAGCGGCTTCAAAGACGACATGCTTGTCTCCTCCTTTTTGGGCCGCGTGGTTATGCCACGCGAATTAACCCTTTTTGTTTGCGTACGCGTTGAATGGTACCCACGAATGGCGGGTTATACAACACAGAGTCAAAAAATCTTATTTTTTGGCACTTAGATTTTCTGAATGCCGGGGGATAACTTATGCTCGGCCCCAAGGCGGACCGGAAAGCATGAAGTTTTAGCGCGGCAACTTTGTGAATCAGCTTCTCAAGACTACAATCCTCCAGATGAAATATGCCCAGATGAGAGGAAGGGAGGGCAGATGACTGATGAGCTGAGCACCTCGGCATGGCGAGATATAGCACCGAATCGCGATGCACGCGACTCCATGCCGCCCGTTCGCACTCGCCTGCTCGCCCTGGCTCTCGTCTTCGCCCTTCTCGCGGTAACCATCCTCTCCCCCATCGCAGCCGCCCATGAGTTGCATCATGACTGCACCGGCGCGGGCTGCACCATCTGCGCCGAGCTCGCCGGCAATCTGTCGATCGCCCGTGGCGGTGACACCGTCCCCGTGGGCGCGACATCGTTCATCATCCTCTTGCTGATCTCCGCCCTAGCCGTCATCGGCACCGAGCGATCTTCATATGCCCCGGTCACCCTATTATCCCTCAGGGTCCGCCTGGACGATTAGCGGCTCCCAATTGAATCAAATAGCTACCGCGTGCCACAGCGGCATCGCCTTCGGCCGTCGGCACCCCGACGCAGCCGTTTTCAATTCAGGAGCAATCTATGGACAACCGAATCTACCGTCGCCATCCCAAGCGGCGTCCTATTCGTCACCGTGGCCCCATGGCGGCGGCATATATGCCCCTTTTAAGTGCGGTCTTTGCTCTCGCCGCTTCTGACGACAATGCGTCCAGCTCGACCCCGTCGAGGGGCTCACTGACAAACAGCTTAAAGCCGGCGAGGATTACCCACCCATCATGAACGACAACCTGGAGAAGCTCGTGAAGACGCTGAACTAGGAGTAAGGAACAGAGACGATGAAGATGAGCGTGAAGCATCTGAAAAGCTGGATGACCGACCATCCCTACCCCCGTACGCTGGCAACGATCGGCGGCGCATCGATATGCTCGATGCTCGCCCTCGAGCTGCCCTCCAACCATGAACTATGGAAGATGCAGCCCGGACCGGCACTTTTGGAGCTTTTGCTCATCTTCTGCTTCTTGTGCCTGTTGTTCTATCTGCCGCACCGCCGTAAGACCCCCGCAATCGTTGGCATCGTTGCGTTCGCCAGCATCGGTATCGCCGAGTACTTCGTAATCACGTTCAAATCGATGCCCATCCAACCCGGAGACCTGTTCGCCCTCTCGACCGCTGCGACGGTCGCCGGCAGCTACACCTATGAGCTCAGCACTTTCTGCTTCATGGGGCTTGCCGCCGCGGCCTTGGGAATCGCGCTTATCGTCCTCATTCCGCATGATGCATGTGGGCGACCGCCGCACCGCGCATCGGAAACGTCCCCCGAGCCCATCGACCATACGATGTCTGCGTCCTTGAAATCGAAGGACCCAAAGGCGTCTCCGGCAACCGAGGGGACATCGACAGCGCCGAGGGAGCATCCAGTCGCAACCAAATCCAAACTCCCCCTCTCCGTCGACCGTCGTACCGCACTTGTTGCCGGAGCCGTGCTGGGGGCGCAGACCTTCATCAGCTATTACGACACCTTGGGCATCAAGCTTCATACCTGGAAGCCCCTCGAGAGCTATTACAGTCAGGGGTTTCTCCCCACCTTCATTTCGAGCGCGCAAAAAATGGTGCCGCCTAAACCCAAGCACTACAAGAGCGGTGAGGCCTCGGCGATCATCAAGCGCCTTGCCGCGCGCTGGAACGCGGGCACGAACGGCATCGCCGACCCCTCCCGTGCCGCTGCCGTCGAACAGTTTGACCAGCTCAAGCCCTCAGTCATCTGCATCATGAACGAGTCCTTCGCCGACCTTTCAATCTTTAACGAACTGGGCTGCGGCTATAAGGGGCCCGAGCGCTTCAAAGCCATCGACAACGCGCTTCTGCAGGGAGTGAGCTACATGAGCGCCTTCGGTGCCGGCACCTGTAACAGCGAGTTCGAGTTCTTAACCGGACACTCCATGGCATTCCTGGGCGCTGGCGTCTACCCGTTCATGACCTACAACCTGGCCCCGAGCGAGAACCTCGCCCGTCAGTTCAAGAGACTCGGCTATCGCACCGTGGCCATGCACCCCAACCACGCCACCAACTGGAATCGCGAGAACGTCTTCGCGGACATGGGATTCGACGAGTTCCTCTCGATCGAGGACTTCGCCGGCGCACCCGAGCTCTGCCGCAAGGTCACCGACGCCGCCACCTACGACAAGTGCCTCGAGGTACTAAAGCAGAGCGACCAGCCGATCTTCATCCACGACGTGACGATGCAAAACCACTCCGCCTATGACACGGGCTTGGTGCCCACCGACCAGCAACTGCACCTTGCCGTCGAAGGTGTGTCCGACAAGGTTATCACCTGGACCAATGAATACTGCTCGCTCATGGAAGCGTCCGATGCCGCCTTCGCCGCCTTCCTGGAAAAGCTGCGTGATCTCGACCGCCCCGTCGTCGTGGTGATGTACGGCGACCACCAGCCGTTCTTCACCGACCGCTACAACGACCTCTACTTTACCGATGAGGACGATGCCACCCATACCGAGCGCATCTGGCAGACACGCTATGTGGTCTGGGCGAACTACGATGTCGCCGGCAACGCACAAACGAGTGGGGAACTCAACACAAGCATCAATATCGTCGGTGCACTCGCACTCAATGCCATCGGTGCCCCGCTCACCGCCTACCAACGCGCACGCTTGCAAAACCGAGCGCACATGCCGGCGATAAACGTGGTGGGGGCGCAGGATGCGCACGGCGTTTGGTATACAGCCGAGGCCAAGAACGTTCCCGCCAAGACCGCTAATGCGCGCGATCGCCTGGACCGCATGCAATATCGTAAGCTCTTCGACCACGAAGGCTCGGTCTTTGCCACCCATAAGCAGGCGGCCGCCAACGAAACCGACCCCAACGCAGCTCCGGGAGCCTAGGGTTGACCAATCTCGGGCCCGGTATTCAGAAAAGTCAGTGCAGCAAAATGGCGATGCGGACAGCGACTTGGGCATGGTTTTCGCCGCTCGCACGGGTCCCCTGGGGAGCAGCGTGCATTTTTGGGAGTTTTCAGCAGGCCAGGACGGCTGCATACGCGCCGGACAAACCATATTGGTCCCAAGGATGCCTTCGACCGGCGATTTGAGTCGGCAGACAAACCCCGTCAGGACAAAAAGGCATGCTTCGCGCCACACCGGACCGCAAAATAACGTCGAGCTCCGCGATGTTACCTGACTGTAGCGGCACCGGCGGGGCTTGCGGTGCTGAATACTCCGTTTTTTGCACGGCCCAGGCGGGGGTACATCAGGACCAGAAAAATCAATCCAACCTTTTTATGCAATCTGCAATGGGAAGTATTCAAAACACCAAGAGACAGCATTACTGACGTCCAAATTGAGCGCGGGGCAGCGGCGCCTCCGCCCCGCGCCCAAATCAAGCAGAGCGGGGGCGCTCCTAACGGACCCCATAGGCAAACAAACGCGGCTCGAGCGCCATCCCAGAATAGGCTGCCCGAGCCGCGTTTAACGGTACGGCATGAATATTAGCGCTCGTAGATTAAGTTGCCCGCCAGGTAGGTGGCCTGAACCTTGGTGGCTTGCAGCTCTTGGGGGTCGATGGCGAGCGGGTTTTGGTCCAGGACTACCAGGTCGGCGTATTTGCCGGGCTCTAGGCTGCCGAGTTTTTGCTCGTCGCCCGCTGCGTACGCGCTGCCAAGCGTGTAGTTGCGCAGGGCCGTTGCCGCGTCGATACGCTCGCTCGGCAGCCAGCCGCCCTCGGGCCAGTGGCTGCGGGGATCTTGGCGCGTGATAGCCGTGTAGAGCACGTTCATGCTGGTAACGGCCGTGATGGGGCTGTCGGTACCGAAAGCTTGACGGATACCGCGCTGCTGATAAGTTGCGAACGGCCACATGATGCGGCTGCGTTCCAGGCCCAGGTCGCGCTCCGGGCCACCCGGGTCGAGCGTGATGTGGCAAGGCTGGCTCGAGGCAATGACGTTGAGCTTGCGCAGACGATCGATGTCCTCGGGCAGCAGATTCTCCAAATGCTCAAGCGTATTATGGCCGTGCGGGGGCAAACCGTAGAGCTCTGCCGCCTCCTCAAAGATATCGAGTGCGGCATGGATGGCGCCGTCGCCGATAACGTGGATGCGCACGGTGTGGCCGCGCTCGGCTGCCGCCAGAACCAACTTGCGCATGCGCTCGACAGGAACCGTCAGACGGCCCTGGTCGCCCGGGAAGCGCGGGTTGGTATAGGGCTCAGTGAGGTATGCAGTATGCTCGCTCGACACGCCGTCGAAGAACTGTTTAAAGCCTGGCGCCGAGAGCAGCGCATTGTTCGCGTAGCGGGTCTGGAGCTCTTCCAAGCGCGATTGGTCATCCAACAGCGTGGGAAACAAATGGGCGCGGATTCCCAGCTTGCCGGAGGCCTGCAGCTTGTCGTAAACATCGTCGCGAATAAAGTCACAGCCCGGCATGGGCATGAGCGACATGTCGCAAATCGAGGTAATACCCTGCTCGGCCATGCGTTTCATTTGGTCGGCATACGCGCTCGCGATGCGATCCTCGCCCAGCCACTCAAGACAGCGCGGCAGCAGCTGCATGGCCGCAGCCTCGTGAGCGATACCCGTGAGCTCGCCATTTGCATCCTTGTCGTAGCTGCCACCCGCCGGCGGCTCGCTGTCGCGCGTCACGCCGAGTGCTTCGAGCGCGCGGCTGTTGAGCCACAGCGTGTGCCCGTCGCCCGAGTACATAACGCAGGGACGATCAGGAAATGCCGCATCGAGGGAGGCCTTGGTAGGGTGCTCGGGCGGATCCCAGCGGTAATCGCGCCAGCCCTGCGTCACGACCCAGGCGTCGTCGGGCAGGTCCTGGGAAAACTTGAGCGCGTCCTGCACCAGCGCCGCCTCGGACGTGCCCATATCCATGAGCATATACGGTGAGGAGCCAACCGAGGTATGGAAGAAATGCAGGTGCGCATCGTGGAAACCGGGGCAGACAAACTGCTCGCCGTAATCGACCACCGGCGTGGCGGCAGGTGCGGCGTCAATCACGTCATCGGGCGCACCGACTGCGACGATGCGATCGCCCGCAATGGCAATCGCCAGCTCGCGGGCGGTATCGATACCGTCTTGCGCGGTAAAAACGTTCTTGGAGCGGATAATCCGATCGATATGTTGCATGGGCATCCCCATCTCTGGCAGGAAATTCAACACCCCCGAGTGTACTCCCCCGCCCTTGCAACAAAACTCCAAGCGGCAAACGGCAACTTTACCAGCCCTAGCGGCAGGTGGCATACTGGAGAGAGCCTGTACGATTTTGCGATCAACCCAGCAAGGAGCAAATCGACCATGACGAAAACCAAGGCACAGCAGATTATGGCAGCAACCGAGGTTCGCGCGGCAAACGACGTCACCGCGGCCATCCAAGATATCGCCGCCGAGTTTGAGCCCTATATCATCAAGCAGCGCCGGCACTTCCATAAGCACCCGGAGCTGAGCCTTGCCGAGGAGCGCACGACCTCCGACATCGCCAACCAGCTCGACGCCATGAATATCCCCTACGAGCGTCCACTCAAGACGGGCCTGGTGGCGACGCTTCGCGGTACCGCGCCGGACGCCTACCGCGAGGACGGCACGCCGCGCCGCCGCATCCTGCTGCGCGCCGACATCGACGCCCTGCCCGTCACCGAGCAGACCGGCGAGGAGTTCGCCAGCGTCAACGAGGGCTGCATGCATGCCTGCGGCCACGACTGCCATATCGCCATGATGCTCGGCACGTTGCAGATTCTGCGCCACATGACCGATGACATCCACGGCGAGATTCGTATCGTATTCCAGCCCAGCGAGGAAAACGGCCAGGGTGCCAAGCTCATGATCGGCACCGGCGTGCTCGATGGCGTCGATGGCGCCTATGCCGCTCACATTTGGAGCGAGGTCGACGCCGGCACCGTGAGCTGCGAGCCCGGCCCGCGCATGGCCAATACCGACTGGTTCCGCATCGACGTTCGCGGCACCTCGTGCCACGGTGCCATGCCCCAGCGCGGCCACGACGCCGTTATGGTGGCGGCAGAGATCGTCAACGCCCTGCAGACCATCGTCTCGCGCGAGATTAGCCCCTACGAACCCGCCGTCATCACCGTCGGCGAACTGCACGGCGGCACCGCGCGCAACGTTATCGCCGGCACGGCGTACCTCGCCGGCACAGTGCGCACCTATGGCGACAAGACGCATGAGGAAATGCCCGAGCTTATGCGACGCATCGTGGAGCACACCGCAGCAGCACTAGGCGCCGAGGCCGAACTCACCGACTACACCATCGCCAACTACAAGGTCGAAAACGATGCCGCCTCGAGCGAGCGCTGCCGCCAAGCTGTGCTCAAGTGCCTGGGCCCCGCAGGCGAGGGCCATTACCGCGGCACGCTTTCGGGCGAGGATTTCTCGGAGTACCTGCGCCGTGTGCCGGGCGTGCTCGCCTTTGTTGGCACGCGCAACCCCCAGATCGGCGCCACCTATGCCCAGCACTCCTGCTTCTACGAGATCGACGAGAGCGTGCTCGCCAAGGGATCCATGGTAGCCGCCCAGTATGCCATCGACTTTTTGGCCGAGCCCACGCAAGAAGAGCTCGACGGCCCCACGATCGCCGCGGTTGCCGAGACCAATCCCGACCTGGCCGCCAAGCTGCGCTCTGCCAAGGCAACGGCCGCCGAGGCCCGCGACGCCATGCACGACGCCCGCACCGCCCGCCATGCTGCCATCAAGGGCATCCACGATGCGCGGGCTGCTGCTCGCCACGAGGAGAAGCGCGACGAGTAATCGATTCGCTGGCATCTCGCAGTCATAGCCACATCGCGATGTCAAAGCGGGGGCGGACGTTTCGACACGTCCGCCCCCGCTCATTTGTCATGCGCCATTTCTAGCCCGTCCCCAAATAGCAGACGGCATGGCTACTCGTCCTGAGGCTCCTCGTCGGAGCTTGGCTCGGACGCGGATTCCGGGTCCGTCATGGGCGCAGGCTCAGGCTCAGGCGCAGGCTCGGGCTCAGATGCCGTCTCAGACTCGGGCGCCGGCTCAGGCTCGGGCACCGGTTCAGGCTCGGTCGCGGGAGCGGGTGCAGGTGCCGGCTCAGGCTTGGGCTCGGACTCAGGCGCGACATCCGGAGCGCTGTAACCCGAGGGAGCGGACTTCTTCTCGAAGGGCAATACAAAAGTCAGGACGTCGTCCTTGTCCTCGTCGGCCCACTCGCTTGCATAACGTGCAACCCAATAGCCAACGGCACGGTGCTTGAGCATGCTGCCAAAGACCGTAAGAAATACGCTTACGAATGCGACCATCACCAAGAACAATACGAGCGTAATGCCACCGCCGGTAACAAGCGCCTCAATACCCGTGGGACGATAGTAGTAGCTATACATGCCGACGGAGGCAATGCCGCCAAAGACGACCGTCAAGATCCATGTGACAACGTTGGCGACCAGACCCGTCAAAAACTCGGGAAGGAACGAGGCACAGAACAGCTTGGTCTTATTGTTCTTAAAGGCCGCCCAGACCTTATCGAGCGAAAACGCGCTCTCGACACGACCGGTCACCGCAAAGTGCATCACGGCGATGTCGGCGAACATCTTAAAGAAGACACCCAGGACCGCCGAAGCGATCAGAGCCAGGACAAGCAGGCCAAGCGAGCCAAAAAGCGCAGCCTCGAGCGCATAGGAGCCGTAATAAGAGTACGAACCCGCAGCGCCGAGCGCAACGCCCTCGATTACCGAGAGCACGACACCAATAACGGGGATGGCCGCGATGACCTCGAGTACGCCCGAGATAACGCCCGAAAAGACGCCAAGGCCAAACGACGTGGAACGCATCAACGGACGATCCATACCGTCATCGATCTTGAGCGACAGGTCGCGGCCCCATTCGATGCCAAAGCCAGAGCCGCACACGCTTGCCACGTAGGCCGCTAAAAAGCCAATAGCAGCCGCGATACCACCGATAACGGGGATGAACAGCACGAGCACCGACACGACGCAGATGACCGCCGGTAAAAAGGCAATCTGGCACACGCGCTGCAGCACGCCCGGCGTCTTGGTCATATCCTCAAACGCCTGAGCCACACAGCCCTTGGGCACGTTGACCACCGGCGGCTGAGGCATGGCCTGCTGAGGCTGCGGCTGTCCCTGAGGGACCGCGCCGGCCGCCGCATTAGGAGCACCACACGCACCGCAGAACTTGTCGTTATCGCCCATGGGGGCGCCACACTGCGAACAGAACATCGAGATCATCCCTTCGTATCTAGAGCGAATCACCTGGATCGCAAACGATGTCTTTAGCATCATTATCGCCCAATGTGGGGACAAATACCCCAAGATGGCCGATTTGCAACGTAGCCGGCCTTATTCAATGATTCGAAGGGTGCGTCCGCGCTAGTTCGTGCCGCGAAAGCCCTTGCCGACGATTTCGGAGCTATCGACGATGGTGATGAAGGCGCCAGGGTCAATCTCGCGGGTATAGCGGCGCAGTTGCACTGCCTCGCGACGGCTCAGCACGCTCATGATCACCGTGACGCACTTGCCCGAGAAGGCGCCGTAGCCACGGCTGATCGTTGCCGTGCGGTTGAGATGCTTGACGATAAACTCCTCGACTTTGCGCGGTTCGGCGCAAATAATCGTGCAGACCTTGCGCAGGTGAATGCTCTCGATGGCCTTGTCGACCACAAGCGTCTTGGCAAACAGACCGAGCACGCAGTACAGGCCGACGCGCGGGCCATACAGGAAAGCCGCGATGGTCACGATGCCGATATCGACCAGCAGCAGTGCGCGGCCAATCTCGAGCGTAGTGCGACGTTTGAGGATCATGGCAAGAATGTCCGTGCCACCCGTCGAGGCGCCAATGTCAAAGACAATAGCGCTGCCGAGCGCCGGCAAGATGACGGCAAAGCATAGGTCGAGCCACATATCGCCCGTCATCGAAACATCGGTCGGAATGAAGAGCTCAAACAGCGAGACGTAGGCCGAAAGCGCAAACGAAGCGAAAACGCTCCACAGAATCGCCTTACGCTCCAAAAAGATAAAGCCCAGAACGACCAGGACCGCGTTGATAATCCACATAAAGACGCCGACGGGCAGAGTCGGGAACAGCGTAGAAAGAATGACCGATACGCCCGAGGTGCCGCCGAAGGCAAAGTGATTGGGCGTTTTGAAAGCCACGATGGCAAAGGCCGTGAGGATCAGGCCCAGGTTGAGCTCGGCAAAAAAGCGAGGAAAGCCTGGTTCCTGGCTGCGCTTGCGGCCGGCGCGCTCGCCTTGCTCAATAACATCGCGATCGACAACGCGCTCCATCGGCACCACCGGAGGACGATGCACCTCCTCGGCGGCACGCGACGCCGCCTCTGCCGCAGCGGCCTCAATCGCCCATGCCTTGCTTTCGGTCTCGTGTTCGTCGGCCATTACGGCAACCCCTCGTTAACAATTTGGAAACAATGCGCCCATTAGGGTAACGCGGAACGTGGGGATTGCAACCCTTAGTTAGACGAGCGGTATGACTACATCGGGTGCGTACAAAAACGGCCGGCCACGCTTTTGCTTGCGCGGTCGGCCGTTTAACGTTTTCGCAGATAAAACCTGCCAAAATAAACATCCCTTTTTGGTAGGTTACTCGTGCTGGCTGGTACGGTGCTCGTACTCCTCGGGGGTGATGACATCCTCGATGCGCAGGTTGACGCCTGCCACCTCAAGGCCGGTCATCGCGGCAAGACGCTCGGTGACGCGCGCCTTAACGTCGTCAAAGATCGCAGGCGCATAGGCGCCGTACTCGATGATGACCGAGATGTTGACAACCACGCGGTTGTCGTCGGTGACCTCGACCGTCACGCCCTTGGTCAGGTTCTCGGCACCAAACTGCTCCTGCACAAAGTGCATGAGGTTGCCCTTCATGCCCAGAACGTGCGGCACCTCGCGGGTGGCCATGGCGACGATCTTCTCAATCACGCCGTTGGAATATGTCAGCGAGTCCTCGGACTCGTCCGCCTCCTCGTCATCCTCGTCCGCCTCGTCTTCGGACTCTGCCTCGACGAACGCCTCGTCCTCGAGCGTTACGTCCTCCGCCTCGGCGGCGACGGCCTCGCTCGTCTCGAGCTCGGTATCGGCCACATCGACCTTCGTGTTAAAAGCCATGGTTCCTCCTTATGCCTGCCACGGATGCGACAGTCGAATACATATTAGCGGCCGCTAAACAGACGGCCGAAGAAGTTAACGATACCGTTCTCGCCGTCGCGAATCTGGCCGATCACGGCGCCGATCAGCACAAAGAATGCGATGACAAGCGTGTCCCACAGGCCCAACGTAAGTACCAGCACGGCGAGGATAAAGCCTGCCACGGCGCCGAGCGTAGTGTTGGGGTGGCGCACGGCGTAGCTCCAGATAGCAGCGCCCGTACCTTTGATGAGACCCATAGCCTCGTCAAAGTCGTTGGCGGCGCTGTCGTGCTGCTCGCCGGCCTCGGGCTTGATGTCGGCGGACTCGCCTGCCGGCATAGCGTTCTGATCGATCGTCAGGCGCGGCGTGCGGGCGGTCTTGTCTTGGTTGGTATCACTCACCGGAAACCTCCACGGTCTGGACGGTAGTCTTGGACGGCAAAAAGCGAACGCGCGCAGTCGTGCCCGGCGTACCGAGCATGGTGTCGCAGGCCTCCTCGATACGCTGCTGCATCGCAGTGGCAAGGGAAGCGACGTCTTTATCATCGAGCGCGATGGCTTCGACCTTAAAACGAACGTGCGATTCGTCGGAACCCTGAACACGCGCCTCGATATGCTCGACCATCACGCGGTCATCGCGTTCGGCAGCAGCGCGGGCACACGAGGAGAGAGCCGCGAGCGTGACCTCGATATTGCGCTCCCCTGCCGGATGCACGCAGGACGGCTCGCGGCGAGCAAACATCAGGCGGAAGAAGACCGCCAGCACGCCAAGCGCCACGACACCGCCGCACACTGTAACGACAATGCGCGGCATGGGGTCACGCATCAGCAGCATAAAGCGGTAGGTATATGGCCCCCAAAACTGGCAGACCAACGTGCCCAGCGCCACGACGGCGGCGGCAAGATATACGATCGCTAGGGCTCGTTTGAGCACGCGCATGCGGCGCTCCCTTCAAATCTCGATCCACAGAATGCAAAACGATTCGCATCATTATAAAAGAGCCGGGTCCGGTGCCATACGCACGCGGATCCGGCTCATCTATTCCACGAGGCTTGCATGCTCGCTTCATTATGCCCAGATATGCACGGCTTAACCCGTGCAGGCGCTACTCCTCCTCGAGGGCAGCGATGACCTCGTCGGTCATGTCCATGGTGCTGTAGACGTCCTGGACGTCGTCGAGCTCCTCGAGACGGTCGATGAGGCGCTGAACCTTCTTGGCGTCGGTACCGGAGACCTCGGTCGGGGTGGTCGGAACCATGGTGGTCTCGGAGCCCTTGACCTGGATGCCCTGCTCCTCGAGTGCCTTGGAGACAGCCATGACGTCGTTGGCAGCGGTCCAGACGATCCACTCCTCGCCGGCGTCCTCGTAGTCCTCGCCACCGGCCTCGGCGATTGCCATCATGAACTCATCCTCGTCACCGGCAGCACCGTTGGCGATCATGGTCTCCTTCTTGGCATTCTCGTCCAGGATCTCCTTGGCGACGACAATCTGGCCCTTGCGCTCAAACTGGAAGGCGACGGAGCCGGAGGTGCCCAAGTTGCCACCAGCGTGGGAGAAGGCGGAACGGACATCGGCGGCAGTACGGTTGCGGTTATCGGTCAGGCAGTCGACGTAGACGGCGACACCGGCGGGACCGTAGCCCTCGTACACGATGTTCTCGTAGACGGCGGCATCGGCACCCGAACCAAAGGCCTTGTCGATAGCGGACTTGATCTTGTCCTTGGGCATGGACTGAGCCTTGGCCTTAGCAACGGCAGCGGCGAGGCTGGCGTTGTTCTCGGGCAGCGGGTCACCGCCGAGACGGGCAGCAACGGTGATGTTGCGGCTCAGCTTGGAGAAGAGGGCGGAACGCTTGGCGTCCTGCGCGCCCTTACGATGCTTGGTTGTGGCCCACTTAGAGTGTCCGGACATACGTGTCTCCTATCGGTTTTGACCTAAAGCCCAGCGCAGATGCTCGGGCAATATAAACAAACGTCGTTATGATATACCTACTGGCCTGCGAGATAAACCCCAAAATGAAGGCGTCGTGATGATGGCCCCTTTGGTGCAGCAAAGAAACCTGACCCCAATGCACCAGGTTAGAACCAGAGGAAGTCCCTGCGGGTGACGGTGGCGCCGATGGCGAAGGGCATGCAGGCGATGACCGGATACAGGTAGCGCATGTAGGTCGAGCCGTTGCACGGACCAATCAGGCACACGGCGAGCACGCCCAACAGCGGCACCCAGATCGCCAGCGCACGCCATGAATGACGACGCAGCAGGTAGACCACCACGGCGATCATAATCCACACATAGGTGGCCGAGCTCATGGTGAGCGAAATAAACGGGATGCGCTGCACCGCCACACGGTACAGATTGATCAGGTGGTCGCACCAGCGCACCACGTTGCTGTCAACCGGATGGAAGTCGAAGTACTTGAGGTTGTCGGGACGCGCCATGATCTCGGCACTACGCGCCGTGCTGTAGACCCAGGCATCGCGCGCGCTCGGATAAAAGTAGCCGTAATAGTTATTGATGAGCGCCGAGATAAAGCACTCGGGATCCTTTTTGAACATCTGCGCCCAGACCTCAAAATAGGCCTTGATGTCCTCCTGCGAGGCGTACTCGTTAAAGCAGTTCTTGACGGCATCCGACTTATCCGGGTTGTAACGGCGGCCCAGATTCTCGTACTTGAGCACCCGGTCGATCACGGCGCGCTCCTCGTCGGTCACCAAGCCGTCGCAAGGAGCCTCCACGATGGTGCCGTCCTCCTTTACCGTGGGGTTGACGCCCGAGTTGAGGCCGTCGTGCTTTTGGACGAAACGAGCCGTCTGTTGGAACGGAATCGAGAGGATTTCGCGCTTGGAACCAGGCGTGATGTCGTGCGCCGGCATAAAGACCTTGGTGAAGTACATATTAGAGGCAAGGCAGAGTGCGAGCACCGCGAGGACGCCAACCCAGCGGAAGCGCGGCGTGGCGCATGAGACCGCGGTGCCCGTCTGCTTAGCCGCACGACGGGCGACATGTACATCCCATGCGCAAAACGCCGCCGCAATCACGCAGGCCGCCAACGGAAAGACCAGACCGCCATTGCGCAAAAACGTGGAACCCATGGCAGCCAGCGCAAGCAACAGCCAGTCGTGGCGCGCAAAGAGCACGGGCCTCTGTTCGCCCGCACGCTCAGCATTGGCATCACGACGGGGCAAGCCACATGCCACGAGCTTGACGGTCTGTACCAGCAGCACCAAAAACGCGTCGGCAAAGAGCACGTCTTTGGTGAGCAACGCCGCGTAGTTAGAGAACATCGGCATAAACGCAAAGAACAGCAGGATCGCACCGCGAACCGGCAGGCTCACGCCCAGTTTGCGCAGCGACGAAATGGAATAGGCCATGCAGGCAGCCGTGATGACAAATTGAGCGCAGGTATAGATGATGAGGCCCGCGTTAGCGCTGTTGAACAGCGAAAGCCCCAGTTGAACGCACGAGCCGATAATGGCCGTGTGCACTACGGGATGATGCCCGTTGAGCAGCACGTTGGGGTTGAGTAGGCGCAGGTAGTCGCTCGTGCCGTTGGGATAGTTGAACCACTGGCGAATCTGCGCACCCGTATCTCCCATAAAAAGGCCGGGCAGCGAAGCGATGAGCGTGGGCGCCCAGGCGATCATAAGCACCAGGAAGGGCCCGGCAAAGGGATGGACCGAGAGCACGGCGTGAGCCACACGCCATATGCGGCCAAAGTGCGCCTCGGAAAACGGGATGCGTCGGGAGCTCAGCCAATCCAGACACTCAAAAGCCAGATAGAAGGCCACAATCGCTAGGAGCATCCAGCCCGCGCCGCCAATCCAGGCGCAGATGATGCGGGCCTTGTCGCCAAGAACAATCTCGGCCGAGTCGGTGAGGTCGTAGCTGCGGCCGAACACCATGCAGATGGCGAAAAACAGCGACGGCAGAATGATCGATGGACGCCAGGTGTCGCCACGGCCAAAGAACACGTAGCGTAACGGCAGCGTGAGCAGGCAGGCAAGCGCAAGCAGCATGACCGCGTCGGTATGGCCGGCAAACGAGAGGAGCACCTCGTAGCACACGTACAGCATGCCCGAGGCTTTGGGGTCAATCGCCAAGACTGCGTTGCTCGACACCGGGGCGGGATCGATGGAAAACGCCGTGGTCGCCAACAGCGCGAGCAGAAATGCGATGAGCGTCTGCTTGGCGGGGTAGCGCTTAAACCAGACGATGCGGGCCGCGTCGCGCGCAGCCGTTGTAGAGAGATCGGAATCCTTCACAGTCCGAAAGCCTTTCTAGAAACCTGCCAAAAAGGGACAGGTTTATTTTGGCAGGTTTTATCTGGGGAAACGTTACGGTTCTGTCATCATTGCCCAGCAAACCACCACAAAGGTGCCTGCCCCCTTTGTGGTCGTATGTGGTGGTTAAGCGTCGAGGTAGATGCGCTGGGGGCGATTGCGGTGTCGGGCGAAGATGATGAGCGCCAGGCCCGCAATAACGAGCGGAAGGCTCAGCAGCTGACCCATCGTGATGACGCCGCCCAGCAGATAACCCAGCTGGGCATCGGGCACGCGCACGAACTCGACGAGGAAGCGGACGATGCCGTAACCCATCACAAACACGCCCATAAACGTGCCCTGGGGCAGCAGCGGCTTTTTGCGGCTGAGCACCTGCAGGATGCAGAAGAGCACAATGCCCTCAAGAAATGCCTCGTAGAGTTGGGAGGGGTGACGCGGCATATCGCCCGCAGTCCCGCCAAAGACCACACCCCAGGGCAGATCGGTCGGCTTGCCCCACAGCTCGCCGTTGACAAAGTTGGCGCAGCGTCCCAGGCACAGGGCCAGCGGAGCGCCAATGACGGCAAGATCGGCCAACGTCCATGCGTCGAGTTTATACATGCGGCACACGATGATGCCGCCGATAATGCCGCCCACCAAACCGCCATGGAAGCTCATGCCGCCCTCGTTGGTGGCAAAGATCTCGAGCGGATGCGCCCAGTAGTAGCCGTCGCCGTAAAAGATGACGTAGAACAGACGGGCGCCAATGATAAGGCCAAAGACCACGCCGACCACGACACTCGTCAGGTCGTCAATCGTGATGTTAAAGCCCCAGCGACGCTGCGTGCGGTACATGACGACCGCCGTGAGCAGGGCGCCGACCACATAGGCCAAGCCGTACCAGTAGATGGTGATGGGCCCCGCCGAAATGGCGACGGGATCAAGCATATGGTAGAAGTCGTTGAGCATGTCGACCCTCCTACTCCCTACATACAAATGCGGCCGCGGGCCTTGCGCTCGCAGCCGCATATTTGGGCGTAACGTCTATGCGGAGTATGCCGTCCGCAACTTTCGCATCTTAGAACGGCGCGTACTCGTCGTACAGGTCGTCGGTCTCGCCGGAGGCATTGACCTGCTCGACACGGGTAACGCCGGGCACATGCTCCTTCAGGATGCGCTCAATACCCATGGACAGGGTCAGCGAGCTCATGGGGCAGCCGGCGCAAGCGCCCTGCAGCTCCAGCTTGACGACGCCTTCGTCGTCAACGCCCACATACTCCATATCGCCGCCGTCGGCCTGCAGGTTGGGGCGAATCTCTTCAAGAACCTTCTTAAGCAGCTCTTCGTTAACAGCCACAGGGGCTCCTTTCTCACAATAACGCGGGCGCGCCCGCGGACAGGGGCTATGTTACTACAGCCATGTACCCGCTCACGAGCCATCCATGCGCGCGGACACGACTTTCACGAGCAGCCAATTTGGGACGGGGCTCTTTTAGCTGCGTTCGTCGTCAGATAGTGACAACGCATATTACTGCCGAGCCTGTCCCCCGGTACCAATCTGGACATCGACGATAACCTGGCGGTAGCTAATACCGCAGGAGTCGAGAATGCGGCGGCTGATGCGGCCGTCGTCGGTGTCGGCGTACTTGTTGTCCAGGTAGACAACCTCGCCCACACCCACCTGCGCCAAAATCTTGGCGCAGTCGTGGCACGGGAACAGCGTGACGTAGACCGTGGAACCCTCGAGGTCCTTGAGCGAGCCACGGTAGTTGAGCACGGCGTTGGCCTCGGCATGGACCACGTAGTTGTGCTTGTCCTGCAGCGGATCGTCGCTCGTACCCCACGGGAAAAAGTCGTCGTTGAGCGCCGAGGGCGTACCGTTGTAGCCCACCGAAAGGATACGGTGGTTGGTGCTGGCGATGCACGCACCCACCTGCGTGTTGGGGTCCTTGCTGCGGCGCTGTGCGGCGATGGCCACGCTCATAAAGAACTCGTCCCAGCTAATGACGTCTAGGCGCTTGCCTGACGAAGTTTGATGAAGATCGTCCGACATGGCAGACACCTCCGTAATCGCAATAGTTTGACCCATTGTAGCAGGTGAAAGGTGGGGGCGTTTGTCCCACCGGCGCCCTCACTTTTACACGCGGCGGGGTTTTTGGTTGATGCGGTAGAGCTCGGCGAGACCCCGCAACGTCAGCGCGTCGTCGACCGTCAGACTGTGACCGACCAGCGACGCGAGCGCCTCGGCGTCGTCGCCGGTAATGACGATGGGCACGTCGCCCTCCCCCGCGGCCTTGGTCGCGCGCATCTCGGCGAGCACCATGTCGAGCATGCCGTCGATGCGGGCCACCTCGCCCAGAACCACGCCCGAACGCATGGCCTCGCGCGTGTTGCGGCCGATCACATGCGTGGGTGCCGAGGGCTCGACCTGCGGCAGACGCGCCGCAGCAGCCGAAAGCGAGCGGGCGCCAAGCGCCAGACCCGGCGCGATGACGCCGCCCACAAAGGTGCCGCGCGCGTCGATGACCTCGATATTGGTCGTGGTACCCAAGTCGATCACGATGCACGGAGAGCCGTAGACGGCACGGGCCGCCACGGCGTCGGCGATGCGGTCGGGGCCGATCTCGGCCGGGTCGTCGTAGCGGACGGGCATGCCGGTCTTGAGGCCCGGCCCCACGGTGAGCACGCGCCCCGTGCAGGTGCGAAAAAGTGCCGCCTTCCACGGACGCTCGAGCGCCGGCACCACGCAACTCAGGACTGCAGCTGCGGGAACGAGCGCGCCGGGCATGCCCGCATCGGCCGCCAGCGCGGCCATGACTTGAGCGAGACGCATACGCGCTTCGTCGGCCGTAATGCTCGACGGCGTCGTGATCTCGCACGTCGCAAGCGGGCATTCCTGTGCCGCGGCCGAATCCTCGGCAAACAGGCCAAAGCGAATGAACGTGTTGCCCACGTCGACCGTCAATATATATGCGCACCCATTAAGCATCGTCGGCGCTCCTTTCGTCTGTCCAGCAGTATATCGCCTACCTAAACCAGTCATCCCAAAATGACTGGCTTGCGGTTATACTGATGCGCGGCCGCGCGCGAGCTCACGCGGCGGCCCTTGGTAACCCGACTTCCCGCGCCGTATCCGTAACGGCGCTCCCGGGGGAAGCGGATATACGCAAAGGAGTTTTATATGAGCAATCCCTCGAACCGCGCTTCGATGCGCGGGCAACTCACGCTGCGCGGCGTCGTCATCGGCGTCCTTGGCTGCGTGATCATCACGGCAAGCTCGGCCTATACCGCCCTCAAGATGGGCGCACTCCCCTGGCCAATCGTCTTCGCTGCCGTCATCTCGCTGTTCTTCCTTAAGCTCATGGGCAACGCCAGCCTCAACGAGGCAAACGTCACCCACACCATCATGTCCGCGGGCGCCATGGTCGCCGGCGGTCTGGCGTTTACCATCCCGGGCGCCTGGATGCTGGGCTATGCCGACCAGATCAGCTGGCTCGACATGTTTATCGTGGCGCTCGCCGGCACCATCCTGGGCCTGCTGGCCACCGCGCTCATCCACCGTCACTTTATCGTGGACGCCGCGCTGGAGTTCCCCACCGGCAACGCCGCAGCTCAGACCTTGCGCGCGACCGAGGCCGGCGGCAAGACCGGCAAGCAGCTCTTTGGCTCCATGGCCATCGCCGGCATCTATAGCGTGCTGCGCGACGCCCTGGGCGTGGTGCCCAGCATGCTATGCACGCTCAACATCCCCGGCGTGACCTTTGGCATCTACAACTCGCCCATGCTGCTCTCCGTCGGCTTCCTCGTGGGCTTCGCCCCGGTCGCCTTCTGGTTTGCCGGCGCCCTGCTGGGCAACTTTGGCATCATCGTGGGCGGCACCGCTGCCGGTCTGTTCGATGTTGTGACCGCGCAGGGCATCGTCAAGTCCCTGGGCATGGGCCTCATGATGGGCTTTGGCGTCGCCGTCGTCCTCAAGGACATCCTGCCGCAGGTCGCCGGTATCGTCCGCGGCCTCGCCGCCGACAGCTCCACCGACACCGACGAGCAGTCGCTCATCTCGGGCTCCCTTAAGCTCGACGCCGGCATCATCGGCCTGGGCGCCGCCGCCATCGCCGTGATCATCGCCATCGCGCTCGACCTTGGTCCCGTCCCGGCCGTCATCGTGACGCTGTTCACCTTTGTCACTACCATCATGAGCGCACAGAGCTGCGGCCAGACGGGCATCGACCCCATGGAAATCTTTGGCCTCATCGTCATGCTCATCGTGGCCGCCTTCGCTCAGATCGCTCAGGTCAAGCTGTTCTTTATCGCCGGCATCGTGGCCGTGGCGTGCGGCCTTGCGGGCGACGTCATGAACGACTTTAAGGCCGGCGCCGTGCTGGGCACCAACCCGCGTGCGCAGTGGATCGGCCAGGCCATCGGCGGCATCGTGGGCGCCCTGGTCGCCGCAGCCGTCATGGTCGCGCTGGTTACCGCCTATGGTCCGGACGCCTTTGGTCCCGACAAGAGCTTCGTGGCCGCACAGGCAAGCGTGGTCGCCACCATGGTCTCGGGCATTCCGAGCGTGCCATGGTTTGCCGGCGGCTTTATCGCCGGCATCGTCATGTACTGGCTCGGCATTCCGGCCATGATGATCGGCCTGGGCGTGTACCTGCCGTTCTACATGTCACTCACGGCATTCCTGGGCTCCTGCGTCAAGCTCGCCTACGACAAGTGGTCCGCCCACCGCGACGCCACCGCTGGTCTTTCTGACGAGGAGAGGGCTGCCAAGGACGCCGCCTTCCAGGAGCAGGGCCTGGTTGTCGCCAGCGGCCTGCTCGGCGGCGAGTCCATCGTCGGCGTTATCCTGGCGTTTGTCTCTGTTGGTCTGAGCCTGCTAGGGTAGGCCGAACAACAACGCACCAGCGCAGAGCGCGGGGTCGGAATCAAACCGGCCCCGCGCTTTTTTGTCTATTTGACTCTTATGATCCTCACGGCGTTTTAGCCATGTCGATTGTCCTGACTTCCAGGTCAACAAACCTTGTCTGACACCTCGCCTAACGCGGTGTAGAGTAAAGACGACAGACGCAAGAAGCGGCTCAGAAGCTAAACGAGGTAAGCATGGAACTCGACAAACAACAGATCAAGCGGCTGCGCGAGCGTCATCATCGTCGTCACGGTATACGCCCTGCACACAGCGAGGCCATGGAGAATGCCACCCGTTTCCTTAAGCAGGCGTTCAACATACGCGAGGGACGCGCGCCCTATCACGTGATTCGCAAGCGCTTTGTAAACGGGGCGCGCCTGACTGGCTCGCACTTATGCATCCTGATCATTGCCATGTTGATCGCGAGCATCGGCCTCGATATCGACTCGGATATCGCCATTGTAGGTGCCATGCTCATCTGCCCGCTCATGGGCTCGGTCCTTGCCATGGCATACGGCATTGCCACTCTCGACCGCGAGATTGCCGTCGAGGCAATTGCCGGCCTCGCGCTGCAGATGGTCTTTTGTCTAATCACGTCCACGCTGTACTTTAAGCTCTCGCCCCTTGGCACCACCACGGCCGCCATCATCGATAACTCGACACCCACCGTATGGGACCTTGCCGTCGCGCTCGCGGGCGGCTTTGCGGGTGGCCTGGGCAACTCGCGCGACCAGGAACCCGCCACGCTCATCGCCGGCGTGGCCGTGGCGACCGCGCTCATGCCGCCCCTGTGCGCGGCGGGCTATGGCATCGCCATCGCAAGCGGGTCGCTGTTTCTCTCGGCCCTCTACGAGTTTGGCATCAACGTGGTCTTTATCGCACTGGCTGCCGAAGCCGTGCTGCTTCTTTTGCGCGTGCCGCTCAAGCGCGACCTCAACGGCGACGGCATTGTGACCGCCGAGGAAAACGCCGAGGTCGATGAGCTGTCACACAAGGTGCGCCGCCGCATCATCGTGGGCACGGTGATCTTTGCCATCCCCTGCATCGTTATGACCGCGGGATCCATTGGCTCGGCGCAGGCCGGCGTGCAGGACGGCTATGGCGTCACCGAAACCACGCGCGAGCTTGCCGCGGTGCTGCCGGGCTTTAAGGATTACACCGTTGCCGTCGAGACCTCGGCCACCGAAGACGAGGAGGAGGGCCTTGTCGAGCGCGAGGTTGTCGCCCATGTGACGACAAGCGAGGCGCTTGGGGCACACGACCGCCGTGTAGCCCGCAAGCTCATCGACCTCAATGTGCCCGAGCTCGATCGCGTGGAGTTTGATGTGCAGTAATACGCGACGTGGGATGGATGCGCGCAGCCGCGAGTCACGACATGGCGCAGACGTGACGCGGGCCACGAGCAAATAGCGGGGCGCGGTCCATGGCCGCGCCCCGCTCGCTGATTTATTGCCGTGAATCAGCTGTCCGTATCGACATCGCCAGACTCCACTGTAAACGCCGGACCGGTACTCACCAGATAAAAACGGGTCACCCTGGTATCTCTAAATAGGTAGAGCAAGCCCTGATCGCGTCGGCGCGAAATATACGCCACGTGGACCGTACCGAATTCTTCGCCGTTTTCCTTCTTTAATATCAGGATGTTGGGGTCATCCGTACGCTTAAACTGCCCGTCTGTGCAGATTCCGGCTTGGTCGACCAGCTGCCATCGACAGTTGTCCTCCTCAAGAAAAGCCAGGGTTTCCCGACTTGTTTCGTCATCCCGATAGTAACCGTCAATGGCAAAGCCTTCGGAAGCACATTCCTGCATATAGGATGTTTCTCGACTTATGGCGAGTTGCCCTGTAGCGCCCAGAAGCACTGCCAGGCAAACCACTGCAACGGTTATCGAGACAAAACGGCGGCTCATGTCAGCCAGCCCGATACTTGTTTAACGGAGCACGAAACATACTTGGTACCTCCGATATCATGGCGAATGTCACCTACGGCCTGTCGGCAATCATATGTTTCCAACATCAAACCATATGACTACAACTCGTTGGAGATAGATTCCATAAACGGACAATGATATACGGCGAACGGCTACACTTATCAATAAACCCAGAGTTATGGAGGCCGTTTTTCGTACTGCAAGATCGCAGTTTTCGGAAGTGCGGTGAAAAATCGAGTTCTGCCGACCAGACCGACTTTTTTAGCAACAAAACCGCAGGTCACAAGAGTTCAAAAGAGCAGTGTGCTCGAAGGTTCGGAGTTTTCCCCGCACTTCCGAAATCCGAGTCCACGAAAGGCGTCGGCAAGGCCATTTACGCAACATGTATCCAGTAAAAAAGGGCCGCAGCCGGTACGGCTACCACCCTTCCGTCTCATATCTAGCCCGAAGCAGGTCGGCTACTTCTTAATACCGCGTCACAGACGCTTTGCGTCCGATGCCACGGCCTCCTCGCTAACCGAATCGCAGGCAGGCGAAGGGCTGCGTGCAGATGATGTTGGACGCACCGCGATCGATCAGGTCGAGTATCTCGGCCGTGAGCAGCCAGACCTCGCCCATGTTATTACATACCGAAAGCACCGTGCGGGCCTTGTCGGCCATGGCGCCAACACCTGAAGATTTTGTCCGCAACTCAAAGAGCTAGGAGGTTGATAAAATCCAGAAACATCATGGCTAAAAGAGACGGGCACACTGTCCCTGTTTTTCGCACGAGCAGCGCAAAAATAAGGCCCAGACAAAGATAGCCCCCCATCATTGCAATGATGTAATTTGTGGGTGCCCCGATTAAACACTGTTGAGTCACGAGAAGCAATGCCCATAGAATCGACTGTACAAATGCCCTTATGCAAAACGGCCGAACTATTCCGACGATTGTGTATTCAAATAAAAATACGTACCTAAATAACAGCTCATGCAAAACTGAAACCGAACAGACCAATACCCATCTGGATATTGATTTTCCACCTATATCGAGCATGGCGGCCATAATAATAAATACGATGAAAATGAACTGCCATCCCAAAAGAATCCCACGCTGCTTGGTCTTATCACGGGAAACAGCGCCCCGAGTTGCAAAAAGATAGACTACCAACGCACAAAAGAGCGCCCCTGTAGAGCACAGCCAAGCGGGAGATCCTTTTGCAATAACCCAAATGGCCCACGGCACGCTAGCAACCATCGTACCCAGTAGATAACGTGCCCCCAGGCGCATTATTTCAGTCGCTTTTCCCAAGCTCTACCACCTCATCACTAGCTGCTATTAGGTCCATATCGTGTGTAATAACAATGACAATCTTGTGCTTGCGCAGTTCCTTCACAGCATTTATCAGAGCTTCTTTATGAGCAATATCAAGTGATGCTGTTGGCTCATCGAATAAATAGACGTCTGCCTTCTTTTCCAAGACCCGCCTAATTTCCAATTGTTTCAGTTCCCCAGGAGACATTCCCCCGCACCTCTTCTTTTCGATAGAAGGAAAATTTCTATCGCTAAGAAAATCCTTTACTGATATCGGGGTTTGTTCGGCAAACGAAACTAGATTCCGCCTAAGGTGCTCGCAGTTGATTTCTTCTTGGGCCTTACCGTTGTAGGAAATAGCCCCACCGTAACCCGAATTGAAACAACCCATTAATAAGTACGCAAGGCTCGTTTTGCCCGAGCCATTAATCCCCACAAGAGCATAGAGCTTTCCTTTGTCAAACCTGAGATTCAAGTTATTGTAGAGACACTTTTCATTTAATGTAAAACCAAAATTATGCAGTTCGATGTAATCGATCTCCAAGAGCTCCTCTCCAGCAACAGCCAAAGGCAATTTAGAAGCATTTAGACGAGATATCGATGAGAAGCAGTCTTGTACGCTACTACCTATACCGTAGATTGACCTCACGGCAGATAGCATTAAAGCCATGTAGCTCGAAACGGCAACAAGTTGGCCTACACTCATGCTTCCATGCATTACATAGAAAGCCGAAATCAAAAGAATAGTCACCTGGGACGCAGCCGCAGCAAAGGAATCCGTTGCCTGAAATCTCGAAACGACACTTTGATAGGCGACTCCGGCGTGCAGCAAAGACGAAAAAAGCTATCTATGGATTTCAATGCTCTTTCGAATAGCACATTAACATACAAAAATCTCTGATGCGCAAGTACGGACTCCACTTTTCCGAAATACAGGGACTGCTCCTCCTTAAAGGTCAGACCTGAAACAAAAAGCGGTTTTCTGAATAAAGCATATGCAATTGCATACAAGATGCAAAATGTCACGGAAACCCAAAAGAGCGCTACGGAGCATCCATAGAGAAAAATAAAACTGATACCTAGCTGGACAACCGCAAGAAGTACCGTCTGGAGCACCGACAATCCGAAGGAAGCCACAGTATTGGCATCTGAACAAATTTGTTGAGTTTTTTCAGCTGACTCCTGCTCAAAATATAACTCAAAAGGCATCCGAACGAGCTCATCGATTTTACTTCGAACAATCGAGTATGCAGCCACGGTCGTTATCCGCATTGAAAGAAGGGTGCTTAAATAACTGACAACAATATCGATTAGTGCCGCAAAACCAATTAGAGCGCTGCTAATCATGATAGTATCGTAAGATGCTTTTTTAGATATATTGTCAACCAGAGCGCTCGTAAGCAGCGGGGATACAGAAGCCATCATTCCAGATATTATTAAGCACAACGCGAAGACTATAACCAGAAGCAATTGGGAAGAAAACCCAAGTCTGAAATATGGCAGACAATCGAAGAGCGCCGTTGAGTCCGCATCACTTCTTATGCTTGAAATCATAGGCCGCCCTCATTACTTTTATACAGTTCTTTCTTGCAGATACGCAGCTTGTCTTATTTTCATACAGCCTGGTGAAGGGACAGCCACCCATGCACATAGGAAGAAGCGAGCAGTTAAGACATTCTGAATCTGAACAAAAGTCGTAAGCATTCCATTTGGAAACTTCGAATGCGTTACTCGCTACGCTTTCAAAGATGCTGCCATAACTTCTGTCGGAATATCCTATTTCATTCCAGCATTTATATAAGGAACCATCTGGTCCAATAACTTCTGAATATTTATTGACGGCTCCGCATATGGTCGGATTAAAGCCTGGAAGAAACGGATCCATGTACCCCGTCATTTTGTAGCGAGACAAACAGGATGCTTCAATCGAGGCAAATTCGTCCTCTGAATAGCACGGAGAGTTAGCGCATGCCCCATTTATATCATCTACTGCCGCTAAATACAGTTTTACTCTATTACGAAGACCTTTTTGATCAAGCGAATCAATCAAGCGATCAATCTGATCACCGTTCGTCGGATCAACATTAACTCTTAAGATGACATTGAAGTACGCACTAGCTCTTTTTACGTTATCGATAATACGGTTGAACGTATCACCGCCAGAAGGAAGACATCTTCGTTGATTGTGTATTTCAGGCGGACCATCGACAGTCACCTGAACGTGCGTGACCCCATTTTTTGCAAGCAACTCCGCCGTTTTCCCATCTAAGAAATAACCGTTGGTCACCATGCTGGCGTTAAATAAGATTTCATCACTTCGGATTCCGCGCGTAATCTTCTCCACCGTCTCAATCGCCAATAAAGGCTCGCCGCCATACCAGGCAATCTGCAAACTTTCTGCCTGATTGTCTAAAGCCATGCCATTGATATGCTTTATTACCTGATCGACGCACTGGTCGCTCATTGAACCATAACGCTTGCCGTCCTCATAACAATACGGACACCTGAAATTACAATTCAATGTCGGAGCTATCGTAAATGAAAGTGATTTTGATTGCATGCGACAGGCCGATGATATCTCTTTTAAATGTTCGATTTCATCAAGTCCGTCGGAAACCAACAACCCCGCGTCCATCAAATTGTCGACAATTTCCGAAGGGCCATTAGCCCCATTCGCAAATAGTGCCTTCTCGTATTCCGCATCCAACGCAACAATTGCGCCGGAGTAAGAGTTATATACCAGCGTAGGCTGATTGCCTTTATCGATTACATTAAAGCGAGACTGTTTCATTTCTACTCCGTTGCATATTTCAATATTTCAACCTGCCATTAGGAGTAATTCCAGCCACAAAATTTGGTAATGCAGATCCTCAGGCCACACGGTCCTCCCCCTGAATAACTCCAACAAATATGCGCTGCACAGGACACACACGTAGAAATATCTCGAGACGAAGCAGGCATCTGAGTATTCACTGGCTTTTGAATATATTCCATCGAAGCTCCTAGCTAACGTGTATACCGCAATGTTGAAATGCGCGGCAATTCCCGCCCGTGTACACGGCACACATCCCCCAGGGATTACAGCGCCCCTGACATTTTGCGCCCTGACAAGGACACCAACTTGATAGCAAAGCAATATCGTTAGGTGTTTGAGTTGGCTGTATCCAATCCACAATGGCTCCTTTCTCGTTTTAGGCCTAGTTATACTTTGGTCAAAAAGTCAAAAGCTGTTTGATAACTTTTTGTACTAGATGAAACAATTTGTTTGCCTAGTTTAACATTTTTTAATTTACACTTAGCCTGATTAAAAATTCAACCTAAGGAAATTCTGGTGAATGTTGTTCAGCTGCAGTATTTCATAAAGGTATTTGATTGTCAGAATTACTCGGATGCAGCAACTATATTAAGCGTTTCGCCGCAAGCTGTTTCAAAAGGCATTCGAGCATTGGAATCTGAACTTGGTCTGAAGCTGTTCGAAAAAAGAGGCAGTATTCTACATCTAACAAACTATGGAGAGGAAATCCTTCCTATAGCATTAGATGCACTAGCTTCAATTGAGGGAATTCAAGCGTATGCGCAAATCACGCGTGAAAAGATAAAAATAACCCAGACACATTTGACACACGTTGCAGTCGGACTACCACCAATACTCACAAGCTGGTTCAACCAGCCCACACTAAACCGGCTCTCGAAAAAGTACAACGGTGGTAAATTTGCTGTTTCCAGATACGACGACGGCGGAACGTGCTTATCCCTTCTACTTGACGGACAAATCGACATTGCGATTGTCGCTGGGCAAGTAGACACCAATCTTTTTGAATCGCATTTTTTATTGAACGCCGAAGTCAACCTCCTCGTTGAAAGCAATCACCCATTAGCTAGTCACGCAGCAGCGAATCTAAACGCGGTGGCTCAATATCCAATTGCAAACACCTGTGACATTCGATATTGTCGAAAAAGAATAGACTCAGCATTTAACCATCTGGGCCTTTTCCCCCGCTACGAGAGTATTAACTTAGCAGACCAGCACAATTTGTCCGATTTTCTCATTCGTAAGCATGGGGTTATTTTGACCATAGCCTCGCAAACGTCTCAAATCAGGATAGGCTATCCAGCAAAAATCGTTTGCCTAAGCAAACAAGATAGATTATCAATCCCTTTTTACTGCGCTTCAAATTCAAACGATGTCCAAGCGTAAACTCATCACGCGATAAGCTGCATTCAACTTGAGGCACGCCAGCTATCCCGCTGTTTAAAAAGCGCTGAAGAAGGAGACCTTTCCGGCTGAACATGGCGGGCGTACTAATTCTATGCAAAACAGCATCGCATTCCGCCAGAACGGAAGCGTGGGCCAGCCCCGAGTTTTTTGTAGTATTCCGAGAGAAAACAACAAGGGCCGGCAGACTCTTGGCAAATCAGTGGCCCACTCACCACCCACAAAACTGTGCCCCACTTCCGAAATCCGAGTCCACGAAAGGCGTCGGCAAGGCCATTTACGCAACATATGTCCAGTAAAAACGGGTGGTAACCGGTACGGCTGCCACCCGTTTGTCCCATATCTAGCCCATAGCAGGCCAGTTACTTCTTAATGCCGCGTCCCAGGCGCTCGGCGACCGATGCCACGGCCTCCTCGCTGGCCGGCCCGCAGCTCACACAGCCATCGTGGGCACGCATCTGGCCGGTGACCTCGTCCATCGCGAGCGGCGCCACCTTCTCGAGCTTAAAGCCCTTGCCGGCGCGCATGTTTTCCTTTGCCACGCTGATCATAAGCTTAATACGGTTGAGCTGGTTGACCTCGGACGCACCAGGATCATAGTCCACCGCGACGATGTTGCTCTCGGGATGCTGGCGGCGCAGCTCCTTAATCACGGCCTTGCCCACCACGTGATTGGGCAGGCACGCGAAGGGCTGCGTGCAGATGATATTGGGTGCGCCATGATCGATCAGGTCGAGCATCTCGGCCGTGAGCAGCCAGCCCTCGCCCATGTTGTTGCACACCGAAAGCACCGTGCGGGCCTTGTCGGCCATGGTGCCGATGCGCTCGGGCGCCTCAAAGCGGCGGGACTTCTCGAGCAGCTCTTCCACCGGCGTACGCATCCAGTCCACGAGCTTAATAAGCGCTTGCATGCCCGCACGCGTCGTGGCAGAGCTGCCCAACTCGTCCTTCTGCAGCTCGGCGTTGCTCATGGAGTACAGGAAGAAGTCGAGCAGGCCCGGCACCACAGCCTCGCAGCCCTCGCGCTCGATAACGTCGACCACGTGGTTGTTGGCTGTAGGGTGGAACTTGACCAGGATCTCGCCGACCACGCCCACGCGCGGCTTGGTGCCCTCGCCCACAAGCGGCATGGTGTCGAACGCGCGGATGGCCTCGCGGCACAGCTTGGTGTAGTTGTGACGGTTGAACTTGGGCGCCAGCTTGCGGGCTCGTGCCATGTACTCCTCGTAGAGCGCGTTGGCGGCACCGGGCGTTGCCTCGTACGGGCGGCAACGATAGAGCATCTGCATCATCACGTCGCCAAAGAGCACCGCGTAGACTGCCTGTTTAAGCAGCGCCGGCGTGATCTTAAAGCCGGGGTTGTCCTCGCCGAGCGCCACGGCCGAAAGCGAGATTACTGGGATCTCGGGGTGGCCGCTCTCGCGCAGGGCCTTACGGATGAGCGCGATGTAGTTGGTGGCACGGCAGCCGCCGCCGGTCTGGCTGATGACCACGGCCGTCTTGGACAGGTCGTACCGACCGCTCTCGATGGCCTCCATAATCTGGCCCGTCACCAGAATCGACGGATAGCAGATGTCGTTATTCACGTAGCGCAGGCCGGCCTCGACGGCATCGTGATCGGTCGAGGGCAGCAGCTCCAAGTTGTAGCCGGCACCGCGGAACACCTCTTTGACCAGGTCAAAGTGAATCGGCGCCATCTGCGGGCACAGAATGGTGTAGCCCTCCTCGCGCATCTGCTCGGTAAAGGGCACCTTGGGCCACGCGGTCGAAGCACTCTCGCGCTGAGCCTCAAACGTGTACTTGCGACTCGCGAACGCGGGGGCATCCGTGGAGGGCGTCACCGGCGCGGCATCGCCCTGCTCGTAGGCCTCGCCCGCGGCCGTGGCCTCGGCCAAGCGCTCGGCCTCCTGGTCCTTGAGCGCCGCCATGAGCGAGCGGATGCGGATGCGCGCGGCGCCCAGGTTGGACACCTCATCGATCTTGAGCACGGTGTAGATCTTGCCGCTGGCCTCAAGGATTTCCTGCACCTGGTCGGTGGTCAGGGCGTCCAAGCCGCAGCCGAAGGAGTTGAGCTGAATCAGGTCCAAATCGTTGCGCATGGTCACAAAACGGGCGACGGCGTACAGGCGGCTGTGGTACATCCACTGGTCGACAACGCGAATCGGACGCTCGGGCTTTACCAGATGCGCGAGCGAATCCTCGGTAAAGACCGCAAAGCCAAAGCTCGAGATAAGCTCGGGCAGGGCATGGTTGATCTCGGGGTCGTTATGGTAGGGACGGCCGGCGAGCACGATGCCGTGACCGCCGTGGTCCTCGAACCACTTAAGGGCCTCCTCGCCCATGGTCTGGATGTCCTCGTGGAAACGTGCATCGGCCTCAAAGGCAGCGTTGACGGCGGCATCGACCTCGGAGCGCGTGATCTTGGGTCCACGCACGCGACCGCGACCGGCTTGCGCATCGGCCACACGGTCGACGGCGAGCACCTGGTACAGACGGCGCTTGAGCTCGGTCTTGTCGTGATAGGGCACAAACGGGTACAGGAACTCGATGTTCTGCTCGCGGATCTCGTCGATGTTGAGTGCCAACGCCGTGGGGTAGCTCATGACGATGGGGCAGTTGTAACAGTTGCCGGCGGTCGGGTCCTCCTTGCGCTCCCAACGCACGCACGGCATCCAGATGAAGTCGACATCGCGGTCGATAAGGTTCATCACGTGGCCGTGGCTCATCTTGGCCGGATAGCACACGCTCTCGGACGGCATGGACTCGATGCCCGCCTGGTAGGTCTTTTTGCTCGACTGGTCGGACAGCTGTACGCTAAAGCCCAGGCGCGTAAAGAACGCATGCCAGAAGGGGTAGTTCTCGTACATGTTGAGCGCGCGCGGAATGCCCACGGTGCCGCGCGGGGCCTCGTCGGGGCTCAGCACCTCGCGGTTAAACAGCAACTCGTTTTTCTTTTTGAAGAGGTTGGGCGCCTCGGTCTTTTGCTTTTTGTGGCCGGCACCCTTCTCGCAGCGGTTACCGGTAATGAAGCGCCTGCCGCCGCCAAAGTCGTTGACGGTGAGCTGGCAGTTGTTGGAGCAGCGGCCGCAGCGGACATGCTTTTGCGTCACGGTGAGGTGCGCGATGTCCTCGGCCGAAAGGATGGTCGAGGTGCCGTCGGCGCCGGCGCGATCGCGGGCGAGCAGGGCCGCACCATAGGCGCCCATGCAGCCGGCGATGTCGGGACGCACGGCATGAACGCCGGTGAGCTGCTCAAACGCGCGCAACGTGGCGTCGGACATAAAGGTGCCGCCCTGAACGATCACCTGGCTGCCGATCTCCTTGGGGTCGCGCAGCTTAATGACCTTGAACAGGGCATTCTTGATGACGGAATAGGACAGGCCGGCCGCGATGTCGCCCACCGTGGCACCTTCCTTTTGCGCCTGCTTGACGCGCGAGTTCATAAAGACCGTGCAGCGGCTGCCCAAATCGACCGGGGCCTTGGCATGGATGGCGGCATCGGCGAACGCGCGCACGTCCATGTTCATGGACACGGCGAAGCTCTCGATAAAGCTGCCGCAGCCCGATGAGCAGGCCTCGTTGAGCATAATGTGCTCAATCACGCCGTCCTTGACGCGCAGGCACTTCATGTCCTGGCCGCCGATGTCCAGAATAAACTCGACGCCGGGCAGGAACGCCTTGGCGCCGCGCAGGTGCGCAACGGTCTCGATCTCGCCGGAGTCAGCCTTGAGGGCCTCGATGAGCAGCGCCTCGCCGTAGCCCGTGGTGGTCACGTGGCCGATGGTGCAGCCTGCAGGAATGTGGTTGTAGAAATCGGCCATGATAACCTTGGCCGTGCCCAGGATGTCACCGTTGTTGTTGCCATACCAAGTGTGCAGCAGCTGACCGTCCTCGCCCACAAGTGCGGCCTTCATGGTGGTGGAGCCGGCGTCGATGCCGATGAACACGCGGCCGGTGTAGCCATCGAGCTTGCCCTTAGGGACGACTTCCTTGTCGTGGCGGTTCTTGAACTCAGCAAAGTCCTCGTCGGTGGCAAAGAGCGGATCCAGGCGCTCGACCTCAGCACCCTGCGTGTCGCCCAAGCTGTCGATGGCCTCGATAAGCTGTGGGAACGTGCTGAGCTTGTTGGACTCGTGCGCCATGGCGGCGCCGCTCGCTACAAACAGGTGGGCGTTTTGGGGCACGATACGGTGCTCCTCGTCCAAGTTGAGCGTGAGGTAGAAGCGGTGGCGCAGCTCGGAGAGATACTGCAGCGGGCCGCCCAGGAAGGCGACGTTGCCGCGGATGGGGCGGCCGCACGCCAGGCCCGAGATGGTCTGGGTCACGACGGCCTGGAAGATGGAGGCAGCCACGTCCTCGGGACGGGCGCCCTCGTTGAGCAGCGGCTGGACGTCGGTCTTGGCAAAGACGCCGCAGCGGCTGGCGATGGGATAGATGGTAGTGGCGTTGGCCGCGAGCTCGTTGAGGCCGCTCGCGTCGGTGTGCAGCAGGGTTGCCATCTGGTCGATGAAGGCGCCCGTACCGCCGGCGCAGGTGCCGTTCATGCGCTGCTCGATGCCGTTGTCAAAGTAGATGATCTTGGCGTCCTCGCCGCCCAGCTCGATGGCGACATCGGTGGCCGGGATAAGGGTCTCGACGGCGCGTTTGCTGGCGATGACCTCCTGGACAAACTCCAGGTCGAGCCACTGGGACAGCAGCAGGCCGCCCGAGCCGGTAATGGCGCAGGTCATCTGGGCCGTCGGCAGCACGGTCGCGGCACCCTCGAACAGGTCGCGGGCGCAGGCACGGACGTCGGTGTGATGGCGCTGGTACTTGGCGTAGACGATCTGGTTGTCGTCGTTGAGCACGGCGAGCTTAACGGTAGTGGAACCCACGTCTATGCCCAGATGCAGGTTGCCGCGGGCGACCTCGGGGTTGAAGATCGCGCCTTCGGGGGCGTGGGCGGCGGCTACGGGCTCAGCGGCGGTAGCGGGCTCGCCAGTGACGGACGCCTCCCCTGCCGCGTTCTTGGCATCGGCAACTGCCTCGGCAACTTTCTCGGCTGCCGCGGTCGCGGCCTTCTGCGCGGCGTCCACCACGGCGGGCGCGGCCTCGCGTGCGGCAGCGACCATGCGGTCCTTAATGCCCTCGACGAGTTTGCTCATTGTCTCTCCTCTTAGTTGTTGGACTCGACGGTTGCGGCGGTGTCGACCGCGTCCTCGAGCTGCAAGTTCAATAGCTTCATGCCGTATTCCGGCACGTTGATATCGATGGGTTGGCCATACAGGTCGCCGGGGCGCACAAAAGCGAGCACCGTCATAATGCGCGCCATGGCCTCGGGCGATTCGGTGAGCCCACGCTCAAACCAGCGCTGAATCATGCCGACCTCGGCGCTCACGACGTAGGTGACGTAGTAGTCAAAGAACGTGCCCAGCGCCAGGCCCAAAATGCCCGTCTGCGCACGCGGCACCACAGCCTCACGCGCGGTGTCGATAATCCTTTTAATAAAGGCCTGGTCGCCGCCCGGACCCAGCAGCGCACCGATTAAGTCGCGGTTGGCCGCAAGATAACGCAGCAGCTCAACCGAACCGGGCGCCGGCTCGAGCTCATCGATGTTGTGATAGAGATCGGGCAGCTGAGCTGCAGTGATGAGCTCAATGCGCTCACGAATCTCGGCCAGCAAGCCGTCCTCGATTTGATTGATAAAGTCGGGAATATCGCGGTAGTGCGAATAGAACGTGCGGCGCGTAAGACCGGCGCGCTCGGTGAGCGACGCAACGTTAATGCGCGAAAGGTCGCCGCTTTCGGCAAGCTCGCTGGCAAGTGCCTGGCGAAGGGCACGCTGCGAGCGAAGGGATCGGCGATCGCATTTCTCGAGCTGGGACAAGCGTCCTCCCTGTTACTCAACCTGTGCACTATTGCACAGTGCGAGTATTATTGCACACCGTGTGCATCAACACGTAAAGGCAATATTTGGAATGTGACGAGGGGGCAGTCCCTTTGTCACATTATTCAATGATGGTGCGGGAGCTCTGCTTATGCATGGTGGCGAGCATGTGTTTGGGGACGGCGTGGACCATGCAGCTGCCGATAGTTGCGCTCGCAGCAGCCTTAGCTGCATCGCTAGCGTTTTTGGTCGCATAGCTGTGGCGGAAACGCTTGAGCATGGCGATGTCGTTGCCGCCGTCGCCGTAGACCGCGACCTCGTCCTCGGCAATACCGTAGTAGCCCGCCAGCCAGGCCACACTCTCGCCCTTGTTGCACGCCACGTCCGTGATCTCGAACATCACCGGATCGAACGGCGCGTTGACCACATGGTCCGAGCGTTCGGCAAGATAGGCCTTAAGGTCACGCTCCAGCTCGGGCGAGGTCACGCGACAATTGATCTTGCATACATCGTGGCGCAGGATGTCACCGATCGACTGGTCGAAATACTGCTCCTCGTGATACCCACCGCGCGCACGCATGCCGCGCATCACAATACGCTTGATGGGGCTGTCCTTTTTAAAGCCCGCCTGATGCATCTCGAACGAACCGCTCGAGTACATGCCATCGGGCGTGGAACAATCAAAGCAAATGTCCGGGAACGCCTTGAGCAGTTCCTCAGTGACCTGCGGATCGATGGTCCAAGTCTTGAGCACCTCGCCATGGCTGTCGCGCACGATGGATCCATTGGAGCAGCAGGCGTCAAGCGCCAGGCCCGTAAAGCCATGCTCGCCGATCGGCAACGTCGATCGTCCAGTCGCGGGAACCACGTGCAGGCCAGCCTCAGTCAGCTCGCGAATGGCGCGGCGGATGGTCCCATCCGCCTCGTGCAGGGCGTTCAGCAGCGTTCCGTCTAAGTCACTCGCGAACATCTTGATCATGGACATGCCTCTCCTTCGTCTGCCCGATATTGTAGACGAAGGAGAGGCATGTCCAAACAATGCCGTCCCGGCGCGGCGTACCACCGCCTTCACAAATTCACGGTGCCCCAGCGCGTTAAGACAATCGCCGCAATCGATTTTTCAGCCGATAAAACAGAGCCGTCATCAACGTCAGCACCGCCAACATGGCTGCGAATACAATCGCCGGTGTCCATCGATCATATGCAGCCCCGTACGTCAATTGGCCGATAGGCGTTGCGCAGGAAAGGACCATGTAAACGACCGAAAGCACTTTTCCGCAGAGCTCAGTCGGCGCTGCCCGCTGAACAAACGCGATGATTTCAACCGACGCAATGCTTGCCCACACCATGACCCATGCCGAACCAACTGCAAACACGGCGAACGCACATACATCAGTGCCGCACAATAGCGCGACAATGATCGGCGCGACTCCAAAACAGATCATCGCAACATATCGACATATGCCATTGAAAGAAAAGCGATGCGGCCAAATGCCGACCAAGCCACTGCCGGTAAGACCACCCAAGCCCAGAGCAACCTCAACTATCCCAACGCAGGACGATTGCATGCCGAGATGCTTTGTAACAATAATGGGAGCGCCAATCGTTAGCCCAACCAACGCAAGGTTCAAAACGGCCGCAAGCAAAATCACAGCGACCAATGATGCATTTTGCAACAGATACCGAATCGACTCCCGAAAATCGTTTCGGCATGTCGTGCGAGTCGCGCCGTCTCCCATCGTTTCAGATGAGGCATTTTGCTTGAGTACGCCACCAAACAACAGAGCTGAAATCGCAAACGTTACCGACGCGATTGTGCAAAGAGCATCGATGCCAAAGCACCCATAGACTGCCGTCCCGACCACAGGACCCAAGATATTGCTCACCATGGTCACCTGCGAAACCAATGCAGTGGCCCGCTCAACCTTCTTTTCACCCGCCATGCGCACCGTCTCAATTTGGAGCATTGGCTTTAGCAGCGATTGAACACCATATTGAACACAAAGTATCGCTACTACGACGACCGCAAGAGGCAACGAGCGCTTCATGGGGATAGACAGCAGTGATGCAGTCATCAGAGCAATGCCGAGGGCCACGAGGACCTCGCGATGTCTTCCCCTATCCGCCAAGATTCCGCCAGCCGGAGTTGCAAGTACGCCGGGTATGAACGCTATCGCCGCGACGACGCCATATAACGTTGACGATCCACTGCGATCGAACAAGTAAAGTGGATACGCAAAGCACAGCGCCGACAGCATCGAATACGTGCACAGCTGCGCAACCAGAAGTTCCGCGAGCCTGATTGACCGCACTGTTTTTGATTTCAACGAGACACCGACGTCTCTCAGCCCAGCCATAAGCCCACCCCCTATACATACCACTAGTATGTATTTAATGACTTGAAAAGGGCAGCCGTGGCTACCCTCACAAATCAATTACATACCGTTGGTATCTATATTACCACCCGGCGCAGTCCCATACGTCCCAAATCTGCGCCGTTGTCTGGAGCACTTCCTCGCCCAAATCGAGTCCCACCGCAGAGGCCATCTGCGCCAAACATTGAGCGCGAGCGAGCATTCGATCCTTGGGTTCAAGCGGACGAAACAGTGGCAGCAACCAGAGATTCGCCAGCAACGATACGGCCTCTGCCGCTTCGCGCGGGCATTCGCACGCAATGGATCCGTCGGCGATGCCCTCCTCGATCACTGGCAAGAGACAGCCATCGGCCGACTCGTCAAATGAGCCCTGGTACTGCATCGCCAGTAGGCGCGAGCTTTTTACCGGATCTGCTGCAGGACGCATACGTGCCCATAGCTCAATTTGTGGAACAACGGACTCGGGAGCGTACAGTCGCTTGAGCTTTTGGGCTCCGGTCATATTACCGACGCCAAGCATCGAGCGGCGGCGCTCAACAATCGGAGTCATCGCCCGATCAAACGCGGCGTTGAAAATCTCTTCTTTGCTCTTGAAGTGATGATAGACAGCGCCCTTGGTCATACCATCGAGACGGTCAACGATATCTTGAATGCTCGTCCCCTCATAACCCTGTGCGCAGAATAGCTCCAGTGCCGCGTCGAGAATCTTCGCGACCGTCTCCTCGGGATATTTATTGCGACCCATAATCCGCCCATCCGCAACGCAAGCCTTGTGCCTCATTGCAGCATTTTAACGTTGCGGATGGCAGACGGTCGATTCTACACCGCGGCGGGGCCGTGTTCGCCGGTACGGATGCGGATAACATCCTCGACCGGCTCGACCCAAATCTTGCCGTCTCCAACGGCACCGGTGCGGGCGGCGTTGCAGATGATGTCGACAATGCCATCGACATGTTCATCAGCGCAGATAAGGGTGAACTGCACCTTAGGGATCGTGTTGACAAGCAACTCGTTGCCGCGCACGTATTCCTTCCAGCCATGCTGTGCGCCGCAGCCCTGCACCTGGTTGATAGTCATGCCGCGAACATCAGCAGCAAACAGCGCGTCTTTAAGAACCTCAAGCTTCTCAGCACGAACGATTGCCGTGATCTTCTTCATAGTGAATTCCTCTCTTTAAGAGTTGGTCTGACAGAACGTTTGAAACTGTTAGTCCAGACCACTAAACGAAGGATAGGCGCTCTCACCGTGCTGGCTCGCATCCAAGCCCAGTGCCTCGTCGGCCTCGTCCACGCGCAGGCTACCGTGGAACAGCGCCTTGACCACCGCGGCGATCAACAAATCGAGCACCAGCACAATAGCGACCGTCACCACAATGCCTAAAATCTGCGAGATGAGCAGCGACACGTCGCCCGTGTAGAACAGGCCACCCTTACCGGTCCACGAAAGCTCCGGCACACAGAACAGGCCCGTGAGCACGCCGCCCAAGATGCCGCCAATGCCGTGGCAGCCAAACGCGTCAAGCGCGTCGTCGTAGCCAAACTTGGTCTTGAGATGGCTGATAGCCAGGTAGCAGACGGGCGATACGATCAGGCCCATGACCAGCGCCGCCCACGGCTCGACAAAGCCCGCACCCGGCGTAACCACCACAAGGCCCGCAACCAAACCGGTGCTAGCACCCACCAGCGTGGGACGACCGGTGTGCACGCGCTCGACGACAAGCCACGAGACCATGCCCGCCGCGCTGGCCGTCACGGTGTTGAGGATGGCGAGCGCCGCCACGGCGTCGGCCTTAAACTCGCTGCCACCGTTAAAGCCAAACCAGCCAAACCAAAGCAGGCCGGCGCCCAGCGCCACAAACGGCACGTTATGCGGACGGTAGCTCATCATGCCAAAGCCGCGACGACGGCCGAGCATTAAGCAGAGAATCAGGCCCGTAAGACCGGACGAAATGTGTACCACGTCGCCGCCGGCAAAGTCGAGCGCGCCGATGATGTCGCCGATAAAGGAGCCCTCGCCGCCCCAAACCATGTGGGCGAGCGGCGCATAGACCACAAGCAGCCAAATGCCCAGGAAGGCCGTCATGGCACCGAACTTAACGCGGCCTGCCAGACTGCCCGTAACGATAGCGGCGGTGATCATGGCAAACGCCATCTGGAAGGCGATGTTGATGATCTGAGGGTAGACGGCACCATCCGCAGCATTGCCCTCGGCCGCCTGCAGCACCTGGTTGAGCGCCGGCAGGCACAGCAGCTGGTCAAGGCCTCCAATAAACGGACTGGAGCCGTCGCCACCGTAGGCCAGCGACCAGCCGGCAACAATCCACAGCACACCAACCAGGCCAATGGCGCCAAAGCACATAAGCATGGTGTTGATGACATTTTTGCGCCTGGACAGGCCGCCATAGAAAAACGCCAGACCCGGTGTCATTAAAAACACGAGCATGGTGCAGATGAGCATAAACGTTGTCGATCCCGTATCGTACATTCGCTCCCCCTTGGTCGCATGAACGTTGTCGGCGCCCATCATGCGGCCGAGGGGCAACTGGTGTAGACCAGATACGGCGTTGTTAAACGCTGCGTTGTCGAATGGAAACGGCACCGCAATCTTGGAAACGGCGCGGCAACGGACGCGAAACGAACGGGAAACGTGCGAACGAGAAGGGCGCGCTTGGCTCCGCTCTGGCTAGCGCCGGAACAGCTCGCGGGCTCGGTCGCGGAGGTCGGTAGCTCGGATGACGCCCTCGTAACGATTGATGCGCAGACGCGGGAAGGCGTTAAAGAAGCGTAGGTCGCGGCGGCTGAGTGACACGCTCGGTACCGGGCGGCTCATGCGCTTGCCGGCAAGGCGACGACCGAGCGACGGACGCGGCATGCTCGGCGCGGCATCGGCCACGCGACGGGCAGCGAGCGCCAGGCCGCGAGCACCATCCGAAATAAACGTCGGCATCGAAGTCTTCTCGCGCAGGGCATCGAGCGCCGCGTCGCCCAGCTCGGCCAGCCAAGCGTTAACGGCGCGACCGCGGATATGCGTCTGCGCCACCGAGTCAATCGCCGAATCGGGAATACGTTCGAGCATAGAGTCGGAGGCGTCGGCAAGCGACTCATTGATGCGGTCGGCAAGGTCGGCACGCACGCGCTCAAGCTGATCGGACAGACGCCGCCAGCTCGCCAACGAGCACACCGCATCGACCATCATCGCGACCGCGACGATAAAGGCGGACAGCCGCACAATCAGCACCGGCAGATGGCCAAGCAGCCCCAGCAATGCCGGCTCCACTAAACGGCAAATACACAACGCACCCAAGCCAAACGCGCAGGCCCAGTACAGGCAGATGCGTCCGTGCAGGTTAAACGGCAGATGCGAGTAATCCCAAAACCGGGCACCCGTCGTTTTTTCCAACAGCACGCCCACGCTATATTCGATCACGCTGCATACGAGCGCGGCAGCGACAAACTGGCTCGAGGCGTCTGGGATTCCACGCAGCAGCAACCAGCACGCAATGCCGCCCGCACCGTAGATGGGACAGCACGGCCCTAGCAAAAAGCCGCTGTTGGCAAAGCGTCCGTGGTTGAGCATGGCGCAGACTGTCGACTCCCATACCCAGCCGCAAAAACCGTAGAAGGCAAACGAGAGTACCAGCGCCGAGAGCGGACAGGCGGCAAGCGTCGCGCCGTCAAATGCCATGTCGATCGCGGTTCCCACCGTCTACCCACTCCTCTTTTCGTTCGATTCTTTGCTCGAGCCGTCACTCGGGCCCTCGTTCAAATCGTTCGCGCCGCCTTTGCGCGGCAGACGGCCGGCAATCGTCTCGCGCAGTGCGCACCATTTATCCGCCAGGCACACAATCCATGCCTCACGACACGTCGGCGGCACCGGTACCAGCGGAAACATATGCCGTACGATAATATTCCGCTCGCGCGGCGTCAGCTCAAAATCTTCCTCCGCACGCGCCAAGGCAAAAAACGGGTGACGAAAGCCATGCAGTCGATGGCTTGGGTCGGGATCGTGCCAGTCATAGAGAAAGTAATCGTGCAGCAGGGCCCCGCGCAGCAGCGATAAGCGGTCGACGGAGATACCGACGCGGCCCAGGCGCTCGGCAAAGGACAGACTTGCCCGCGCTACCGAGGTCACATGCGTATAGACCGTCACATCGCCATGTTGGATAAACTCATGCATCAGGTCCAAGCGGCCCGCCTGGGCAAGCTGACGGGCGGCATCGTCGACCTCGCGCGCGATTTTCTCGGCACGAACGGTATCGGACATGCGGCCTCCTTCCGGCGGCGCTCGGCGGCAAGCCGCGGCCTGCGCGCAATGAATAAAATCATCATCGAATTTACCAGTATGGCATCGGACAAAACGTTTTGCCCCACCAGTTGGCGAATTACCGCGCCGCCGTCACATATCAAACGCCAAAATGTGCGAGACTGTCTTGTGCAATTGTGCCGGCCGAGGGAGTGCCGGCGCACGATTCGCATGGAGTAACCCACAACGATGCTGCTTACGCAAACGACAACGCCCGAGGACGTCAAGGCTCTCGATCGCGCCGAGCTTCCGCTGCTCTGCGGCGAGATCCGCCACGCCATCCTCGAAAGCTCCGCCGCCGTCGGCGGGCACGTTGCCCCCAACCTGGGCGTCGTTGAGCTTACGGTTGCGCTCCATCGCGTGTTTAACTCCCCCATCGACAAGATTGTCTTTGATGTTTCGCACCAGACCTACGCCCACAAGGCGCTGACTGGGCGCGCGTACACTTATATCGACCCGGCACGCTACGGCGAGGCCTCTGGTTTTGCCAATCCTGACGAGTCCGAGCACGACCTGTTCGCCATGGGCCACACCTCCACGTCGGTGAGCCTGGGCTGCGGCTTGGCGCACGCTCGTGACCTGGCGGGCGATGCGTACAACGTCATCACCATCATTGGCGACGGTTCGCTTTCGGGCGGTCTGGCGTTTGAGGGCTTTAACAATGCCGCCGAGCTCGACAGCAACCTGATCATCATCGTCAACGATAACGACCAGTCCATCGCCGAAAACCACGGTGGCCTGTATCGCAATCTGGCCGAGCTACGCGCCAGCAACGGCACCTGTGAGCGCAACGTTTTCCGCGCGATGGGGCTCGACTACTGCTATCTGGACACCGGCAACGATGTGTTGGCCCTGGTCGACACGCTGCAGGAGCTGCGCGATATCGATCATCCCATCGTGCTGCACGTCTCCACCGCAAAGGGCAAGGGCTTTGAGCCAGCCCAGAGCGACCCCGAGCGCTGGCATCATGTGGGTCCGTTTGACATGGCGACTGGGCGCAAGCTCTGCCCGGGCCATCCGAGCGAGCCTGCGCCGCGCACCTATGCCGACATTACGGGCGAGGCGCTCAGCGCCGCCATCGAGCACGATCCGCAGGTCGTGGGCATCACGGCCGCCACGCCCTACATCATGGGCTTTACACCCGAGCTTCGCGCCGCCGCCGGCAAACAGTTCGTCGATGTGGGCATTGCCGAGGAGCACGCCGTGACCTTTGCCACCGCGCTTGCGCGCTCGGGTGCCAAGCCAGTCTTTGGTGTGTACGGCACGTTTTTGCAGCGCGCCTACGACGAGCTGTGGCACGACCTGTGCCTCAACGATGTCCCCGCAACCATCCTGGTGTTTGGCGCATCGATCTTTGGCACCACATCCGAGACGCATCTTTCGTTCTTTGATATTTCTATGCTGGGCGCTCTCCCCAATATGCGTTACCTGGCGCCTTCCTGCATGGAGGAATACCTATCCATGCTGAGCTGGTCGCTCGACCACCGCGAGCATCCCGTGGCGATTCGCGTGCCGGGCATTGGCTTGGTAAGCCGCCCCGATCTTGCGCCTGCCGAGGACGCCGATTACGGCGCCGTTCGTTACAACGTGGTGTGCCAGGGTCGCGACGTGGCCGTGCTCGCGCTTGGCGATTTCTTTGAGCTGGGCGAGCGCGTGGCAAACCGTCTGACTGCCGAGTACGGCATCGAGGCCACGCTCGTCAACCCGCGCTATGCAACCGAGCTCGACCGCGAGTTCCTCGACAGCCTTGCCGCCAAGCATCGCGTTGTCGTCACCCTCGAAGACGGCATCTTGGACGGCGGCTGGGGCGAGCGCGTCGCGTGCTACTTGGCCTGCACGCCCGTGCGCACGCGCACCTTTGGCATCGCCAAGGGCTTCCCCGACCGCTACGACCCCAACGAGTTGCTCGCTCAGAACGGCATGACGGCCGAGAACATGGCCGCCGAAGCCGTTAGGCTACTTAACGAGTAAAAAACCTCCGCAAGGGAAGCACCCCTGCGGAGGTTTTTATTTTCGCGGCGCGATTATCTCAATCTGTAACATCTAGGGCCCGAATTCCCGTCTAACTGTTACAGATCTAGACAAACCGTCTTTGCCCCTGACCTTTGTCTCAATCTGTAACAGAAAGGGAGCTTTTGTCCGCCTAACTGTTACAGATCGAGACATTCGAATCCCCCTAAGGAGATGATCTCGATCTGTAACAGTTACTCGGCAAAAATGGCTGCAGATGTTACAGATCGAGACAAAACAGCAAGGCATGCCGCTGCATCGGCCAGAACCACCACAAAGGCGCCTGTCCCTTTTTGGTAGGTTGAATAACCCATAAGGTAAGTATGTTTCTGAGTTATTTCGTGTTGACCCATTTGAGCGCGATAGGGTATAACTCTACTCAACCGCTAGGGATTTTATTGAGAAAGGTGTTCTACCATGAGCAAGAACCTCTCCCAGCAGGTCGTTCTCGACCGCCGCGGCTTCGTCGCCGCCACCTTCGCAACCGTCGCCGGCCTTGGTCTTGCCGGCTGCTCCGACACCAGCGCCGAGGCCGACAAGGGTTCCGCCGCCGGCTCTTCCAAGAGCTCCGAAGATGCCGAGGCTTCCACCACGCTCGACGCTAAGGCATTCGACAAGCTCGTCGACAACGGCCCCAAGGCCGATGACGATGCCATCGCCGCCAGCACCTGGGCCACGGCCGTCAAGGACGCCGGTGTCTTTAAGATCGGTGGCGTTCAGACCTCCACGCTCTTCTCCCTCCTCAACGAGAAAGACGGTCAGACCCGCGGCTTCGACGCCGGTATCGCACAGCTTCTGTCCAACTACATTCTGGGCGAGAGCAAGGTCGAGATCACCCAGGTGACCTCGGACACGCGCGAGTCCGTCCTGCAGAACGGCCAGGTCGACGCCGTCTTTGCCACCTACACCATCACTGACGAGCGCAAGAAGCTCGTCTCCTTTGCCGGCCCCTACTACTACACCCAGCAGGCCATCCTGGTGCTCGCCGACAACGACGACATCAAGAGCGTCGACGACCTGGCCGACAAGAACGTCGCCGTCCAGTCCGGCTCCAACGGCCCCGCCATCCTGGAGGAGTTCGCTCCCAAGGCCAGCCAGCAGGAGTTCAAGACCGACGAGGAGGCCCGCCAGGCACTCCAGCAGGGTCGCGTTGACGCCTACGTCATCGACAACAACATGCAGCAGAGCGCCCTGGTCCGCGAGCCCGGTAAGTATAAGATCGCCGGGAAGCCCTTCGGCAGCAAGGAGCCCTATGGTATCGGCCTGCCGCTCGATTCCGACGGCGTCGCCTTTGTCAACGACTTCCTTAAGAAGATCGAGGACGACGGCACCTGGACCGAGCTGTGGCAGATCTGCATCGGTGACCGCACGGGCGACACCAATGTTCCCGAGCTGCCCGAGATCGGCGCCTAGGCAACACGCCTAGTAACGGCCGCAACGAAACCATACGGAAACGCACGGTGCGCTTTATTGCGCTAAACTGTTTCTTCACTGAGTTGTCGGGGCTTCCGTACACACGGGAGCCCCTTTCCTTATCGGCGGGAGGTCCGCATGAGTCTCTCCGAGCTCTGGTCGCTCTATGGCCAGAACTACATTGACGCGCTGCTAGCAACCTGGGGCATGACGCTTGAGTCGTTTGCCATCGCCATGGTGTTGGCCGTCGCCGTCACCGTGATGCGCGTGTCGCCGCTCAAGCCGCTGCGCGTCTTTGGCGACCTGTATGTCCAGGTCTTCCGTAACATCCCCGGCATCGCGCTGCTCATTATCGTCGTCTACGCGCTGCCGCCGCTCAAGGTCGTCCTGCCCTACCGCACCTGCGTCATCGTCGCCACAGTGCTCTTGGGTTCTGCCTTTGGCTCCGAGAACTTTATGAGCGGCATCAACACCGTCGGTGTCGGCCAGGTGGAAGCCGCCCGCTCGCTGGGCATGAGCTTCAGCCGTATCCTCGCCAAGATCGTGATTCCGCAGGCGCTGCGCTCGAGCGTGCTGCCCATGACCAACCTCTTTATCGCCGTCATGCTCACCACCGCGCTCGGCAGTCAGGTGCCGCTGAAACCGCAGGAGCTCACCGGCGTGGTGAGCTACATCAACACGCGCTCGCTCGGCGGCGTCGCCGCGTTCTTTATCTCGGCGCTCGGCTACCTGGGCACAGCCTTTGTGGTGAGCCACATTGGCAACTATATCGATAAGAAGGTGAGGATCCTCCGATGAGCAAGCACTCCACCTCCGCGCTCACCATGCGCGATGCGCTCTACGAGGCTCCCGGCCCCAAGATGCGCGCCAAGATTCGCGTCGGCACCGCCATCTCACTTGTTGCCGTGGCCGCGCTCATCGCTCTGGTACTGCAGCGCTTTTATGTGACCGGTCAGCTTTCAGTCCACTATTGGTATTTCTTTACGCACCTCACTACCTGGAAGTTCTTACTTGCCGGTTTTGAGGGCACGGTAAAGGTCGCGCTCACCGCTGGCGCCATCGCGCTGGTACTGGGTCTGGCCCTCATGCTCGGCCGCACCAGCGACATCAAGCCGCTGCAGCTGGTCTGCTGCGTGCTCACCGATTTCTTCCGTGGCGTGCCGAGCCTACTGTTCATCTACTTCTTCTTTTTGGTGCTGCCCCAGTACAAGATCGCGCTGCCGTCGTTTTGGATGCTCACGCTTCCCGTCGCGCTCGCTGCAGCCGGTGTGCTTGCCGAGATCTTCCGCGCCGGCGTCAATGCCGTGCCGCGCGGCCAGGTCGAGGCCGCCCAGGCGCTCGGTCTCGCCAAAGCTAAAATCACCTTTAAAATCGTGCTGCCGCAGGCGATTCGCTTTATCATTCCGTCGTTGATTTCACAGCTCGTGGTCGTCGTCAAAGACACCACCGTCGCCTACGTGGTGAGCTACCCCGACCTCATGCAAAACGCCCGCGTACTCATTACCAACTACGACGCCCTCGTGTCGGTCTATCTGGTGATCGCGGTCATCTACATCCTCATCAACGTTGCAATCAACAAGGCCGCCGTCTACGTCTCGCACAAGACCGGCGCGACCATCATTCGCTAACGATTTACCATTTCGAGTCATAAGGAGCCGAGCACCATGGCACAGAGCACTTCTTCCACCGGCAATCAGCCGCTGATTGAGCTCAAGCACGTCGATAAGCACTATGGCGATCTGCACGTCCTCAACGACATTAATCTCTCGGTCGATCGCGGCGAGGTTGTCGTCGTGATCGGCCCCTCGGGCTCGGGCAAATCGACCATGTGCCGCACCATCAACCGCTTGGAGACCATCGACTCGGGCGAGATTCTCATCGAGGGCGAGCCCCTGCCGCAGGAAGGCAAGGATCTTGCCCGCATGCGTGCCGAGCTGGGCATGGTGTTTCAGCAGTTCAACCTGTTCGCGCATATGACCGTGTTGCAGAACGTCATGCTGGGACCGGTCGATGTGCTGGGCGTCTCCAAGGACGAGGCCCGCGAGCGCGCCATGGATCTGTTGAGCCGCGTGGGCGTTGCCGAGCAGGCCGACAAGGTGCCCGCACAGCTCTCGGGCGGCCAACAGCAGCGCGTAGCCATCGCCCGCTCGCTTGCCATGCAGCCCAAGGCCATGCTCTTTGACGAGCCCACAAGCGCCCTTGACCCCGAGATGATTAACGAGGTGCTCGAGGTCATGGTCCGCCTGGCCCAGCAGGGCATGACGATGATCGTGATTACGCACGAGATGAACTTTGCCCGCCGCGTGGCCGACCGCGTCGTGTTTATGGCCGACGGCCAGATCGTAGAGACCGGCACGCCCGACGAGTTCTTCGACCATCCCCAGACCAAGCGCGCCCAAGACTTCCTCAACTCCATCAAGGGCCACTAACCCAATTGCCACGCGGGACACATTCATCTGCAGCGTTTGCCCCGCGCCGCCCTGCGCCATGTCCACCCGGATTCGAAAGCCACGCCCATGATCGGAACTCGCACTTCATCGTCATACACCCCGCACGTCGACGTCGATCCCGCCGACCGCCCGCTCATCCTCGTCTCGCCGCGCTGGGAAGAGGCGAAGCCGTTTTTAAGCGAGACGCTCTCCCCCAACGAGGAAATCGCAAGTGTCTTTGTCGATGCCATCCTTGCCGCCGGCGGCCTGCCGCTGCAGATGTCCATCACCGAGGACATTGAGGTCATCCGTCATTACGTCGATATCGCCGACGGCATCGCCATTCCCGGCGGCCCCGATGTCAATCCCAAACGTTGGGGCGATGATCGACCCTACGACCCCACCCTCTGTTGCGAGATCCGCGATAGCTTTGAGTTTAAGCTGGTCGGCGAGGTGCTCCGCGCCAAAAAGCCGCTCTTTACCACCTGCCGCGGCACGCAGTTGCTCAATGTCGCCACTGGCGGCACCCTGTGCATGGACGTGCCGAGCCTGGGCGCTCGCGAGGGCCGCACGCAGTGGCGCCATACCCACGTGCTCAACGACCCCGTGCATCCCGTCGAGGTCGTGCCGGGCTCGCTGCTGGAGCGCGCGCTTGGCGGGCACAGGCTGATCCAGACCAACTCGGCACATCACTGTTGCGTCGACCGTCTGGGTAAGAGCACGCGCTTGGTCGCCAAGGCAACTGACGGCGTTCCCGAGTGCATCGAGGTCGAAGGCCAGCCATTCTGCTTGGGCGTGCAATGGCACCCCGAATACACCTGGCAGACGCTCGAGACCGACTTTAACCTGTGGAAGTCGTTTGTCGAGGCAGCGGCAAAGGTTAAGCAGGCCCGCTAGTTTACGAACCACACAGGCTAAAGCCTCACATACTAGGGGGGCGGACACCAACTACGGTGCCCGCCCCCCCGTATTTGATATGCTCGGTATGTTCATCCCTCACAAACAATCAAAGAAATCTCGACCGCAATCGGTCGACGGTAAAGCAGATGGCAAAAACGCTTGCTACGTTTATGAGGCAGTCAATTAAAATCGAGGTGCATTGACCATCCCCCAACGGGGTCACGCCGCAAATCCACATGAGCATCGAGGACGGAAACGGAAGCATGGAATTGGCTCCGACCTGTATGTAGAGCGTTACGACATTGACAAGCAACAGCATGCCAATAGGACCGAAGCCGGACCCAAAATAGGAAACAACGATCACGCAAGAGACCACATATGCAAGGCAGACGGCACTCGCCAGAAGAAGTCGATAGCAAAACATATTCAGGTTGAAACACTGTTGAGCATCCAAAACGATTACACAGTTAAGACAGTACAAAACGACACTTGACAGGATAAACGCGCCCAATAGGGCGAAAGAAGACAGCACCGTTCGCGCAACGGTAACGCACGCCCGCTTCCCTCCCCGAGCCTCCGACAGCCCCCACGGTTCCTCGACAAAGCCCGAACTGACAAAGCGCGGCACAATACAAGCCGCGATGAACGGAAAGAACAATGCATGAGCCAACGGGGCTACGTTGAACAGCAGACCGCGAAAAACCTCTGCATTACCAAATAGAAGGACATCCTCCGCCGATAGCAGAAGCGTCGGGTCTGGGAAAAAGCCCAAGAAACTGTTCTCACGGAGACTACAGAACCACATCGGGAAAGAATTAAGCTGCAATACCACCATGCACGCATAAATTACCAGGATTAAGGCGTACGTCCATTTACTCACGTGCTTCAATTCTGAATGGAGGAATCTTTTAATCTGACGAGCCATTGAGCACACCCCCAGCACGAAAGCTCACGAGAGCGTAAATCAATACCGATAAACAGCTGGCTGCCACGCCATAGCCCAGAAGCGCCAGTTGCCCCATATCGCTATACCCAAGGGCACATCCGACTCCAAGGTACGGCCCAGGAAGGAAGAAGATCCATCGCAAGGATGGTATAGGTGCCTGAAGGAAGGCTCCGTAGAGCGTCAAGCTCATGACAAATCCGATTATTATTGCAGCCCCGCTCAATACAGCGCTGCCTGTAATCCGATAGATGGTCACCGTCTCCAGCGCAATCGATATCACCAATGCGGTGTTGACTATCATTGCAGGCAAAAATGCAGCCAGCATGCCATGCGCGTAGTTATGCCCTCCACGTATTATGGCTATTGCAAATAGAAGAAGGCAAAGCGCACTATATGCTGCGCCAATTATTAAAGCAGACGAAAATGCATGGGCTAGAGCCCCATAAAAGCGGGTAAGACCTCTTGCTGAAGAAATTCGGTATCCCTCTTCATAGCCGCGCTCCTGTAAAATCGCCAGGCAAACGATGAGTGGAACGAACAGAGAGGTGCCGGCAAAAGCACTGCGCACAAGGGACTCATCGGGTGCAGAAGGATCGATTACATTCCAGACGAAACCAATATCCTCCCCAAAAACGCTATTGCCAAAGGCTAGCAGCGTTGTTCCGTTTTTTAGAAAGACACCGAAGAGAAGGCCGAACGCCAGCATAAGCGCAAGACCAAACTTCGCCGGAAACATCCTGTGCAAACGCATCATATCTGCCTTTATGGGATGGATCGCCCGCTTCATAGCGAGACCGCCTTCATCAAGCGCCTGTAATACTCTTTTAGGGACGACGCCTCATCCCTTATGACGGCCATCGATTCCTTTTTCAGCAGTTCGCCGTCATGAAGAAACAGGCAGCTTGTTGCAACCGATGCCAGCTCATCCAAGTCGTGGCTAGAGATAAGCATGGTTTTGCCCTGCTCCCGATTCAATCGACCGATAAGGGTCCATATACTCTCGATGCCCAACGGATCCAATCCATTTGCCGGCTCATCGAAAATTAGTACGTCGGTGCCGCCCAACAAAGCCGTAGCTATATCCAGTCGCCGTTTCATTCCCAAAGAAAAACTGCTCACGCTCTTTTTCTCATCGACGTCCAGCCCGACTAGGCCCAAGACGCGAGGAACCTCACGTTTCTCATCGAGCCCCCATTCCGCACATCGGATTTGAAGATTCTCAACCGCACTGAGGGATTGGTATGCACCGCTGGAATCTGGCACGTAGCCGACACGCGCCCGCATCAAGCTCAGGTCTTTTTTCGACTTGCCTCCAAAGAGCTCCACGCTCCCCGACGATGGCTCGCAGAGGCCCAATACGATTTTAATGAGCGTGCTTTTGCCTGCCCCGTTTGCACCAACAAGGGCGCAAAGCTCAGACTGATCCACCTCGAAGGAAACGTCATGCAACACACGCCGTTTTCCATAGCGCTTCGACACCTTCGATAGCTTTATCGCTGATGCGCTCATATCGTTCCTCCTTTCTTTTATCGTGGTTACTTGTAGTTATTGTTTTTCAATAACTCGTATTTGTCAAGATAATCTAGAAGAAAGAACCCGTGTTAGACACGGGTCCCTTCACGCTGATATTTCGTTTTAGTTGTTCGCCTTAAGCTACTCGTCGCTCAAATCGACAGCAAAGACTGATGTCGGAAGCGACGCCTCATTGCCTCCGCCGTCCCGCATCTGCCTCACAACGTTTTTTGCACGCTCAACAATAAGCTCCTCAAGCTCTTTCTCGCTCACGCGCTGAATAATATCTCCCGGTTGACAATCAAGCTCATCACAGATTTCGAGAAGCGTCTTAAGGCGAATAGCTTTTATTTTTCCGTTTCTTAGCTTTGAAATATTAGCCGGAGTATGCCCCGTCGCCCGAATCAGATCAGCGCTGGTCTTTCCGGTCTTAAGCAGCTGCGTCTCAAGCTCGATGATGAGATAGCTCATGTTTCCTCCTACACAAGCTCGTCAGACTGCTCTTGGAGCAGCGAGGCATAACTCCAGATCGCCGAGATAAACAGACAGACAACTGCGCCGATAAACGACCCCGCATCAAAGGTAGCGCCTTGGCAAATCTCAATAACGAAGGAATGAGGCACGATGTAAAGCTCCAGTCCGCCAATGGTGAGATTGACCGATTCATAGGCACCAACAAACGAAACCACGGCGTTAACAGCAAAGGCAAGTGCAAGAACACGGATAAGCCGCACATGCGCCTTGGTAAAGGGCGAGACGCCCCGAGAGATGTTATGGCTGATTCCGCACAAAACGACAAGCGAAACACCCACGACGAGTGCCAGGCACAGCCCGCTTGGGATAACGATGCTCCCGCCATCGAGAAGCGTCACGACACCGAAAGAATCGACAGAAACAACGTTTGCAACCGCATACCAGATCACGTAAACAGCCAACGCGGCAAAAGCGACGAGCATTCCCGCAAAAACGACCGCCATGCAAAAGCCAAGCTTCCTTACAGTCTCGCCCGCCTTGGCCATACGCTGAACGCTGTTGGACATACACTCACCCTCATCGAATCTATCGTTATTCGAATAGTTTATCGAACAACGATATGGATTGCATGCGGAAAGCCCCACCAGTGCGCATAGCCCATTCACTAGTCAGAAGAGGTGAGCGTGGATTTTTGGACACGTATCGAACGAGCGTGGATAATCTCCCACTTTGAGGCCGCCACCGGGCCTAAAACGGGAGATTATCCACGCTCATAGTCATCAAGGCTCACAGCCTCTTACTCGGCCGCCTCGCGCAGAGCCGACATCGTAGCCGCATATTGCTGCTGCAACGCATGCATCCCCTCGCGGGCGCCGTCAACGGCATCGGCGCCGCGCAGCGCTTCGGTTACCACGACCGCCGGCTCGTACAGATTATCGAATCCCAGGTTCTGGCTCACGCCCTTGAGCGTGTGCGCTGCCATAAACGCACCTTCGGCGTCTCCTGCCGCCATGGCGGCCTCCAGCTTGTCCATGCTCTCGTCATCCAAAAACTTGAGGGCAAAGCGGGCAAGCATTTCCCCGCCCATCAGCCGAGCGCACGCGTCGTCATAATTAGCGCCGATCTTCTCATACGCCTCACGCATGGAAATCATGGATTAAAAACTCCTTTGGTCAAACTAAATCGTGGGAAACGCGACGACGTCGGCGGGGCGTGCCAAGGTTTCGGCAATGCGGTCTTGCACCTCGAGCAGGCAATCGAGCAGCAGCGGGTTAAAGGTGCCGCACTTACCGTCCAGGATCATCTGGATCGCTTCCTCGTGCGGGATGGCATCCTTGTACACGCGCACGCTCGTCAGCGCATCGTACACGTCGGCCACCGAAACCACCTGTGCGGCGATGGGGATATCGTCGCCCTTAAGACCGTCGGGATAACCCCTGCCGTCCCAGCGCTCGTGGTGCCAACGCGCAATCTGGTACGCATATTCCAAAAGCGCATTGCCGGCGTGATGGCTGCCCAGCTCGAGCAGCATGTTGGCGCCAATCGTGGTATGCGTCTTCATAATCTCGAATTCCTCGGGCGTGAGGCGCCCGGGCTTGTTGAGGATCGCATCGTCAATCGACATCTTGCCGATATCGTGCAGCGCCGAAGCCAGGGCGATCGTGGAGCGTTCCTCATTGTCGAGGGAGATCGTGCCGCTACGCTGGACCAGATAGCCAAGCAGCAGCTCGGTCAGCTTTTCGATGTTCGTAACGTGCCTGCCGCTCTCGCCGTTGCGAAGCTCCATGACGCCGGCCATGATGTCGATGAGCATGCGACTGTTCTTGACGCGCTCGTTGTACTGTTGGGACAGCAGGTTCGTCAGGCGGCGCTGTTTGGCGTACAGGCGGATGGTGTTGCTTACGCGGCGGCGCACGACACGGGAGTCAAACGGGCGGTTGATATAGTCCGAGGCGCCCAGCTCGTACGCGCGCAGAACCGCATCATCGGAATCTTCGCTCGAAATCATGATGACAGGCAGATTATCGATACCCGATCGGCGCGACAGATCGGCCAGCACCTCAAAGCCGCTTATGCCCGGCATCACAATGTCCAACAGCACGAGCGACAACTCATCGCCATAGCGGTCGACCATGTCGAGCGCCGCACGACCGTTATCGGCCTCGAGGATGCAATGCTCGTCCTTGAGCATCTCGCTGAGAATGGCTCGGTTCATCTCGGAGTCATCGGCGATAAGCACCAAAGGCTTTTCGCTTTGGAAGGCCTCGATGGAATCGGCATCGGTCACGACCGTACCGGCTTTTGCCTTAGCGCGGCTCAGTAACTGAGCAGCGCGGCCAACGCCCTCATCGACCGTCTCGCCATGAATGCGAACGCCACCAACACATGCCGTCAAGCTCACGTACTCATGGCCCGGAATAATCGTGGAATGAACGGCATCGGACACCTGATGCAGGCGACGGGTGAAGTCATCGGAGGGAATATTGGGCATGACAACCACAAACTTGTCGCAGCCATAGCGCACAAGCTCGTCAGTCGAACGGATTCTGCTGCGTATGGCTGTCGCCACAGCACCGAGCGCAAGGTCGCCGGCATGACGGCCACACGTATCGTTGAAGGCCCTAAAATCATCAACGTCGATCATCGCAACGCCGGCATTCATGCGGGCGCTGCGAAGCTTTTCCTCGTAATATCGGCGATTGCGCACGCTCGTCAGCACGTCGGTGTAGACAAGGTCCTCTTCCGCGGCCTCTTGCTCATCAATCGGACGCACCATCAGCAAGACGTGAGGCTCGCCCTCGACCTTCAGAGGGCGTAGACGGGCGCGGTACTCAGTGCCATCATTGAGCAGTTGCTCCGACACCTCATCGGAGTCTGCCAAAGCCTCAAGACTCGACTGACGCAGACAAGGGCAGCGATCGCCGGCGAGCAAGCAGTTAGGCTCGCTCTTAATCTGATCGGCCGACAGCAAACGCACCACGGGGTAGTTCTTCGCGACACGGGCGACCTCGGCGGCAGCCTCCTCGTCGGTTAGATTGACCTCGTGATTATTGAGCATATGGGGCCCTTTCGATAGTTTCGCATGGTAGCGGTGGGTTCCAAATGCTACAAGGGTAACACCTTGTCGATGCAGGTAAGTACGTGAATGCTGTTACATTTTTATGAGTTGGCAGGCGGCGCGATTGAAGTCGCAGACGTGAGGTTTTGAGCACATTTGTTAACACGGCCGAAACGTTTGCGGGTGAAGCCTGCTTTGGCCATTGCGGGTGTTAGAGCCCCAGGATGCCACGGACAGCCCGGGCAGCCGCTGCCGGGCGATCGCGCAGACCGTTATGCGCGCCCGGGATTGTCACGAGGGGGCAATCGAGATATTCGGCAGCCGCTCGCGTACCAGCCTCGCGGGATGTGCCAATCGAGAGCTCGCCCAGGAGCACGGCGGCCACCGTTTTTGACGCGCGAACGCTATCCCAATCGGGAACGCAGGTCATAGTAATCCCGTATTCATTGGCCATGAAGCAACGACCATTGCGCAGGGCATGTTTGGCTTCCGCTTCGGTCGTTCCAGGAGCCTCGGGGTCCAAGTCGCCGAGGGCTCCCAAGAAAAGCCGGAGCGCCCTTGAAACCTTTCCAGCCGCAATCATATCGAGCAAAACCGGGGCTGCGCCCATGCCGACGCCTTCGGCCGACACAGCCGGCTCATGCAGAATCGCACGGGCGACGAGATGGGGTTCGGTACGAAGAAGCTCCAGCGCCACCAACGTACCGGCGCTGTGCGCAAGCACATTTGTCGGAGCGCCAACGTGTTCGATCACGGCTTGCAGATCGGCGGCCTGAGCGGCAAGATCATAGCTGCCGTCTGCCGCATCGCTGCTGCCACCACAGCCGCGGCGGTCGTAGGCAATTACGCGGTAGTTGCGACTGAGCTCACAAGCGATGCCGTCGAAAAATGTGCCGTCGACACAAGCGCCGTGCACGCACACCAAGGCAGGAGCGTCAGGCGACACATCCGGGTCGGCATATTCGCGACAGGCAATCGTGGTGCCCGCATTCTCGACCGTAAAATCCATGTTGTGCCCCCATCATCAATGCTCATCCAGTTGCACGTCAGCACGGTTGGATGGACCCGCATTGCTTTACACCTTGTTAACAGATTAACTTTACCCGACCCGAGGCTTTTCATGGCACGGCATCATGAGCGACGTGAAAAAACGAAACTTGTAAAGCAAGAGCCCACACCTTGCTTTGGAGCCGATGCTATGCTTAGGCACAATTGTCTTGAGGAGCATATGCCTATGTCTACGTTTTTGAATGCCAGCCCCATCTTTGGGCCCGTTCGCAGCCGTCGCCTTGGTCTCTCGCTCGGCGTCAACATGATGCCGGCCAGCGGCAAAATCTGCACGTTCGACTGCATCTACTGCGAGAACGGCCTCAACGCCGAGCGCCCCTGCCATGAGCCGTATAACACGGCTGCCGTGGTACTCGAAGCGCTCGAGGCAAAGCTGCGCGAGATGGCAGCCGAGGGCGAGCTCCCCGATGTAATCACCTTCGCAGGCAACGGCGAGCCCACCGCCGCACCGGAGTTTCCACGGGCCATCGCCGGCGCCGTCGCACTGCGCGACGAGCTTGCCCCAAACTCCAAGATCGCCGTGCTCTCCAACGGCACACGCGCCGACCGCCCCGAGGTGCACGACGCGCTCATGATGGTCGACGACAACATTCTTAAGCTCGATACCGTCGACCCGGCGTTTATCCAGCTGCTCGACCAGCCTGTTGGCCCCTACAACGTCGAACACCAGATCGAGACGTTCGCAAGCTTTGACGGTCACGTTATTATCCAGACGATCTTTTTGACCGGCGAGTATCAGGGCAAGCTCATCGACAATACCGGCGAGGAGTATGTTGCCCCCTGGCTCGCGGCGCTTGAGCGCATTCGTCCGCAGGAGGCGACCATCTACACGGTCGCGCGCGAGACACCAGTCGCCGGCCTTGCCAAAGCAGCGCCCGAGGTGCTCGACGCCATTGCCGCGCGCGTGCGCGCCCTCGGTATTCCCTGCCAGGTGAGCTACTAGCAAAACCACGCAGCAGCTAGTGCCCGCCATCCCGCCCCATCAGTTGCGGTGATATAGTTCCTATTTGTGCTGTTAAACCGCTTAAATCGGAACTATATCACCGCAACTTTTATGGCCGCGTGGGTGGGCTATACTAGCTGCGAATGAAAGGAAGTTAGCCATGTATGACAAAGGACCCGTGCCCGGCCGCAACGACGCTTGCTGGTGCGGCAGCGGCAAGAAATACAAGAAATGCCATAGCGCCTTTGATGAGCGCCTCGAGCGCTTGTGGGAAGAAGGCTGGGAGGTTCTGCCTCGCACGCTCTACAAGACTCCCGCCGATATCGAGGGCATCAAGCGCTCGGCAGCCATCAACGTGGGCGTGCTCGATTATGTGGGCGAGCATATCGCCGCAGGCATGACCACCAACCAGATCGACCAGATGATCTACGACTACACCGTCGAGCACGGTGGCACGCCGGCCGACCTCAACTACGAGGGCTACCCCAAGAGCGTGTGCACCTCGATCAATGATGTGGTCTGCCACGGCATTCCCTGCGATACGGACGTGCTGCACGAGGGCGACATCATCAACGTAGACTGCTCCACGATCTTGGACGGTTACTTTAGTGATTCGAGCCGCATGTTCTGCATCGGCGAGGTCTCGGCCGAGCGCCAGCGCCTGGTCGACGTCACCCGTGCCAGCGTGGAGGCGGGTCTGGCAGCCGTCAAGCCATGGCTACCGCTCTCCGTTATGGCCGAGGCAGTACAAAAGACCGTCGAGGACGCCGGCTTTAGCGTGGTGCGCGAGTACGGCGGACACGGCATCGGTAAGGAGTTCCACGAGGACCCGTTTGTGGGCTTTACCACCGAGGCGCCCGATGTGGACACCATCATGGTGCCGGGCATGGTCTTTACCATCGAGCCCATGGTCAACGCCGGAGCGCCCGACATCAAGATCAGCAAGGGCGACGGCTGGTGCGTGCGCACCAAGGACGGCAGCGATTCGGCCCAGTGCGAGGTACAGCTCGTGGTGACCGAGGACGGCTACGAGCTGCTGAGCTGGTAGCCGTGGATGCGCCGGGCTTCACGATGGATATGTTAACCATCGCGAAGCCCGGCGTTTTTATAGCGTTTTGCCTGATAAAACCCGCCAAAATAAACCTGTCCCTTTTTGGCGGGTCAAGCGGAAAGGACTACTTGTGAACATCTTGGTTTTGCTGCCCGTCAACGACCACCATCGCGCAATTCTTGAGTCGAGCGCTCCGGGCGAGGACTTTATCTACACGAGCGCCGACGCTATCACGCGCGAACAAGTCGCCAACGCCGACGTGATCTTGGGCAACATCGACTCTGACATGCTCACGGCATGCGAGCATCTCCAGCTGCTGCAATTGCAGACCGCCGGCTATGACGACTACCTTGCCGCCGGCACCGTGCCAGCCGACGCCAAACTGTCTTGCTCGGTGGGCGCCTACGGCCAGGCCGTGAGCGAGCACATGTTTGCCATGGTCCTTTCCATGATGAAGCGCCTGCCCGGCTATCACGACTTGCAGCGCGAACATCGCTGGGAGGATTTGGGGCCAGTTACCTCGCTCAAAAACGCCAACGTGCTGGTGCTGGGCGCGGGCGATATCGGCGGTCACTTTGCCACGCTCTGCCGCGGCATGGGCGCGCACGTCCGCGGCATCAAGCGCCATCCACTCGTCTACCCCATTGTGTTTGAGGACATGGACGGCATGGACGCCCTACCTGAGCGCCTGGCAGAGGCCGACATCGTCGCATCCTTTATGCCGAGCACGCCCGAGACCCGCGGTCTGGCGAACGCCGAGTTCTTTGCCGCGATGAAACCAGGTGCCTTCTTTGCCAACGGCGGCCGCGGCGACCTTGTGGTCACCGATGACTTGGTTGCCGTTCTGGAGTCGGGACATCTCGCCGGCGCCGCGGTCGACGTCACCGACCCCGAACCGCTGCCCGCGACAAGCCCCCTGTGGGATGCGCCCAACATGCTCATCACGCCGCACGTCTCCGGCTGGTTCCACCTGGCAGCCACGCTCAACAACGTCGTCGACATCGCCGCGGAGAATCTGCGTCACCTGCAGGCCGGCGAGACCCTGCGCTGCTGGATCGAACACTAAGAATTACGCCGTTTTACAAACGGCGTAATGAGCCGACGCTGCGAGCCCGTCTGGACGACAATCTGCCTTTCAACTTCGGCGGCATGACCAGAAGGTCAATGCCGCCTTGTTTCAAGGCACCTTGCTCGCCCAGACGGGCTCTCGCTGACTTTTGTTCAACCTGTAGGGACTGGCTGGCGCGGCCCTGCCTGGGGGCATTCGCTGACTTTTATTCGACCTGCAGGGTCTTCAAATTGCTAGAGCGTTGCTAAGTAATTCTTTGCGTCTTCTACGCTCATTGCTGCGACGGGTGCGTGTGAACAGAGTTTGACATCGTTGGTGACCAGTAGATCCGCCTGAGCACGTATCGCTGCCGCAATGATTAAATCGTCTTCGTAATCGCTATGGAGCTCACGCTGTCTGCTCGCCATCCATATGTCACTCAGGTCGCAGGGTACCGACGTGGCAAGTTGCGACAACACGTCGAGGCAATCCCATGCAAGTGATGTCGACGCCACGGCAGCATCTTGAGAAAGCGAGCCGTGCTCTCGCCGATACCATGCCTTATGTTCGCTTGAAATCAAATAAAACAGGTCTTTGGACGATGTCGCCGCATACAGCAAATCAACCTGCGCCGTGCATGCATCGCGTAAAAACTCAATCGCCACCGAACGACCACGTCGTGAGGGAATGAAGTAATCGAGCCACACGTTGGTGTCAACCAAGATGCGCTTTGGAGTCTCACTCATAGAGCCAGCTCATCTCCTCGCCATAGCGATCCGCATAGGCATTCCGTTTGAGCTCTTCGTCGTCCGATGGCTGAGCCTTGACCATATCGATTCCCGACTCACAGCAAGCGGCAGCGAACAGCTTCGACCCCTGATCCATAAGCTCGAGCTTACGTTTGGCGGCCTTTTCGCGCTCGCGCTGTTCCGCCCGGGCACGACTGGGCAGCAGGATATCCTCGAGCGCACCGGGGCGATCGGCCAGCGATGCCGCAAGCTGCCAGAGCGCTCGCACCGCTTGGCTCGGCGTCATACCGGCCTTGGAGAGAGCGGCGTCCCCACTCCTTTTAAGATCGGCATCGAGACGTACGTTGATCTGAGCGGCTGTTGTGGTCATGACCCCTCCTTAATACTTCAAAATATCATAAAGCTCTATGGTAGATACGTAAAGCATGTATAGCATTTATAAGCATTAGCCGTACTCTGTACACAAAAAGCCGCCGAGGCGCACTGCACCTTTAGGTTCCGCCGTTCTTACGAACGGCGGACCGGCCGACGCTGCGCAACGTCCAGAACGACAATTTGTCATTCAAAAGGCGAGGCATGACCAGAAGGTCAATGCCTCGCCTTTTTTCATGCCAACTTGTTCGCTCTGGACGTCGCTCGCTGACGTTTGCTCGACCAGCGGTGTCTTAACAATTCCGTCCAGCTGTTGGCATTGCGGCATTTGCCCAGATAAAACCTGCCAAAATAAACCTGTCCCTTTTTGGCAGGTTTTAGAGTTCCACGCTTTCGGCGCCGTTGATGGTCAGGTCACGCTCGTAGAAGGCGGTGAGGGCGCGGATGGCGTACATTACGTCGCGCACGCCGCCGGTCTCGTAGCTCGAGTGCATGGCAAGCTGCGGCAGGCCCACGTCCACGGCATGCATGCTCGCCTGCATATTGGACAGATTGCCCAGGGTAGAACCGCCGGCCATATCGCTCTTGTTGGCAAAGGCCTGCGTGGGCACGTCGGCGTCATCGCAAATGGCCTGGAACACCGCGCGGCTAAAGGCGTCGGTGCAGTAGTGCTGGTTGGCGGCCTCCTTGATGACGATGCCGCCGTTAAGCACAACCTGGTTGCGGGCGTCGCACTTCTCGGCGTGGTTGGGGTGCACGGCATGCGCGTTGTCGCAGCTCACGAGCATCGAAGCGGCAAGTGTGCGGTGGTACGACTCGTCATCGAAGCCCAGCGACCCGTTGATGCGGCGCAGCGCGTCGGCCAAGAACGTCGACATGGCGCCCTGCTTGGTCTCGGAGCCAACCTCCTCGTTATCAAAGCAGCAAAAGACCGAAACGTCGTGCGCATTCTCGGCACCCAAAAATGCCTGCAGCGAGGTGTAGGCGCAGGCCAGGTCGTCGAGCTTGGGCGTCGAGATAAACTCGTCGGCCCAGCCCCAAATACGCGCATCCTGTCGGTTGACCAGGAACAGGTCGCGGCCCAGAATCTGCTCAGGCTCAACATCCAGTTCGTCAGCGATCAGGGCATCAAAGTCACCCTGCTTAAGATCGCCAGCGCTGATGAGCGGGCACAGATCAACGGCGCGATTGGGAGCAAAGCCCTCGTTAACGCCGCGGTTCATATGGATGGCAAGGCTCGGAATGATAGCGACCTCGCGCTCGGTGGCGAGCAGGCGGCTCTCAATACGGTCGCCCTCGCGCACCAACACGCGGCCCGCGAGCGCCAACGGGCGGTCGAACCAGGTGTAGTCGATCATGCCGCCGTAGGCCTCGGTGTTCAGGCGCAGCGTCTCGCCCGCGCCGTCGAGCTCGGGCACGGCCTTGACCTTAAACGTCGGCGAATCGCTGTGCGACGCCGTGAGCTGAAAATGGTAGTCGCCGGCAACGCCGTCCTCGCCCCATGTCGCGGCCAGGTCCTCGCCCACCTTAAAGGCAACGACGCTCGAGGTGTTGCGCTGCGTGTAATAACGCCCGCCCGGCTCGATGTCCCACGCCGCATTCTCGGGCAGGTAGGTAAAGCCCGCCTCGTCGAGCTCGGCCATAATGGTCGCTGCCGTATGGAACATGCTGGGGCATGCCTCGATAAAGTCGATAAGGTCGTTGGCAGCCTCGATATCGTCGGCCGTCACGTGCGCGCGCTCGGGCGTTTCCTGATCCGTCATGCTCTCCCCTTTCGCTGGGTTGATGGTCCCCTCCAGCATACCCCGCCACGCCAGCGTCGCACTCTTCATTCCATGCTTAGTTCCGCGCCGCTCACCAAGTTGAGTCATCATGCCCGCGCTCCTTTTGCGACAATTGCACCAACAGGACGAGAGGAGCCGTCATGAAGCCACGTAACATTGCCATCGCCTGCGGTACCGCGGGAGTCGCCGTCGGCCTTGCCGCTGCCACCGGTATCGTTTATCACAAGCAAATCAAGTCCGCCGCGTCGCTCAAACGCTTGACCGGCTACGCGGATGGCTATGACCTGTACGTAATCGACATCGTCTACGACTACGATCTTGATCGCATCATCGCCGCTGGCGTGCGCGACGACCAGGCCTACATCGATGCCGTGGTGGCGCAGGCGCTCCCCGGCGTGCCGGCACATGTCCAGGCGCCCCAGTTTGCCTGCAGCGCTTTTGTCGCCGTGGATGCCGAAGGCCGCGTGCGCACCGGTCGCAATTACGACTTTAAGGACGACACCTCAGCGCTGCTGGTGCGCAATCACCCGCGCGACGGCTATGCCTCCATCGGGTTTGCCGCCCTCAATAACCTGGGCGATAACACTCCGCTTGACTCCGTCGCCGGACGCGCCGCCGCACTCATGGGCTCGTTTGCCCAGCTCGATGGTGTTAACGAATGTGGCGTGTCCATTGCCGTACTCACCCTGGATTCCAAACCCTGTGACCAGGACACGCAGCGCCCCGTCATCAACACTTCGCTCGCCATCCGCCTGGTGCTCGACCGCGCGGCTACCACGCAGGAGGCCGTCGACCTGCTTTCTGCCTACGACATGCACGCCATGGCAGGACGCGATTACCACTTCTTTATCAACGACGCCGCCGGTGACGCGCGGGTGGTGGAGTGGGATCCGCGCGACCCCGACCGCGCATGCAAGGCGACGCCCGTGCGCCAGGTTACGAACTTCTACGCCTGCTATGGTGCCGAAGTGCTACCCAACCAAAAGAACGGCGAACTGGGCCATGGCAAGGAACGCGCCATCGCCATCGCCGATGTCCTCGACGCCCATGTCGGTGCCCAAGACGAGGCAGTCGCTTGGAAGGCCCTGCGCGCTGCGGCGCAAGAGCCCAATCCGGAAGACATCACCAGCAACACGCAGTGGTCGGTCGTCTTTGACAATACCGAGCCCGCTGCCGCCATCACGCTGCGCCGCCACTGGGGCGACGTCGACGCCTTCGCGCTGTAAGGAGCTGGCACCGTCGTCCTTACGCTCGCCTGACGTTGCTTACATTTCTATACATTTGAGCTAACACGTTTTACCTCCGCATCAACAGTGTGCGGGGGTAAACTTATGCGCATGTTATAACTTGCCCGGAAGGATTCATCATGCTCAGGATCGGTCTTCTTACCAGTGGCGGCGACTGCCAGGCGCTCAATGCCACCATGCGCGGCATCGTCAAAACGCTCATGACCAATAGCGAAGAGCCTATCGAGATCTATGGTTTTGAGGACGGCTACCAGGGCCTCATCTACAGCCGTTTTCGCGTGATGACGCCGGCAGACTTTAGCGGCATCCTCACCCGCGGCGGCACCATCCTGGGCACGAGCCGCACGCCGTTCAAGCGCCTGGACATTCCCGAGGCCGACGGCGTCGAGAAGGTGCCCGCAATGGTCCACACCTATCATAAACTGCAGCTCGACTGCCTGTTTATGCTGGGCGGCAACGGATCCACCAAGACCGCCAACCGCCTGCGCGAAGAAGGCCTCAACGTTATCGCCCTGCCCAAGACCATCGATAACGACACCTGGGGCACCGAGTTGACGTTTGGCTTTACGAGCGCCATCGACGTCGCCACCAAGTGCATCGACGACATCCACACCACTGCCTCGAGTCACGGCCGCGTGTTCGTTATCGAGATCATGGGCCACAAGGTTGGCTGGATCCCGCTGTATGCCGGCGTCGCGGGCGGCGCGGATGTCATCTTGATTCCCGAGATCCCCTACGACATGGATAACGTCATCAAGACCATTGAGCATCGCATGGAGACCGGCAGCCGCTTTACCATCGTGGCCGTCGCCGAGGGCGCTATCTCCAAGGAGGACGCGGCGCTGTCCAAGAAGGAGTACAAGAAGAAGCTCGCCGAGCGCACGAGCCCGTCGATCGTCTACGACATTGCCAAGGAGATTGAGGCCAAGACCGGTCGCGAGACCCGCGTCGCCATCCCCGGCCACACGCAGCGCGGCGGTCAGCCCGACGCTCAGGACCGCATCTTTGCGACCCAGTGCGGCGTCGAGGCCGCGCTTGGCTGCCTGCGCGGCGAGTTTGGCTACATGATCGCCCTGCGCGACGGCAAGATGTGCCACATGCCGCTCGAGGAGGTCGCCGGCAAGCTCAAATATGTCGACCCCCAGAGCGATCTGGTGCGCGAGGCCAAAGCGTTGGGCATCAGCTTCGGCGACGAATAGCCTCGGCCGAAATCCATCCCATCGGGCCCTCCGACCCCGTCCGACGTATTTCGATTTGGCTCCTCCCTTGACTCCGTCAAAGGTCGCCAATCGAAATCGTCGGGCGGGTTCGGAGGGCCCTTCGTTTACATACTCGCCAAGGCTATTCGTCTTCTCGCTGCGGGTGCCTGGGCCGGAATTGAGTTGCGGTGAAATAGTTCCCGCTTAGCCCGCAAATGGCTGAATCTAGAAACTATTCCACCGCAACTTACTGAGTGGGGACTCTTGGCTGCTACTTGCACTGACATTTGTCCTAAAATGGCTGGTCGTTAGGGGTTGCTACCGGTAGTTGCGGTAGGGTCGGAGCAGATTCTAACTAGAAATGGTGGTCGCTACCGGTTGTTCTCGGCATACTCGGCTCATTCGATTCGACCATCAAACGAAAGGAACCACCATGGATCTTGCGATGGCACAGCGCCTCGTCGATCGCCGTAAAGCTGCCGGCCTTTCTCAGGAGGCGCTTGCTGCCCGGCTGGGCGTAAGCCGCCAGGCTGTTAGTAAATGGGAGCGCAGCGAGTCCTCACCCGATACCGATAACCTCATTGCGCTCGCCGCGCTGTATGACGTGTCGTTGGACGAGCTGCTATATGGGGAGGCGGCCAACGATGCCGACGACCTGGAGGACGGTAGCGCCGACACCGAGACGGCGGATGTGGCTGACGAGGCTGAGGATTCTGCCGAGCACGCCGATTGCGGCGACAAACCACTTGTCGATATTTCCCTCGCGCGCGGTATCCACGTCATTGATCCCAATAAAGGCGAGGAAGTCCATGTTGGTTGGAGCGGCATCCATGTGACCAACGAGCGCAAGGGCGAAGAGGTGCATGTGGGGCCGGGCGGCGTGCATATCGATACGCTTGAGGACGATGGACATAGCGTGCGTACCAATGACAACGGCACCGTCACCATCGATGGCGAGACGTTTTCCAGCTGGAAGGAAGCACACGACAAGCTCGACCATCATGGTAGGCATTTCCACACCAAGGTCGGACGTGCATGGAACAAATTCCCCTTCCCCGCACTTGTCACTCTTGCCTATCTGGTGCTTGGCATTGTCTACGGCACATGGGGCATGGGGCTCTTCCTCGTCTTTTTGGTTCCCGTCTACTACGCGATTGGTGACTTCATCGATCGACGCCACCTGTCTAAGCTGATCGAGGTCATCTACCCGGCAGCCGCCATCGCTTGGTTCCTCTACATGTGGCTCTGTTTGGGACAGCCCCATCCCGCATGGATCATCCTCATCACGACTCCCATCGTAAAGGCGCTCATGCGCTGGTGTCGCAAACAATGGAAGTGCCGCAAGCAGGCCTAAACCGCCCCAACCAGCCAGCGCCACTCATCCGACACCGCCCGCCCCTTTCAAGTTGCGGTGATATAGGGACTGTTTTGAGGCTCCAAAGCGCCAAACAGTCCCTATATCACCGCAACTTACAAACAACTGGGTCAGTTCCGGCACGGAGATTAGCATTGAACTGACCGCACACCAAGAAAAGGGCCCATTTACTACGTTTAACTCGAGAGGGCCGACCATACCCGCCTTTTCCGATAATTGGCAAGCCCTCTACCTGCGGTTTTAATTTCATAATCTATGTCATGGTCGAGGGTGTGGTAGCAAACGTAATAGATAGGCCCATTTTATGACATACGACCCATTCAAGCTCAATCTCGAAGGCTAAAGAGAGCCTCTCATCCACGCCTGTGAGCGAAAACCAAATAGAATGAAAGGCAAATGGAAAAGCCCGTTTAACGAGCGGAGGACATATGCGCGACGTAGCCGAAAGCGACTGGAAGCTGTTTAAGAAAATGCTTCCTCAATGGCAAGAACGTTATATGGAAAAGCTCATCGGCCAGTATGTTGAGATACTGAACGGCGACAGTGAAGCGTCCAGTAGATTTTGGGCACTAGAAGAGCGTCTCAATAGAGACAAGCTGTCCTCAGGCGTAATTGCAAACGGCATTCGCCGCAGCACAATGTACCGCGAGATAGCCAATTTGCTTATCGACAGCGTGATCACCCCTGATGACCTTGACGGTTTTACCGAGGACATTAAGAGCTATGCGCAACACTGGATTGGACAGTAAGAGCACTGAACGACAAGCAACAAACATCCCCAGCAAAACGGAGCAAACGCCGGGCCACCTAAGGTTGATTTTCAATCTCAACGCAACAGCCTGAACGGGCCCCGCGTTTCCGCAGCTAGCGCAACGCGGGAATAGCTCCCGGCACCTGGCCGTCGCACCGTTTCCGCAGGTGGAGAGGCTATGGAGGCCGGTGCCCCCATGCCGCCGCCGCATGCTCCGCCAGCCCGCCGCGCAGCCGTTCCGGACTCAGCGCAACGGGCCCTCCGGCCCATGTCCCGGCCCGCCGCCTATCCCGCCAGCGGCCCCTCGCCCCTCGCGGCCCTGGCCCTGTCGATGCAGCCGGGCGTGAGGTCGAGCTCGCCGGGCGCCAGCTCCTCTATCCCGAACGCGTCCATGAGGGCGGAGGCGTCCTCCCCGAGGGCCATCCGCAGCACGCGCGCCGGCGTCAGGAACCCGAGCGCCCCCCTCGGCTCGGAGTTCACCTGCGACATGAGCAGCGCGCAGTCCGCCGCCGTCAGCCGGTCGAACCTGGCCCCGGCGCCCTTGGGCAGCAGCTTCCTGATCTCCACGTGGTTCTTCTCGCACGCGCCCTTCTGCTGGCTCTGCCGGGGGTCGCAGTAGAAGAGCCTGGTCTCGCCGTCCCGCTCGCCGATCAGCGCCGCGATGGCGCCCTCGTCGGCGAACTCGCTCCCGTTGTCGGTGAGCACGGCGCCGAAGGCGCGCCTCGCGCCGTCCTCGCCGAGGACCCCGCGCAGGGAGGAGAGCGCCGCCAGGACCGAGGCGCACGTGCCGTCCGGCAGCGGCAGGGCCAGCTGGAAGCGGCTCGGGCGGTGCAGGAGCGTGAGGAGCCTGGCGGAGTCGCCCCTGGAGCCCTCGACGGTGTCCATCTCCCAGGCCGCGGCGCAGGCGTCCTCGCCGAGCGCGAGGAACGACGCGTGCGACCTGCGCGACGAGTGGGACGTCGCCCTCTTCGGGGCCCGGCGCGACCTCGGCCTGTAGCCGACCTTGCGCCTGAGCTCCATGTTCGTCATGCCGTCGTAGCCGGCGTCCACCCACCTGTAGACGGTGGAGGCGCTGAGCCCGGGGGTCGTCGCCGCTATCTGCTGCGGGGAGAGCCCGCGCGCGAGCCCGTTCCTGATGGCCGCGAGCTCGGCGGCGGCGCCCTCCTCGGTCTCGTCGATCCCGGACCTGCTCGCCGAGAGCTCGGCGTCGGCCGCCTCCTGCGCCCTCCTGGCGCTGTAGAACACCCTGGGCCTCCTCGAGCAGCCGTAGCCCCTCCTGTGCGGGCAGCCGTTGCAGCACCTCGGCCACGCGGAGAGCCTGGGGCAGGCCCCCGACAGGTCCGCGGGCGCGGGCTCGCCGTAGCGCGAGCGCGGCGCGGTGACGTAGCGGTGCGCCGCGACCTCCCTGGTCACGGTCGAGGGCGACCTGCCGAGCTCCGCGGCGATCTCGCGGGCGCTGCGGTTGCGGTCGAGCATCCTCTCGACCGTGTTCCTCTCGTGCCTCGTGAGCCTCCCGTACGACCTTCCGGACGGCTTGGGTCTGGACATGCCGGCCTCCCTCCATCGCGGGCCGGGGGATTCCGGCCCCTCTGGGGTTGCCTACCCGGATTCGCGCCTCAGGACTCAGCGCAACGCGTTGCGCTGAGTCCTGAGGCTGTTGCAATGAAAATGAGAATCAAGGCCGGGCCACCTAATGGTTGTCCGGCGTTTGCCCAGATAAAACCTGCCAAAATAAACCTGTCCCTTTTTGGCAGGTTACTCAGCGCTCTTGAGGGCGCCGACCATGTCGATCTTATTGAGGGTGCGATTGGTAGCGAGGTTGACGATAAACGTAAAGGCAAAGGCAAGCAGAACGGACAGCACGTAACTTAGCGGCTCGACCTCGACGTCAAAGTACAGCGACGGCATCTGCAAAATGTAGGTAAAGCTCTCGGCCAGCAAGCCACCCAGCGGTACGCCCAGTGCGGCTCCAATCGCCGTAAGAATCAACGTCTCCTTGTTGACGTAGTGGTGCACCTCGCCACGGCGGAAGCCCAGCACCTTAATGGTCGCCAGCTCGCGCTCGCGCTCGGAGATATTCGTGTTGGACAGCGTAAACACCACCACAAACGACAGGCACGCCGCCATAAAGGTCACGAGCACCACGACCGAATTGATAATCGTAAAGTTCGCCTCATAGTTTTCCCAATGCTCGGCCGTACTCGAAATCGTAAGCCAACCGTCACTCTTAAGATTCTTGCTAAACGCAATCTGGTCGGCCGACGAACCCTTAAGCAGCACAAAGACGCCGTTAAGGCGTGCACTTCGACCGAACGCGCGCTCATAGGTGCTCTGCGTCATGTAAAGCGTGTTGCCCAGATAGTTGAGCGAGATGTCGCTGACTTTGACCTTGGCAACATTGAGCGACGAATCCTGGACGTGAGCCGTGTCACCCGGCTTGATCCCCAGCACCAGCTGAGAGCTCTTGCTCAAATACACGTCTCCGTCACGCAGGGCGAGCGGTTCTTTGGACTCATCCTCCAGGCGCACGTAATCGCCCAAGTCACCCGTGCGGTCGTCGGGAATCACGATGAGCTGCACGGTCTCGCTCTTTCCGCCGAATGTAAAGGTAACGTTGTCGGTCATAATCGGCAGCGTCGAAGTCACGGTCACGTCGGAATCCTTGGCTGCACTGCGCTCATCCAACGCCGCGCACGTCTGCGAAAAATCATCGGGATTGGCGACCGCCAGCAAATCGTAGCGTGTGATGTGCCCGTACTGCTTGGGCGACAGCGCGACCGACGTATCACGGATGCCCATACCGCAAATCACAAGCGCCGTGCAGCCCGCAATGCCAAAGATGGTCATAAAGGCGCGCTTTTTGTAGCGGAACAGGTTGCGTGCAGCGACCTTGTTCAAAAAGCCCATGCGGTGCCAGATAAAGCCAATGCGCTCGAGCAGAATGCGCGAGCCGGCGCGCGGGGCCTTGGGGCGCATGAGCGAGGCTGGGGTCTCAGCCATCTCGTGGCGGCAGGCGATAATCGTGGCGCCCACCACGCCCACGGCAAACAGCGCTACCGACACGAGTGATGACACGATGTCGTACGAAAGCAACATCTGGGGCAGCGAGTACATGTCGTCGAACACCGTAAACAAGAACAGCGGCAGACCCACAAATCCGATGATATTGCCGAGCACGCCACCGATCAGACACGCCCACAGCGAGTAGTCCACATATTTGGACAGGATACGCCCGCGCGAATAGCCGAGCGCCTTGTACAGGCCAATGAGCGTGCGCTCCTCCTCGACCATGCGCGTGGCGGTGGTGAGGCTGATGAGCACGGCGACGATAAAGAAGATGAACGGGAACACCGTGGCGATGGCCTCGATCGAAGAACTATCGCTCTCGACGCTCGAGTAGCTTGCGATATTGCCGCGGTCCTGGATGTACCAGGTGCATTCGCCCAGGTCGGAGAGCTCGGCGCGGGCATCGGCGAATTGCTGGTTGGCGGCGGCACGGCGCTGGTCCAGGTCGACCTGAGCCTGCGCACGCTCCTCGCTGCCCTCGGCCATGCGATTGATGTTGTCCTGCTCGATCCCAAAGAGCATGGCGGCCTGACGCTCGGCCGTATCCAAGCTTGTCGGCGTGTCAACCGTCAACTCCTGGACGCGCACCTTCTCACGCTCCTCGCGGATCTTCTCGATATTGCCTTTGACCTCGTTGATCTTTGTCGTGTAGGCATCCGAATAGGAGTTGAGGCTCTTGGCTCCCTCGACGACCACGTGGACCGCGGAGTAGGAAGAAGATGTCGCAGCATCCTCGCTCACATAGAACTTATAGTCCGCCGCCGAAGCAGCGCGAAAGGCGTTGACTGTCGAGTCGGAGCTCACGTCGGTAGGATCGAGGACCTCGGCCGTAATGGTGTACTCGCCCGCGGCAAACTGATCCTTGGCGCTTTGGTTCGACGAGCTCGCGTCATTGGCGGCAAAACTCACCGTATCGCCGAGCTTTTTGCCCGAAGCCTTCAGGAACTTCGAAGTCACCGCGACCTCATCGGCGCCCTCGGGCAAATCGCCGTTCACGAGCACTGGCTGATCGATGTTCTCCTTGGAGAGACTTTGCACGACCACGCGCTCGCGCGTTGTGCCCACGGCGGTGTAGGCGGTCTCGGTGTAGATACCCTCGGCCGTCTCGACGCCGTCGACCTCTTGAATGGCCGCAAGATCGTCACGCGTAAGACCATAGGTCGACTGCACATTAATGTCATAGACATTCTGCTGGTCAAAATAGGCGTCAACCGAATCGCACAGGTCCTCGCAGCCCGCCTTAAGACCGCACATCACACTCACGCCGAGCGCGGTGATGACCACGATGGACAAGAAGCGCTTAAGACTGCCTCGGATTGTGCGGTAGATGCCACGGCGAAACACCGCCGGCACCATATCGTTTGAGCTTTGGGCAGTGCGGTAGGTCGTAAAATCCTGCTCTCGCTCCGTGTTCTGCGCGTCGCGGCGTTGGCTGTTTTGGCGGTCCTGATTCATGGGCGCTACCACTCGATCGTCTCGATCGGCACGGGATTTTGCTGGACCGTCTCGCTCTCCACGCGGCCGTTCTTAAAGCGGATCAGGCGATCGGCCATGGGCGCCAGCGCGGAGTTGTGGGTGATGATAATGACCGTGATGCCTTGCTTGCGACAGGTGTCCTGCAGCAGCTGCAAGATCTGCTTGCCGGTTTTGTAGTCGAGTGCACCCGTGGGCTCGTCGCACAAAAGCAGCTTGGGGTTCTTGGCCAGCGCGCGGGCGATGGACACACGCTGCTGCTCGCCGCCCGAAAGCTGCGCCGGAAAGTTAGCGAGGCGGTCGCCCAGGCCAACTTGACGAAGCGTTTGCTCGGCATCGAGCGAATCGGGGCAGATCTGAGCTGCGAGCTCAACGTTTTCGAGGGCCGTCAGGTTGGGAACCAGATTGTAGAACTGAAAGACAAAGCCCACGTCGGCGCGGCGGTATTCCACAAGCTGTGCCTCGTTGGCAGCGCTCACGTCACGCCCGTCCACCGTCACGGTGCCAGAAGTCGCCGTGTCCATGCCGCCCAAGATGTTGAGCGCCGTGGTCTTGCCGGCACCCGAAGCACCCAAAATGATGGCGAGCTCGCCGCGCTCAACGGTAAAGCTCGCGCCGTCGAGCGCATGAATGCGGGCATCGCCCTCGCCGTATGCTTTGATGACGTCTTTGAATTCGATATAGGCCATCGATCGGTTCCCATCTGGTCGGATAACTCTTTAGTATTACCCATTTCGCACCGACCAAAAAGGGACAGGTTTATTTTGGCAGGTTTTATATGGGGGAATGGCGGGTGTAGGCGAGGCACCGGGGAGGCCGAGAAATCATCGACGGGGTCAGGCCGACCGCCAAACACAACGCACGCATCTCAATCTGTCAGCCAAATCATTCGAACAGCTGTTCGTTTCTATGATATGATTCAACTATCTAAGCAGGCCAATACGCAGAAAGGCGGCCAACATGGCATTCGACTTTAAGAAGGAATGCAAGGAGCTCTACAAACCTGCAAGCAAGCCGAGTATCGTAACTGTCCCGCCTATGAGCTACGTTGCCGTTCGCGGAAAGGGCGACCCAAATACCGAAGGCGGCGAGTATCAAAACGCCCTGCCGCTACTTTACGGCATCGCCTATACCGTCAAGATGTCGAAGAAAGGCTCAAGGAACATCGAGGGTTACTTCGACTATGTGGTGCCGCCGCTCGAGGGTTTCTGGTGGCAAGACTCCCCCGGTAGCGGCATCGATTATGTACGCAAGGACAATTTCAACTTTATCTCGTGCATCCGCCTGCCTGATTTCGTCACCCGAGATGACTTTGACTGGGCAGTCGCGGAAGCCACGACCAAAAAGAAACTGGACTTTTCCGCCGTCGAACTGCTTAAAGTTGACGAGGGTCTCTGCGTTCAATGCATGCACACCGGGCCCTACGACAACGAACCGGCGACCGTAGACGCTATGCATGAATACACGACCGAGCTGGGCTATGTTCCCGACTTCTCAGACACCCGTTTACATCACGAAATCTATCTCTCCGATCCACGCAAATGCGCACCGGAGAAACTTAAGACCGTGGTTCGTCATCCTATCAAGCGCGCTGAATAGCGTGGGGCGTCATTTCACGCGCTAGGTTTTAAGCCAGCCAACCAGCCGCCTCCTAGGCCGTCCGGTAATTATCTTGACGCGGCCCGTCGCATCTTATAAGTTTGTTTTGCTAAAGCTGGAAAGCCTCTCAACGATGCGCAACTCCAGCTCTTTTTCTATCAAGAGAGCAAGTGTCGGAAAGCAAAATGTCAGAAAGCAGCGCTTCGAGCAGAATCAAACGCCTGGTCAACACCTATAGCGGTCTCGTGCTCATGGGCGCCGTCGGAATCCCTATCGGCGTTATCGTTGGCGCCATCTGTGCCCTTTTTGGTCGTGTGCTCCTGGCAATCGGCACCTTCCGCGACGAGCACATCGCACTGCTCCTTCCCTTCCTCGCCCTCATGGGCTTGGCCATCGTATTTGCCTACCGCACCTGGGGCAAAGGCACCGATCGGGGCATGAGCTTGGTATTTGACGTAGGTCACGGACGCGAGGACGCCATCTCCCCGCGTTTGGTGCCGCTCATTATGCTGAGCACGTGGGGGACGCACCTCTTTGGCGGCAGTGCGGGGCGCGAGGGCGTGGCCGTGCAGATTGGTGCAACCGTCTCGCATTGGATCGGCCGACGTCTACCTTTCCGAGACCCCGGCAACACGTTTTTGCTTATCGGCATGGCCGCTGGCTTTGCCGGACTCTTTCGAACGCCCCTCGCTGCTACGGTCTTTGCGGTCGAGGTGTTGGTCGCAGGGCGCATGGAGTACCGCGCGTTGTTTCCCGCTCTTACGGCATCGCTCGCCGCAAGCATGACCTCCGGCGCTCTGGGGCTCGAGAAGTTTGAGGTCGCCGTTACCGCCTCGTATGCGCTCGACCTCCCCGGTCTTGGACGGCTGGCGTTGTTGGGTATCGCGTTTGGCATGGTCGGTGGCGCCTTTGCCTGGTGCCTTGCCCATGCTAAGACCCTTGCAGCGCGGCTGCTCCCCAGCCCTTACATACGCGTTGCCGTTATGGGCCTTGCGCTGTCGGCGATTCTGTTCGTGCTGTGGCAGGGGCGATACTGCGGCCTTGGCACCAACCTGATATCCGCGGCACTGGGTGACAACGGCGAGGCGTCGATCATGCCTTGGGACTGGGCGCTCAAATTCGTACTCACCATCGCCACGCTTGCCGCAGGATATCAGGGTGGCGAGGTGACGCCGCTGTTCTCCATCGGAGCCAGCCTGGGTGTCGAACTCGCCGGGATTCTCGGCATGCCCGTCGAGCTCTGCGCCGCGCTGGGATACGCCGCCGTCTTTGGCAGCGCTACCAATACGCTGCTCGCACCCATCCTTATTGGCTGTGAGGTCTTCGGTTTCGGTAATCTGCCGGCGTTCTTCATCGTCTGCGTTGTGGCTTACCTATTCAACATGGATAAGTCCATCTACGCCCTGCAGGAGCGGGCGTAGATCGATGTCCAGGCAGGTGGTCTCAACCGGAAACGGCGTCCCACTCTGAGGCTGTATTCCGGGGCACGGTTTCCGCTCGGGACGCCATTCGGAAAGCGCATCCCGCTTTAAAACAGAATTCCGGGACGTGGTTTCCGTCTGAGCCTCCATTCGGAAAGCGTGTCCCGTTCTTTCACGGCATCTTGGCTATGCAAAGTGCTCGAGCGTTACTCCTCGTACGCGCCCTCGAGGCACAGCAGCCATTCTTTGCGATCCAGTCCACCGGCGTATCCGTTGAGCGATCCGTCGGCCGCGACCACGCGATGGCACGGCACGATAATCGAAATAGGGTTGCGAGCGACCGCAGCCCCCACCGCGCGAGGAGATACAACGGGCGCTTCATTTCCCGGCACACGATGTCGAGCCGCAACACGCTGGGCGATCTCGCCATACGTAGCGACCTCGCCACGCGGAATTGAAAGTAGCTCAAACCAAACCTCACGCTGAAACGCCGTGCCAATCAAATGCAACGGCGGCGTAAACCGAGGCTCCTGCCCCGCAAAATAGGCGTTGAGCCAAGCCCAAGAACGCTCTAGCACCGAAGAAGCCGCGCCATTGGCCGGATTTACCGTCTGCATGCCCCCGGCACCCGAAACTGCATCGGTGCCCTCAACGTATTCGGCGCTTTCTTTAAGAAGCGTGGAACCAAAGTGCTCCTGCCCCTCAAACCAAAGCCCCGTCAGACCGCGGCCATCAGCGGCAAGCAAGATTTCGCCCAAAGGCGAAGCAAACGTCGTCGTGACCACCAGCGGCTCCCTTCAAAACTCCGCAACATAATACCGCGAATTGTACAGACAACCCCGCAGATACGTCTGGGCGGGCTCGCAATTACTTAAACGAGACTGTTTTCCCTAATCAAGCGAAAAAGACGCAGGGCATCGACACCAGAGCGGTACCCCTGTCAGCCGAGCTCTAATACTTTCCCGAGAAGTGAACGAGTAAAAACGAAGCCCCGAAGCATCCACACCTTTAGACCATAAAACCGCAGGATTCGCACAGCAAAACCGCAGGACATAGCAATCAAAAAATGGCAATGCTTCGGGGGTCCAAATAAGGTCGTTCACTTCTCGGAAAAGTATTAGACCCCGATTCACCCCAACCCCGCAGTAGACCCAGGCGGCAGGCGCGAAGCGCCGAGGCCGCCGCCGGGACCAGGGCCCGCAACAACCACGTGCCCCCACATCAGCCCAGCGGCCCCAACCAGCAACGGCTCCATCGCAGGCCGCTCGCAGCCGAGTCGCCGCAGGCGGGGGCCGGGCTTAGTTTTCAGAACACTCCGCAGACCAGTGTGGCGCCTTGTCCGCAGCTCCGAAGGAGCAGGACAAGGCGCCACACATGGTCGAGGACGTTCTGAAAACTAAGCCCGGACCCCGCCGGACAGGTCACACTACTCGCAGAGCAGCTTAGCGATCTGGACGGCGTTGGTTGCCGCGCCCTTACGGATTTGGTCGCCGCAGCACCAGAAGGTGATGCCACGTGCGGCCTCGGGGTTCGAGATGTCGCGACGCACGCGACCGACCCAAATCAGGTCCTGGTCGGACGTATCCATCGGCATAGGGAAGCGGTCGTGCGCATCCTCGGCGCTCATGTCGTCAACCAGCTTGACGCCCGGAGCGGCAGCCAGCGCAGCACGAGCCTCCTCGACCGTGATGTCACGCTCGAACTCGAGCGTAATGCTCTCGGAGTGCGAGCGCAGCACGGGCACGCGCACGCAGGTGCAGTTCACGCGCAGCTCGGGCAGGTGCATGATCTTGCGGCCCTCGTTCTGCAACTTCATCTCCTCGGAGGTAAAGCCCTCTTCCTTGACACCGCCAATCTGCGGAATCAGATTGCTCGCGAGCTGGGCGGCAAATGCACGCGGCTCAGGAATCTCCTCGCCACGGCCCAGGGCGGCCAGCTGAGCCTCGAGCTCGGCCATGCCGGGAGCGCCGGCACCCGAAGCAGCCTGATACGTCGAGACGATCATGCGCTTCACGTCGGCGAGCTGATGCAGCGGCCACGTAGGAACCAGGCCGATGATGGTCGCGCAGTTGGGATTGGCGATAAGGCCGTGATGCCACTTGATGTCGTCGGCATTGATCTCAGGCACAACCAGCGGCACTTCGGGATCCATGCGGAAGGCGTGACTGTTGTCGACCACGACGGCGCCGCGCTTGACGGCCTCGGGCAGCAGCTCCTTGGCGATATCGTCGCCGGCAGCGCCGAGCACGATGTCGCAGCCCTCAAAGGCCTCGGGGCAAGCTTCCTCGATCACGATCTGCTCGCCGCGGAACTCAACGGTCTTGCCCGCAGAGCGCGCGCTCGCCAGCAGCTTGAGCTTACCGACCGGAAACTCCTGCTCGTTGAGGCACTCGAGCATCTGGGTGCCCACGGCTCCCGTCGCGCCCAAAATAGCAACCGTGTACTGTTTCATGCTTCCCCCTTTAAAGGTTTTGGCTTTTGCCCGCACGCCGAGCAGGCCGATTATTGTTGCCAGTGTATACAAGAACGGGGCGGGCACGAAACCCGCCCCGTCGAAACGAAACCGAAACGAAACGCCCCGCCGCAGATTTTTGAGACATGACCAAAAATCTACCGAGCAGTCGCTACTTTTTGAGCGCGGCCAAGGTGGGATCGGCCGGCGTGGGAGCCTCCAGGTCGGAGACCTTCACAATGCCGTTCTCGTCGGAGAAGGCGCGGTAAATGGTCCGAATCGCCAGGTCGAAGTCCTTCTCCTCGACACCGATAATGATGTTGATCTCGTCGCAGCTCTGCGAAATCATACGCACGCTCACGCCCGCCTGGCCAAGCATGCCAAACAGGTGGCCAGAGATGCCGGCGCGACCGCGCAGGTTGCGGCCAACGGTAGCGATAAGCGCCAAGCCCTCGACAACCTCGATCTCGAGCGGCTCGACCTCCTGCTGAATGTCGCCCACGAGCGAGTACAGCGAGTCGTGCACATCCTGCTCCTGCACCACGGCGCCAAAGCGGTCGACGCCGGTGGGCATATGCTCGACGGAAACGTCATAGCGTTCGAACACCGAAAGTGCACGGCGCATAAAGCCGACACGGGGCTTGGTGCGGTCGCGGGCAACGTTGATGGCGACAAAGCCGCGCTTGCCGGTCACGCCGGTAATGATAGGCTCCGCCTCACCCTCGTCAGCCGTCTCGCTAATGATGGTGCCGGGGTCCTGCGGCGCATTGGTGTTCTTGATGACCAGCGGAATGCCTGCCTCGCGCACGGGGAACACGGCCTCCTCGTGCAGGACGCTTGCACCCATGTACGAAAGCTCGCGCAGCTCCTCGTAGGTAACGCGCGCAATGGGCTGAGCCTCGGGAACAATACGCGGATCGGCAGAATAGAAGCCCGAAACGTCGGTCCAGTTCTCGTACAGGTCGGCACCAAGGCACTTGGCCAGAATCGAGCCGGAAATATCGCCGCCGCCACGGTCGAGCAGCTTGATCTGCCCCTCACGCGTCGCGCCGTAGAAACCGGGCATAACAAAGCCGCCCTGCTGGCCGTACTCCTGCACCAGCTCGGCGGTGCGGTTCATGCTGAGCGTACCGTCGTGATGGAACGCCACGACCGTCGCGGCGTCCAGGAACGGCAGGCCCAGGTACTCGGCCATCAGGCGGGCGGTAAAGTACTCGCCGCGGCTCACGAGCTCCTCGGTGGAGTAGCCGCCCGAGCGGGCGCGCTCGGCAAAGGCCGCAAACTCCTCGCGGATGGGATAGGTGAGCTCCAGCTCGTCAGCGATATCAAAATAGCGCTGGCCGATGTCCTCGAGAAGTTCCTCGCACGACACGTGATACTTAACGTGTGCGTTAACCAGATAGAGCAGGTCGGTCACCTTGGTGTCGCCCTTAAAGCGGCGACCGCAGGCGGAAACCACCACAAAACGGCGGGCCGGGTCGGCATCGACAATGGCCTTGATCTTCTTAAAGTGTTCGGCGTCGGCGACCGACGAGCCGCCAAACTTGGCAATTTTTATCATGGCGTGGAGGTTACCTTTCTAAAAGCCTCTGCAAACCTGTTTTGCGCGCTCTGATACCATGGGTTCACCGATTGGGACCAAGGCATCCGAGGAGCAGTGTTATATGGGAACTTATCATAGTACACGAGGACGCACTTTATCGTGCTCAAGTAAGGTGGCAATCCGTACCGGCATCGCTCCCGACGGGGGTTTGTTTGTCTCGGACGAGCTCGGCACCCAGCAGGTCGATATCAGCTCGCTTGCAGATAAATCGTACTTTGAAATCGCTCAAGATGTGTTGGGAATGTTACTGAATGATTACACGACCGAAGAAATTTCGGCCTGTGTGAATGAGGCATACCGCGGCACGTTCGCGAGCGAAGAGGTCACGCCGCTCGTCAAACTCGACGCCGCACCGGGCGCCGACGCCCCGCAAACCTATGTGATGGAGCTCTTTGGCGGCCCCACGAGCGCCTTTAAGGACGTCGCCTTGCAGATACTCCCCCGCCTTATGGCCCGCACCTCCGCCAAGGACGGCGGCGCCGAGCGCATCATGATCGTCACCGCCACGTCGGGCGACACGGGCAAGGCAGCACTCGCCGGCTTTGCCGACGCTCCGGGCACGGGCATCACTGTCTTTTATCCCGAGGGCAAGGTCAGCCGCGTCCAGAACCTGCAGATGTCCACTCAGGAGGGCGACAACGTCGCTGTCTGCGGCATCCGCGGCAACTTTGACGACGCCCAGAGCGCCGTCAAGCGTATCTTTGCCGATAAGGAACTGGCCGAGCGCCTGAAGGCCGCCGGCACCGTGCTTTCGAGCGCCAACTCCATCAACGTCGGCCGCTTGGTGCCGCAGGTCGTCTACTACTTTGCCGCCTATGCGCAACTGCTGCGCGCCGGCGCTATCGAGGCTGGCGACGCCGTAGAGTTCTGCGTGCCCACCGGCAACTTTGGCGATATCTTGGCCGGCTACTACGCCAAGCGCATGGGTCTGCCCGTCGCCAAGCTCGTCGTGGCGAGCGACAAGAACAACGTGCTTGCCGACTTCCTGACCACCGGCGTTTACGACCGTAACCGCCCGTTCTTCACGACCATCTCGCCGTCGATGGACATCCTCATCAGCTCCAACCTAGAGCGCATGCTCTACTTCCTGTCCGGCGGCGACTGCGAGTTCGTTGCCGGCCTTATGGAGCAGCTTGCCCAGACCGGCCGCTACGAGGTGCCCGCCGAGCTGCTGGCCAAGATCCAGAGCGTGTTTGGCTGCGGCTGGGCCAGCGAGGACGAGGTCCGCGCTGCCATCAAGAGCTGCTGGGACGCCAACGGCTACGTGATCGACCCGCACACCGCTTGCGGCTATCACGTCTTTGAGCAGGTCGCTTCCACCGAGGGCGCCAAGGCCCGCGTGCTGCTTTCGACCGCCAGCCCCTACAAGTTCCCGCGCGCCTGCTGCGACGCCCTGGGGCTCGACGTTCCCGAGGATGATTTTGAGGCTATGCATGTGCTCGAGCAGGCCACCAACACGGTCGCCCCGACCCAGCTCGCCGAACTCGAATCCAAACCCGTCCGTTTCGAAGACGTCTGCGACGTAGCCGACATGGCCAACTACGTAGAGTCTGCAGCAAAAAAGATGGCTACCAACTAAACCCCTTATTAAGCGCCGGCGAAAGCCGGCGCACCTTCTTTTATCAGATAACCCCCGGGATGATGACGAACGCGCACAGCGTGCCTGGCTGTTTAGTTCGTCGCGAGTTCCGCACGCAAAGGAAAGCACTTAATGTGCTTTCCGTCTTGCGCAGGACTGCCCGAGCAGCGAACTAAACAGCCAGGCACGCCAGGAGGACTCACATGATCAAAATCACCGTCCCAGCAACGAGCGCCAACCTAGGCATCGGCTACGATACCCTCGGCATGGCCGTCAGCCTCTACTCGCACTTCACCTTCGAGCGCGCCGACAAGCTCACCATCACCGGATGCCCCGAAGAGTTCCAAAACGAGAAAAACCTGGTCTACGTGAGCTTTGTCGATGCACTGGCCGCGTGGGGCGAGCCGGCTTTCCCCGTTGCTATCGACATTCAGACCGACGTGCCCGTCGCCCGCGGCCTGGGTTCCAGCTCCACCTGCGTCGTCGCCGGCATCATGGCGGCAGCCGCGCTGACGGGCCACACCGTCGACCGCGCCGAGCTCGTCCGCATCGCCACCGAGGTCGAGGGCCATCCCGATAACGTCGCCCCCGCTATCCTGGGCGGCGCCGTCTGCTCCTTTACGCCGACCGATTCGCTCCCCCAGTGCCTGCGCTACGAGGTGAGCGATCGCTTGCGTTTTATTACCGTGATTCCGCCCTACGAGGTACATACGAGCGAGGCGCGCAAGGTCGTGCCACAGGATGTTCCACTCTCCACCGCCGTATGGCAGATGGGCCGTATCGCCGGCATGACGCGCGGCCTCGAGTCCGGCAACCTCGACCTGATTGCCGCTGCCAATGACGACTGCATCCAGGAACCCTATCGTCGCCGCCTGATTCCCGACTACAACGCCGTGCGCGACACCTGCCTTAACGGCGGCGCCAAAACCATCTGGATCAGTGGTTCGGGCTCGACTCTCATGGCCGTGACTGACGACACCATCGTGGCAAAGTTCCTGCAGGTCAAGCTGCGTGAGCAGTTCCCCAAGTGTGACACGCACATTCTGACGTGCGACACGGAAGGCGCCCAGATCGAATACCTGTAGTCGCCGTACCTTATACCCGCCGGGGAGGCCAGGGGCTTTGCCCCCAAATCGTCCTCGGACATGGCAGGACCCCCGCTGCGCACTTCGTGCGGCGGGGGTCCTGCCGTCCTGCGGAAAGATTTGGGGGCAAAGCGCCTGGCCTCCCCTACGTTAACTTCGCTGGCGGCGGCTACAGGAACCTACGCTCTGGAAAGTCGCCGGGCTGATTTTTGGGCTTCTATTTGATAAAGGCGCACTTCCCAGCTTCTCATTCGCCCTATAGCTCTGTTTTAATTTCTAATTGATGATCGATGCGTGACGTCATCTAATTATCTTCGCTACTCAAAACAGCCCCAAGTTTACGTACTAGCGTTTCAACAGTAATTCCAAGCGCCTCTGCATAGGCGAACTGCTCATAAACCCTAAGACTGCGTTCTCCGGTCTCGACTTTCGAGATGAACGACTGAGGTACCCTCAGTTTCCTTGCGAGTTCAACCTGAGTGATACCTTGCTCCCGGCGAATCTGGGAGAGGCATTTTCCGCATGTCCTATTTGCATCAACGTTCATGCCGTTTACGCTATATTCCATTTTGATATATCCCAAACTGGGATATATTTATGTCACCAGCCATTCCGCTTATCAAAAATGCCCATCGCAGATTCATAGCTAGGAAGGAGCCTCGATAAACATGAATGACGAGATGAAGGAGCCCGACGAGGAAAAGGCACTCAGCGAGTCCGACGAGCGGAAGCCAGATTTCAAAGCCGAGCAGTTTTCTGATGGTGCTAGCGACATCCCCTCCTCTGAAATTCCGCCATCAAACGAAGATGACGGCACACGCAAAAATGAAGAAAACGACTCACTTCTAACGCGGGCCATTCATAAATTAGGCAATAAAAAACGAGCGGCAATCGCAGCTGCCGTGGCAGTTGTCATCATCTTCAGTTTGCCCATGCTGTTTCCTCAATTGTTTTGTAGCCACAAGCTATGGGCCAATGCAACCTGCACTAGCCCCCGTGTATGCAAAAGTTGCGGCAAAACCGAGGGAGAGCCTCTCGGGCACGAATGGGAAGAAGCAACTTGTACGACACCGAAGACCTGCCAGCGTTGCGGCGAAACGAAAGGGGAGCCACTCGGACACCAACCGGGCTCGTGGACTACCGAAGTTGACTACGTAGACGCCACCTCAAAGGAAATACGAGAATGCGAAAAATGCGGAGAGGTCGTTGACACCCGCAACGAAAAGGAAATTACTTCCTTTCTTGGCGACGGATCGTTTTCAATTTCACCTGAAGGCTTTATTGAACGACTTAACGAGGAATTCTCCGATATTCCCAATTGCAGCAGTATGAAGGCGAGTTACGAGTTAGACGATAGCGGCACGGGACTCGAGCTTCAGATAAAAAATGGCTCTACGCTTGCCGGTATTGGAGGTTTTTTCTCGGACTCGAGCAGTCATCTACTATTCAGCTATCTTGGATCAGAAAACTGCTTCAAAAACATAGTCATGTACTTCGAAAATTCAGATTATGCCGCGGCGACAGCATTAGCAACCATACAAGCAATTGATCCAACACTCTCATTTTCCGACGCTAAGGAGATTGGCGCTGCCTGCGTAGGTACGCCAACTGTCAAAAATGGAATTACGTACGCAATCTTAGCTTCAAATGGAGAATACTGGCTGAGCACCCGAATTGAATAATTTACTTTAATTGCTAAATGCAGACGCCTCTTACTCGCGGCATATTAAAGTTCAACCCCTGCTAGCATCGTCAATCGAAATATGCCCCGCCGAGCACTTTAGCTTGGCGGGGCATTTCAATACGTAGGCGGATTTTGATACCTAGAAGGCCCACATGCCCCCACTAGGCAGCCGGCTTCGCTGCTCAAATTGCTCGAACTGCAACTTGAGCGATCAGCGGCCAGCATCTCTTTTAGGCTGCGCTAGTTTCTTTGTATTCAAAGACTGGCTCTAAGATGTCTTCGATGCTGCAGTGCAGGACTTTCGCCATATCCCTTACGGTTGTTACCGATGCTTCGTTGATGTTTCTCTGGCGCTGTTCGTACATTTGGATTGAGCGGAGTGATACGCCCGATTCGTATGCCAGGTCTTGTTGGGTTTTCTTGAGCCTCTTTCTTGCTTGCGCCAGTTTAGTTTGACGAGGTGTTTTCTTCGCCATATCGCAAATAAGACGCGCCACACGTTCCTCTGAGGCTTCATGCCAGGGATAGTACAGACCGCGCAGCGCATCAAATGGAACGACATGCAGCAGATCTTCGAAAGACTCCCCTAAACGCCACTGCAGGTATGCCAGCATCCAGCCCGCCCAATATTCCGGCGTCTTCTCAAATCGATAGGTGCAGTCCGGTATAGGCCTGTTTTGATAGCCCGATCTTTCAGCGATAAGCGCGAACAGCTCAACGCCCGATTTTCCCGATACGACCCATGCGTTGCCGCGTTCGAACTCGCGAGCTACGCCGCTGAGGCAAAAGAGTTCAGCAACTTCCGATCCCTCTGCTCCATAATCATTAACGGCATAGTCAAAGCAGTCGCCTAGGTTGTTCATTGCGTCCTCGAGGTAATAGACGGGATATGTCCTACTCGGCCCACAATCCGTTAACTCTTGGATCATTTAAATCAACCCTCCCTGCCATCAAATCCCTAATGTCGACACCCTCGGTGTCAAATCCGTTTATCGTATCCAGATACTTACGTCGAGCATTCTGTTCTCGCTCAAATCGTTTGGGATAAAACTCAGCTCCCGAGGCCTGCTTCCAATCGCGGAACCTGATCGCCGAGAACGCGCGCTCACTCATAAGAGCGTATTGGATGCCCAAATCGCCCAAACGCATAATGAGTTGCAGTTGCCTGAGCGAGATCATGCCGTTAACGAACTGTCTTGCAAACGAAAAGTAGGAATCGTCGGCGCGATAGCCTCGAATAACATCATAGGGAGAAATCTCAATCAGGCAGTTATCCAGCAGATAGCGAAGTCCTTCGCGTGCCGGCGGCGTCGAGACATTAAACTCCCGGTTGTCGGCCAAAATCGCAAGCCAATTAAGAATTGAAAACTCCCCGGACTCCAAATCCAAGACCGCGAGACCATCCATATCGAGCTCATATCGATTCGCGATACCATCGGACTCGGTCCGGCATGCCCATTCCATCGCCATTTCCTCATGTGGCGTGCAATAAAACCCACGTCCATAGTCGTTGAACTGCTTACATCTATCCAGCGACGGATGCTCGACAACAACCTCCGACCCGTGCCACAGCTCCATATCGGCCTCCTAAAAAATATCACCACAGTGATAGTTTACCAATAACTATCACTGAGGTGATATAGATAAGAGCTTTTGAGGGGTTGCAGCTCGATTAGAGGCAGGCCTCAGCGATGCGGCGCTTGAGTTCGTCGATACCGGTGCCGGTCTGGGAGCTCGTGATGATCACATTCTCGGCAGGAACGTTGAGCTGCTTTTTGATGGCTGCTGCCTGGCGGGCCTGCTGGGTGCGGCTGAGCTTGTCGGCTTTGGTGAGGCAGACGATAAAGTTGAACTCGTTGCCCTGCAGGTAGTCGATCATGTCATGATCGAGCTTGCTGGGGTCGTGACGAATGTCCACCAGCGAGACGACCAAGTTAAAGCTGCGCTCGGAGTCGAAAAAGTCGCCGATAAGCTCGGCCCAGCGGTCGCGCTCGGCCTTAGAACGACGGGCGAAACCATAGCCCGGCAGGTCGACGAAGTGCACGTCGTCGGCCTCGAAGAAATTGATGTTGCTTGTCTTGCCCGGTGTGCTCGAAACCTTGACCAGGTTCTTGCGGCCAAAGAGCTTGTTCATAATCGACGACTTGCCCACATTGGAGCGGCCGACAAAGCTCACTTCGGGGCAGGTGGACTCGGGAATCTGCGAAACCTTGCCGTAGCTGGCGACGAACTTGGCAAGCTGGTAGTTAATGGAATCGGCCATGGACACTCCTTGGTCGTAGGTTCTTACAAAAGAGCGCGCTATTGCGCAGCGGCAATGCGGCGGACGATATCGAGCGTGATGTTACTTGCGACACGCGCGTACTCGAACAGATCGAACTCTCGGTCGCAAATTGCATCGTACGCCTCGTCACAATTATCGCTGATAGCGCGCAGCACCAGGCAATCGACACCATTTTTGGTTGCGACATGGGCAATTGCCGCGCCCTCCATGCCGACACAATCGGCATGCGTCGCCTCGATAGCGTCGTTGCGCATGGCGGCGCCCGTCACAAAGCGGTTACCCGTGGCAATCGTGCCGACCAGGAACTGCTTGGTGCCCTCGTTCGAAGCGACTGCATTTGTCGAAGCGTCGACAAACCCACGCTCAGCAAGCACGTCGGCGGCAATATCGACCAGCGCGGGCGTCGAGCCAAACTCCTCGAGCCCCGGTGCGGACTCGGCGATAAGCGCGGTATCGGTATCCAGATAGCGCAGGCGTTTGCCAATGACCACGTCGTCGATATGGAGCTTGGGGTTCAAACCGCCCGCAATGCCCGAAAACACAACAGCCTGCGGAGCATACTTGCTAATGAGGTACTGTGTTGCAGCGGCGGCGTTCACCGTGCCCATGCCCGCCGTTGTGGCGACAACTGTCAGGCCGTCGAGCTCACCGCTCACAACGGTCAAGCCTGCCTCCCGTGCCTCGCAAACGTCGCTCAGCTCTTCCTTAATCTGCATGATCTCTTTTTCGAGCGCACCGATAATCGCGATGGTAGCCATACCATTCCCCAAACCTATACGAAATTCTCAACCACGGTATGGTACCAGCATTTTGTTTGACCTCGCCAAACGAACACGCTAAGCCAGTGCAGCTCGCGTATCAAACAGCGCCTTTGCAATCGCGGCCGTAACCTCGCTCGAGCGGTCGCTCCACGGCATCGATGTCATGACGCTCATGACATAGGTACAGCCATCGATGTCGATAGCAGGCATTTCTTTCCAAAGATATTCAGTCGCGTTTAAGGTGTCTCTAAACAATAAACAGGCGTTTCTATGCAAAAACACCGATTCCGTTGCGCATCTTTGCCCAAAACGCAGTTGCGGTGAAATAGTTCCTGTTTGGGCGGCATAAGCCGATAAACAAGAACTATTCCGCCGCAACATGACAGGACTCTTTAGCAATCAACTAAGTGCCCAGGGGCACTCATTTAAGTCTGTCCCCAATGAGTGCCCTTGGGACGAAAACGGCTCGCTAGCCGATGGCGTTTTTAAGTTCGGCGCGGCGCTTTTTCATGCCGGTCATAACGGCATTGCGCAACTCGGGCATGCGCGCGGTATCCATCTGGGGCACGCCCTCAAGCTTATAGGGAATGCCCAGTTGCTCGTACTTGACGACACCCATCGTGTGATACGGCAGCATCTCCAGGCCGACCACGTTATGCCACGGGGCAATCAGGCGGCCGAGTGCCTCGCACTCCTCCACCGTGTCGGTAATGCCCGGCACCACCACGTGACGGATAACGACCTTGATCTTGCGACGGGCAAGCTCATCGCCAAACGCCAGGATACGTGTGGGATCGCAACCGGTCAGCTTTTTATGCTCAACCGGATCGGCATGCTTAATGTCGAGCAGCACCATGTCGGTCTCGTTAAGCACCGCATCGAACTTCTCGGGGCGCTTGGGGTCAAACGCATAACCGCAGCTGTCAAGGCAGGTATGCACGCGGCCATCTGGATTGTTGTGCATCGCGCGGAACAGGTCGGCCAAAAACTCAGGCTGCAGGAGCGGCTCGCCGCCCGAGACCGTAATTCCGCCGCTGCGGTAAAACTCATGGTTGCTCTGGAACTCGTCCATTAGGTGCTCGACGGTCACCATCGTGCCGCCGTTAACCGACCAGGTATCGGGATTGTGGCAATACGCGCAGCGCATGGGACAGCCCTGAACAAATACCACAAAGCGGATCCCGGGACCGTCGACCGTTCCCATCGTCTCGATCGAATGCACACGGCCCAGGGCAAATGCGGAATCCTCGGGACGAGCATCCACACCCTCGAGCGTCATCTCAGCCATTCCGCTACCTTGCCTCTCCTTGGTTTTAGCCACATACATGCCAGAGCCATTCTAGCCCATACGCATGATGGTGAAACGGTTTAGCGCTCAATTGGATCACTCAATTTGGCCCCACGCAAAAGCGGCGGGAAGGTTGTCGCAACCCGCCCACCGCTGTGGCAATAGATATCGTTAGATGCCCGCCTTACGCCTTGAGCGTGAGCACCGCACCAAAGGCGGTCGGGCCGCAATGGCTCGAGATGACGCCGCCGACCTGAGTCCAGGTAACGTCCTTAAAGCCCAGGTCGTGCGCATAGACTTCCATGTCGTCGCGCAGCTCCTCGGAAAGGCCTACCGAATACGCCAGGCCAATGTGCGAGTAGTCAATCTCGCCCTTCTCAACCATGTGGTCGATAAAGGCACGCGCGCACTTGAGCATGGAGCCGCGGAACTTCTTGGTGGCCACGAACTTGCCGCCCGTCACCTCGATGCAGGGCTTAATCTTGAGCAGGTGGGCACCAAGGAACGCAACGTTGGACAAGCGACCGCCCGCCTTAAGGAAGGCAAGATCGGTGGGAACAAAGCCCAGCAGTACACGATCCATAACGGAATTGGTGAAGGCGAAAATCTCGTCGACGGTGGCATCGGGGTGAGCCTCGATGTATTTGGCGGTCTCGACGGCAACAAGCGACTGGCCCACCGAGACAAAGCGCGTGTCCATGGAGAACACGTAATCGCGCCCCGCAGCCGCAATCTTCGAGGACTGATGCGAGCAGGTTGTTACCTCGGAATATGCAAGATGCAAAATGGTCGCGTCGGGCTGCTCGGCATGAATGCGGTCGTACACGTGAGCAAAATCCGCAGGCGAGCAGCCACTGGTCTTGGGCATAACGCCAAACTCGTTACAGCGCGAGTAAATCTCGAGCGGATCGATCGAGCCGTCCTCGACGGTCTCGTCACCAATCGTGACATGCATAGGCACGCGCACGATGCCGTAGCGCTCGCAGAGCTCCGGCGTCACATCCGACCCAGACTCAACCACGATTACGTACTTGCCCATTCTTATCACGACCCATCTCGACGTTGGCTTTTCACTACATGACACACGCCCGGCGCACTGTTGCACAACGGCGTCCAAGCGCCAAAGAGACGCCGCCCTTTGCACATAACAAAGGACAGCGTCTCCCTGGAAAACTCCGTGCTTAACTGAGATTCTACACGGTTTATTGCTAAGTGTTACTTACTCCGCAAACGGTAGCTATACGCGATAAACGGTAGCGCAACTAAGAAAGTATCCCCAACGATCAATCTATTAGGAGAGTTCCGCCTAAAGGGTGACTATACAGGACCCCGCCGGGGCTGTTTGGGCTACCTCCCAAAACTTTCCGCAGGACGCAAGAAGCCCTCGCCGCACGAAGTGCGCAGCGAGGGCTTCTTGCATGTCCGAGGACGTTTTGGGAGGTAGCCCAAACAGCCCCGGCGATCCTGCGGGAGTTAAACCCCTTTAGAACTTGTTGTGGAAGGTACGCGAAATGACCTCGTCCTGCTGCTCCTTGGTGAGCGTGTGGAAGTTCACGGCATAGCCGGAAACGCGGATGGTCAGCTGCGGGTACTTCTCGGGGTGAGCCTGAGCGTCGAGCAGCGTCTCACGGTTGAAGACGTTGATGTTCAGGTGGTGGCCACCCTTCTCGGCGTAAGCGTCGAGCATGTGGACCAGGTTATCGGCCTGAGTCTCGGAAACTTCAGAAACCTTCATAATGTGTCTCCTTCGATTAATAGGCGCCGGCCGAAACCGGCGCGCTAATCAGTAATCGTTATTGTTAGTATAGCACTAACAATAGTTACTCGCCCAGCTGATCAAGGTCGATATCGCCAAAGAACACCTGGTCCTCCTTGCCGAGCGCACCCGGGATGATGGAGAAGGTGTTGGAGATGCCGTCCTGAGCATCGCGGAACGGGAGCTTGGAAACCGAAGACAGCGAAGCGATGGCGCCGTGGCTATCGCGCTTGTGCATGGGGTTAGCACCCGGGGCGAACGGCTGGCCAGCCTTACGGCCGTCGGGCGTGGAGCCGGTCTTCTTACCGTACACGACGTTGGAGGTAATGGTCAGAACCGAGGTCGTGGGCACGGAGTTGCGGTAGGTGTCGTTCATGCGGATGTACTCCATGAACTGGTGCACAACGTCGTGAGCGATCTGGTCGACGCGGTCGTCGTCGTTGCCGTACTTGGGGAACTCGCCCTCGGTCTCGAAGTCGACGATGATGCCGTTCTCGTCACGGACGGGGTGGACCTTGGCGTACTTGATGGCGGACAGGGAGTCAGCCACGACGGAAAGGCCAGCGATGCCCGTAGCGAACCAGCGATGCACGTGCTTGTCGTGCAGAGCCATCTGGATGCGCTCGTAGCAATACTTGTCGTGCATGTAGTGAATGATGTTCAGCGAGTTGACGTACACGCCAGCAAGCCACTTCATCATGTCGTTGTACTTGGCCACAACGTCGTCGTAATCGAGCGTATCGCCCTCGACGGCGCGATACTTGGGGCCGACCTGCTTCTTGGAGACCTCGTCAACACCGCCGTTGAGTGCGTAGAGCAGGCACTTGGCCAGGTTGGCACGGGCGCCGAAGAACTGCATCTCCTTGCCAATGCGCATGGAGGACACGCAGCAGGCGATGCCGTAGTCGTCGCCGTGGTAAACGCGCATGAGGTCGTCGTTCTCGTACTGGATCGAGGAGCTGGCGACAGAAGTCTTGGCGCAGAACTTCTTGAAGTTCTCGGGCAGACGGGTCGACCACAGAACGGTCATGTTGGGCTCGGGGCTGGTGCCCATGTTCTCGAGCGTGTGGAGGTAGCGGTAGCTCATCTTGGTAACGAGCGTACGGCCGTCAACACCCATGCCGCCGATGGACTCGGTGACCCACTGCGGATCGCCGGTAAACAGGGCCTGGTACTCGGGGGTACGGGCAAACTTGACCATGCGGAGCTTCATGATGAAGTGATCCACGAACTCCTGGATCTGCTCCTCGGTGAAGGTACCGTTGGCAAGGTCGCGCTCAGCGTAGATGTCGATGAACGTAGAGGTACGGCCGATGGACATAGCGGCGCCGTTCTGCTCCTTAACGGCAGCGAGGTAGGCGAAGTACATCCACTGGATGGCCTCCTGCGTGTTGGTAGCAGGGTTGGAAATGTCGAAACCATAGGTCTCGGCCATCATCTTGAGCTCGCCGAGGGCGCGGATCTGCTCCTGCAGCTCCTCGCGATCGCGGATGTTGTCGGCGGTCATGACCGTCGGGGTGGAAGCCTTCTGGGCCTCCTTGTCCTTGATCAGGTAGTCGACGCCGTACAGGGCAACACGACGGTAGTCGCCGATGATGCGGCCGCGGCCATAGCCATCGGGCAGACCGGTGATGATGTGCGCCGAGCGGCAAGCACGCATCTCGGGGGTGTAGACATCGAAGACGCCAGCGTTGTGGGTCTTGCGCTCGAAGGTGTAGCGCTCGACAACGTTCTCGTCGACCTTATAGCCGTGCTGGCTGGCAGCCTGGCAAGCGATGCGGATACCACCGTTGACGTGCAGCGCGCGCTTGAGCGGCTTGTCGGTCTGGAGGCCGACGATGGTCTCCTTCTCGCGGTGGGCGTTATCGATGTAGCCAGCGGGGTGGCTCACGATACCCGTGACGGTCTTGGTGTCCATATCGAGGACACCGCCCTGCTCGCGCTCCTTGAGCAGCAGGTCGAGAACCTCGCCCCACAGCTCCTTGGTACGCTCGGTCGGGCCGGCGAGGAACGACTCGTCGCCCTCGTAGGGGGTGTAGTTCTTCTGGATGAAGTCTCGGACGTCAACCTCTCCCGTCCAGATGCCTTCCTTGAAGCCTTCCCATGCCTCCTGCATTGTGTAACCACGCTCCTAGTTACGTGTAATGCGGCGCTCTCTCACACCGCTGCTTATTGAATTCTTGAATTATCGGCTTGCACTACCGGCTTCTTCCGTTCTTCACCACACATTGGTACAGGGAAAAACGTTTGTCCACCTTGGAACTGCAACCCAAAACCCAAGATTTCACCCGTTTGAGAAGGATAACATAGCCACCCCCTTCATCAGGGCTGTTATATGTTTCTTTTTTTATACCATTAGGGCGTTTTTAACAAATCCGCAGGAAATGCGAGCGCGAGCAACTACCGTTCACCGATTTGTTTGGTATATTTCCTTGCCTTTGTACGACGTTCACTCTAGCTGTTATGCCAGTTTTAGCAGGGTAAAGTGCCCCAGAGACCCCGCAGAAACTGCAGGGCGGCCACGGGATTTCCCCCGGGACCGCCCTGTGGCATGGTTAGTTATTTAGCTTTGATTGCCGCTTGGCATTAGGCGGCTGCGGCGGCCTTGTCGGTCGTTGCCTTGCTGTGGCCCTGACCCTCAAAATGCTTGTAGCACCAGCTGGTGACCAGCGGGGTCAAAATGGCCGTCACGATAGCACATGCTGCGACCTGCGCCGTCGCCGTCGCGAGCACCGCGCCGCCGTACATGGCCTCGTTGACGCTTGCCATGGCAGCAGGCGTGGCCACATTGGCTCCGGCGCAGCTCGAAATGGCCGCACCTGCGACACCCGTACCGCCCGTGAGCTTATCGACCGCGATGACGGGAATTGCAAAGACCACCGAGCAGATCACGCCGAGCAGGATGCCGGGAAGACCACCGTTGATAAGCTGGCCAAAGGTCATGGTCGAGCCCATGGCAAAGAAGACGAGCACGATGATGGCGGAAAGTGCCGGTGCCATCATCTTCTTAAAGCTGGGGAAGAGGTTACCCAGGATAATGCCGACGACGATCGGCAGGATGGCGCCCACGAGCGACCAGCCGATCGGAGCCTGACCGGCAGCGCCGAGCACGATCATCGTGACCGGAGGGCCGACAACCAGCGTGGTGATGGCGACGGCGCCACGCTCGGCCTCGTTGCCCATGGTGCCCATCAGTCCAGCGTACATAGCGTTGTTGGCACCCGTGCAAGCGGCCAGCATCACCATGGCCGAGATACCAAACAGGTTGTCGTTGAACACATAAAGGATGAGCAGCGACACGGCAACGACCACGATCTGCTTGACGGCGATGATGATGGCGCCGCGGGCAGCGGCGGCAGGAGCGCTCTTAAACGAAATCGTCGTACCGACGATGAGCAAAAAAGCGCCAACAAGCGGGCCTGCGCCCTGCTGGGTCATGCCGAGCGTAAAGCTGCCGAGCGTTTTGAACAGATCGGGGAACAGCGTGTTGAGCAGGCAGCCCAACAAAAGCGGCACCAAAATATTGGCACCCGGGATGGAGGACATCTTAAAGAACGGCTCCTTTGCCGCCGGCGCCTCCACCGCAGTCGATTCACTCATTTATATCTCCTTTTGATGCGTGTGACACGCGGCCGCACGCGCCTTTGTCAGAAAGAAGGCGACGGTCCCGAGTCGCAGGAGCCGTCGCCGAATTATCGTCGCGGGGTATTACCCGTCCAGGACGATGCCACCGTCGCAGTCACCGATCTCGCCGTTCACGAAGCTGGCAAGGTCGGAGGCAAAGAAGAGCACCATCTGCGCGGGCTCGCTTGCCTGGGCGGCACGGCCCAGAGGAATACCGTTGATGATGCGCTGAGAGTTCTCGTCAGAGAGAATCGAGGTCATATCGGTAAGGGTGAGCGACGGGCACACGGCGTTGCAGCGGACGCCAAACTTGCCGCCTTCCTTGGCGACTGCCTTGGTTAGACCGTTAACACCGGCCTTGGAGCTCGCGTAAGCCGCGGTGCCGAGCAGGCCGCCACCGATCTTGCCCGCAACGGAACTCACGTTGACGATAGTGCCGGCATGGGCCGCCTTAAAGTGCGGGTACACAGCATTCATCATAGTGAAGGTACCGTTGAGGTTGATGTCGATGGTACGACGCCACTCGGTGTCATCGATCTCGTCGAACTTCTTGGTGCTGATGACGCCAGCGCAGTTGATCAGGATGTTGGTTTGCGGCAGGTCCGTAAAAATCTGCTCGACGGTCTCACGCGCCTTGGGCGCATCGGCAACATCGAGCTGATAGAACTTGTTGCCCTCGCCAAGCTCGGCCACCGCGGCCTCGCCCTTAGCAGCGTTCCTTGCGATGAGCGCGACGTGTCCGCCGCCCGCGACGATGCCCTTGGCGATCTCGAGGCCAATGCCCTGAGTGCCACCCGTGACAATCGCGGTCTTGCCCGTGAAGTCAAATGCCATGACTCCATCCCCCTTTATATAAGGTGTCTCCTTGCGGGAAGTTGGAGCATCGCACGTGGCGATTATATGAGTCCCAGTCGTCATGGTGGTGACAACCCCCCCCCGCCTAACCGCGGGCATAATAGTTCTTTGAAACGCTTCAGCAATTGAATTTTTTAACTCTTTATGCGCTCTTTATATTGCCCACTGCATGAGGCCCGAATATGCGGGTATCATCTTTCACCAAAAATAGTTTCTAGTGTTAGGGGTTTTCGGTGGAAGATACCGATTTCCATGAGCTTGGGCGTCAGCTCTTTACCGAGTTTGGCAGCATGCACCAGCACGTTTCGCGTTTTGTCGACCAGGCGATGAGCGGCGAGATGGCCGTCATGCGCGCCCTCATGCTCGCCGGCGGTTCGCTTACGCCGAGCGAACTCGCCGATCGCGCTTGGGTCTCGAGCGCCCGCATCGCCAACATCCTGCGCGCCCTCGAGGGCAAGGGCTGGGTCGAGCGCGAGCACTCAAAAACCGACCGTCGTCGCGTACACGTCACGGTGACCGACAAAGGCCGACAAGACCTCGAAATCAAACGTCGGGAATTCGAGGACCGCACCGCGGCCTTTCTCGAGCAGCTCGGCGAAACGGATACCCAAGAGATGGTGCGCCTTCTAAGGCGTGCCAACGAAATTATCGACCGCAACCAAGAAAGGAGAGATGCCGAGTGAGGATTCTCAAGCTCTTTAAAAAGCATGTCCTGGCGCTGCTCACGGCTATCGTACTTATCGTAATCAGTTGCAATGCCGACCTAGCGCTGCCTACGTATATGAGTGACATCGTCGATGTGGGCGTGCAGCAAGGCGGCATCGCCTCACCCGTGCCCGACACCATTCGCGCCGAATCGCTCGATGACCTCAAGCTCTTTATGGGCGCCAAGGACGCCAAAGCTGTGGATGCCGTGTTTAGCAAGGCGGACAACAACGGCATTCGAACGTACAAGGGCACCGAGGAGGAGCGCGCCGACGGCGGCAAGATTGCCGACATCATGAGCCTGCCCGAGACCGTCGTCCTTTCGCTCAACCAGGGCATCGACGCCAGCTCCATGGGCGACATGATGGGCACGTCCAGCGACCAAGACAACAACGCCGCCCAGACCATGCCCACCCCCGAGCAGATGGCGGCAATGACGCCCGAGCAGCTCGCCGAGATGCAGCAGAAGGCCGCAGCGGCACAGAACATGCAAAAGCAGATTGATGCCGACGGCGGCAAGATCACCATGAAGAGCCTGCGTCTGGGCGTTGAAGGTGGCTTGATCGACCAGGGCAAGCTCGTCGAAGGCGCCAACGAAATGGCGGACAAAATGGGCTCCATGTCGGGCTCTATCGTCACGCAGCGCGCCGTGACCTACGTGCAGGACGAGTACAAGGCGCAGGGCATCGACCCCGCCGACGTGCAGAACGCCTACCTGAGCCGCATGGCGACCACGATGTTTGGCCTGTGCCTGATCTCGCTGGTCGCCACCATCCTGACCGGCGCTGTGGCGTCGCGCACCGCCTGCTCCATCGCCCGCGACCTGCGCCGCGAGACCTTCAACAAGGTCATGCACTTCTCGCCGGCCGAGGTGGGCAAGTTTAGCCAGGCCTCGCTCATCACCCGCTGCACCAACGACATTCAGCAGATCCAGATGGCAGCGACTCTGTTCATTCGCATGTGCCTCATGGCGCCTGTCATGGGTATCGTCGCGGTCATGCGCGTCCTGGCCAACCACACCGGCCTGGAGTGGACCATCGCCGTGGCCATCATCGCGGTCTCGGCCGTCGTCGGCGTGCTCATGGGCCTTACCATGCCCAAGTTCAAAAAGATGCAGAGCTTTGTGGACCGCGTGAACCTCACCGCCCGCGAGCTGCTCGACGGTCTTATGCCCATCCGCTCGTTCAACCGCGAGGAGCATGAGCTCGAGCGTTTTGACAAGGCATCACTCGACCTGATGACCACGCAGCTCTACACCAACCGCGCCATGAGCTTTATGATGCCGCTCATGATGCTCGTCATGAACTGCATCACCGTGCTTATCGTCTGGTTTGGCGCGCAGGGCGTGTCCGACGGCGTGATGCAGGTCGGCAACATGATGGCGTTTATCTCCTACACCATGCAGATCGTCATGGCGTTTATGATCCTCACCATGGTTTCGGTCATCCTGCCCCGTGCCGAGGTCGCAGCCGAGCGCGTGGAAGAGGTCATCACTTGCCCCACGAGCATCAACGACCCTGTCTCGCCCAAACTGCCCGCGGCCAGCGCGCCGCGCGGTGAGCTCACCTTCCGCGACGTGAGCTTCCAGTATCCCGATGCCCGCGCCGATGTCATCAGCGGCGTGAACTTCACCACGCACGCCGGTCAGATGCTCGGCATCATCGGCTCCACGGGCTCGGGCAAGTCCACGCTCGTGCAGCTGATTCCGCGCCTGTACGACGTCACGGGCGGCAGCATTTCGCTCGACGGCATCGACGTGCGCGACATGACCCTTTCCGAGCTGCGCCGCCGCATTGGTTACATCCCGCAGCAGGGACGCCTGTTCTCGGGCACCGTTGAGAGCAACCTCAAGTTTGCCGGCAACATGGTGAGCGACGAGGACATGCGCCAGGCGGCACGCATCGCCCAGGCCGAGGACTTTATCGCCGAGCGCGAGGGCGGCTACGACTCCCCCATCAGCCAGGGCGGCTCCAATGTTTCGGGTGGTCAGCGCCAACGCCTGGCCATTGCCCGCGCGTTGGCCAAAAAGCCCGAGGTCGTGGTGTTCGATGACTCGTTTAGCGCCCTCGACTACAAGACCGACGCGCGCCTGCGCGAGGAGCTGGCCAAAAACGTCACCGACGCCGCACTCGTGGTCGTGGCCCAGCGCATCGCGACCATCATGCACGCCGACCAGATCATCGTGCTCGACGACGGTCACGTAGTGGGCACCGGCACGCACGAGGAGTTGCTGCACGGCTGCCCGGCGTACCTGGAGATTGCACAGTCGCAGCTTTCCGCCGAGGAGCTGGGGCTTACCCAAGAAGAAATTGCAGCCGTCATGGAAGGAGGCGAGCGCTAATGGCAGACGAGACCAAGACTCAGATTCCCAAGCCCACCCGTCAGCGTGGTCCCATGGGCCGTATGGGTGGCATGGGCCGCGGCGAGAAAGCCAGGGATTTTAAGGGCACCATGAGGCAGCTGCTCGGTTATATCGGCCAGCACAAGATTGCCGTGTTTGTCGCCGTCGCCTTTGCCGTGTGCTCGGTCATCTTTAATATTGTGGGACCCAAGGTGCTCGGCCAGGTTACGACCAAACTGTTCGAGGGCCTGGTTGCCAAGGTCAACGGCACCGGCGATGTCGACTTTGCCTGGATTGCCAAGACGCTCGGCTTTTTGCTCTGCCTGTATCTGACAAGCTCTGTTTGCAGCCTCATCCAGGGCTGGCTCATGACCGGCGTCACGCAAAAGATCTGCTACCGCATGCGCAAGGAGATCGCCGCCAAGATCGCTGTCGTTCCAATGAGTTACTTCAATGGCCACAGCAAGGGTGACGTGCTCAGCCGCATCACCAACGATGTCGACACGCTGGGTCAGTCGCTCAACCAGAGCGTGACGCAGCTCATCACGTCGATGACGCAGATTATCGGCGTGCTTGTCATGATGCTTTCGATCAGTCTGCCGCTTACCGGCGTCACCGTGCTCACGCTGCCGGCAGCCGCGATTATCCTGACCGTAATGATTCACTTCTCGCAGCCGTACTTCCGCGAGCAGCAGCAAGTCCTTGGCACCGTCAACGGCATTATCGAGGAGGACTTTGCCGGCCAGAACGTCATTCAGGTGTTCGACCGCGCCGAGGCCTCGATCGAGGAGTTCGACCGCCAAAACGACCGCCTCTTTATTAGTGGCTGGCGCTCGCAGTTCCTGTCGGGCCTGATGATGCCGCTTATGAGCTTGGTGGGCAACATGGGCTACGTGGGCGTCGTCGTGGTGGGCGCGCAGCTCGCGCTGACCGGCAATGCCACGCCTGGCGATATTCAGAGCTTTATCCAGTACGTTCGCAACTTTACGCAGCCCGTGCAGCAGCTGGGCAACGTGAGCAACACGATGCAATCGATGGCCGCCGCCACCGAGCGTGTCTTTGAGTTCTTGGCCGCGCCCGAGGAGGAGCAGAAGGCCGACGCGCAGATCCCCGAGAAGCGCCCCGGCCACGTGGAGTTTGACCATGTCAAGTTTGGCTACACGCCGGACAAGACCATCATCCACGACTTTAGCTGCGAGGCGCAGCCCGGCCAGACCATCGCCATCGTCGGTCCCACCGGCGCCGGCAAGACCACGCTCATTAAGCTGCTGCAGCGCTTCTACGATGTGGACAGCGGTTCGCTGCGCGTTGAGGGTGTCGACGTGCGCGACTGGGACCGCGCGGCGCTGCGAGGCGAGTTTGCCATGGTGCTGCAGGATACCTGGCTGTTTAACGGCACCATCCGCGAGAACATCCGCTACGGACGCCCCGATGCGAGCGATGCCGAAGTCGAGGCCGCTGCACGCGCCGCGCGCTGCGACCACTTTATCCATACGCTCGCCGGCGGCTACGACTTTATGATCAACGAGGAAGGCACTAACCTGTCGCAGGGCCAACGCCAGCTCGTGACTATTGCCCGCGCCATTTTGGCCGACCGCCCGGCGCTGATTCTGGACGAGGCGACCTCTAACGTGGACACCCGAACCGAGGAGCTCATCCAACGCGCCATGGATGCGCTGATGCAGGGCCGCACGAGCTTTGTCATCGCGCATCGCCTGTCCACGATCCGCAACGCCGACGTAATCTTGGTGATTCGCGACGGCGACATCGTCGAGAAGGGCACACACGACGAGTTGCTCGCCCAGGGCGGCTTCTACGCCGACCTGTACAACTCGCAGTTCGACGAAGCGGCGTAGATTCGGCGGCAGACAGCAGCAATGCCCAGAGAACGGGGGCGCAGGACAACTTGCGCCCCCGTTTTTTGTGCTATGGCCCTCAAACCGCCTCTCCAGGGGCCTGGCTGACAGCCCTTTTCAGGCCACGTGGGCAAAAAATACCAAATATGAGTACTGTCACCTTTTTAGTAACAGCCAAAACTGCCCCAAACGACCTCATTGCGGCCTAGATATGCCTTCAAATTGATCAAAATGCCCGGTAGCATACTTCTGTGTGCCAACGTTAATGAACATATTTACTGTTGTGTCTATTATCTTGTAAGATCGATATGATACTACGCTAGCAACAGTACTCATATTTGCCATTTTTTGTCCACAGGGTATGCCGCAGAAGATCCAACTTGCTCCAGCGTGCCGTACGTTGGCCCTCCCCTTCCGGCGAGCGCCGACATTTCCCCAGATAAAACCGACCAAAATAAACCTGTCCCTTTTCGGCAGGTTTCACTTGCACTTTAGCGTGCGACAGCGGATAATGCCGAGCATTCGAGAATTCGCCAATTGTTGCCGTTAATTGATAAAGGAGGCCCCATATGGCCATGGAATTCAAGCGCAGGCTGCCGATCCCCATGGAGATCCGCGAGGAAATGCCGCTTTCCGCCGAGCTTACCGCCAAAAAGCAGGCATTCGACGCCGAGGTCGCCAAGGTCTTTACCGGCGAAGACGCACGCAAAGTGCTCATCATCGGCCCGTGCTCTGCCGACCGCGAGGATTCGGTGCTTGAGTACATGAACCGACTGGCCAAGACCGCCGAGGAGGTCAAGGACAAGCTCATCATCATTCCGCGCGTCTATACCAACAAGCCGCGCACCAAGGGCACCGGCTACAAGGGGCTGCTGCACAACCCCGACCCCGAGGCGCCCGATGACCTGCTTGAAGGCGTTAAGGCCATCCGCCACATGCACCTGCGCGTCATCGAGGAGACTGGCTTCTTTACCGCCGACGAGATGCTCTACCCGTCCAACTACCAGTACCTCGTCGACCTGCTGAGCTACGTCGCCGTGGGCGCGCGCTCGGTCGAGAACCAGGAGCATCGTCTGGTGTCGAGCGGCATTTCGGTGCCTGTGGGCATGAAAAACCCCACCGCCGGTTCCACCACCGTTATGCTCAACTCCATCTACGCCGCCCAGGCACATCAGAGCTTTATCTTCCGCAACTGGGAGGTCGAGTGCGACGGCAACCCGCTCGCGCACGCCGTCATGCGTGGCTACATCGGTCTCGACGGTCGCACCTACCCCAATTACCACTACGAGCACCTGGAGCGCCTGGCCGAGCGCTATACCGAGCATGCCGGCTACGCCAATCCGGCGGCAGTCATCGACTGCAACCACGACAACTCGGGCAAGCGCCCGCTGGAGCAGTACCGCATTTGCAAGGAGGTACTCGACAGCTGCCGCCGCAACGAGTCCATCTCCAAACTGGTCAAGGGCTTTATGATCGAATCTTACCTTGAGGACGGCAACCAGCCGGTCGATGGTGGGGTCTTTGGTAAGTCGATCACCGACCCGTGCCTGGGCTGGGAAAAGACCGACTACCTCATCCACGAGATCGCGGAGCGGGTTTAGTTACGCGGGCCGCATTTGGACAATCTGACGTTCAACTTCAAGGGCGCGACCAGAAGGT
>CABQSB010000003.1:0-159801 GCA_902466735.1 uncultured Collinsella sp.
TGTCGTAGACCGGCAGCAGCTGCTTGGAGGTCACGAGCGTGAGCGGGTACAGGCGCGTGCCTGACCCGCCAGCGAGGATGATGCCTTTCATATTAAAATCCAATCCATTTTGATGTAGCTATCGCTGCTTCTTAAGTTTGGTCAAACATGAAGCAACGCTTTTCAGCGCAGAATGATTGAGCAAGAGATAGCCAACGTAGACTAATGCATACAGAATCGCCGCAGTTCCACCAGATAAAAGCTCAGCGAACAAGACGAAAGCGACTGTAAGCAGGATCTCCTGAAACGGCCTAGTTGAACCCGGGGCGCAAAGCTGTTCGTTCAGATAGAGCTCGGACCACAACGACCTGCCAATAATGCAGATAACGGCGCCACACAGGACGGCGTCGAGCGAGTTAAGGACAAGAACACCGAATATCGAAAAAACAGCGCTACAAATAACAGTGACGATATTCAACTTCAGGAGCAGCTGTTCTTTACGAAGTACCTTGAAATAGGTAGTACAGCAAAGGCTCATCTTTGTATTGAAGACGCATATCGGAAGTAAGAGCGCAAAGTATTTGAGGCTTTCGGCATATTGAGGAAGCCATATCCCCAAAAACCAAACCATAGGGAAATAGAGTAAATAGATCGCAGGGAAAATAAGCTCGATAGAATTCCTTATGCCAATGTAAAAACGAACCCTCTCATCTTCAGAGCCTGTCCTAAGGGCAGGAAATAAAACCATACTCGCCTGTGAGACGAAGGTGATGAAGAAATTCACCAGAGAGAGGGAGAACGAAATTTTTGCAAAGGCGACGATACCCCAAAAATGATCGATAAGAAACCTAGATACCCCGAGGATTAGTGTATCGGCGATGTTCGCAATCATCAGCTTCACGCCGACGATGATACTGCGGATGCCGTCCTTAAGCGAATTGCCAAAAGACACTGATTTAGCGCGTAGGATATCCCTGCCCATCCAAGAGCAATATATGAGCGCAATAATTTTCGAAACGAGATACGCGTAGACATAGGGATGGTAGTCCGAAACCTTAAATCCAATTAAAACAAGGAGCGGAGCCAGAAACACCAGCCTGTCTAGCATTGTAGAAAACGAAAAAAGCTTAGTTTCGTTCATGGCCTGAAAGACAAAGCCCAAATAACTTGTCAGGTTATATACGACGGTGTAAAGCGCGAAAGACGCGATAACAAATAACCGATTTGCATCATCGACGAGAGGCAGCGAAGCCAAAGTGATGCCGAGGCAAATCACTGCCTGGAAACAAGCACCGAAGATATACTGGGATTTGATTGAGCTCTTATCGATTTCATCACGAGAGAGACCCCCGTTAATCAGGTAGACACCATCATTCAGGCCAAGGTGAAAAAAGCCGGAATAGGTCGTATAAAACATGAACAGTTGCCAGTATCCATAATCAGCAACGCCAACGATTTTCGGCACGAGCAGCGACATGACGACACTGACCGATAGAGAAATAAACTGTGCAGCAAACGCAATCATAGTGTTGCGTGCGATAGACGAATAATTCATTCAACCTCGTTTGTTTAAACTAGCAACCTTGATTTATTCAGAAATCAAAATAGGGCCTGACTCGCACAAATCTGAATACCGAGCACTCGTTCTACCCAGAACGAGTCCACAGGAAACAAACAAGATGACCGTTGGCACCCACCAACCAAGCTCGCAATAAAACATGAGCTCCGCGCAGCATATGCAGGAAACGGAAAATAGTACTTGATCGAGTTCGCAACCCGACCTGAACGAACCGATACCAGCGGAAATTAGCAAGAATACAAAACTACAAATTCCAAGAAAACCATATTCATACAGCATTGCAAGGAAACCATTATCCACCGTTGAAAAACCGCTAATTTCAACCGTCGTGCCCAGCATAGTCATGCGACTACTGCCATAACCATTTCCAGTAAGCCAAAACAGCGGCCTGCTTAAAAAGCTATGAATAATATAGGCAATGGCTCCGGAACGCTGGCTATATGAAACATCAGTTTCAAGCTCACCAAATCGAGAAGCCACAAAGTTAAACAGTCCAAACTTGTAGAGAATGAAAACGAGTAGCAATACAGCTGGAACTAAAAGCGCAATTAAATTCCATTTAGAATACTCGGGGTTCTTTAGGCGAAAGATCAGGTACACCGATGCTAAAGCAATGAGAATAATCCACGCGCTACGACTCTTTGTCAGAAGCAGAGCGACCAAAAGAACTACAGAGTATAAGAGACGTTTCATCCTGCCCGTCTCCAATTTATAGTTGATTACAACAGCAATAACTATCATTTGGCCAAATACGATTGCATGACCGAAAAAACTACGCAGTCGATACAAGGATGGATTATCAATCGTTACAGTTTGCAGAAAAGAAAAGGAACCATTTGTAACTAGTCGTTGACCTAAAACAATTTCAAGGACAAAGCTAAATAGGCAGGCGAACACCATAACGTTGCGAAGCATAAGCAATGCAGACTCAACCCAGTCATCGTTCTTTACTTTGCCGTAAATATAACCAAGAAGGATGCAAAAGAAATACGAGCAGACCGTAAGGAGGGATTCATTAATGCTTCGGGACGTAAACGCAATGGCAGAAAAGAAAACCATCGCGCCCATAACGACAATGGGAATAGCGTTATTTAAAAACACTTTGTAGAGGCGCCCAGAAAGAACTTCTTTGAAAACGAGCAATCCTAGAACAGAAAAAAATAGTCCTTTAACGGGAGAAATGACACTTAAGATTGCGGCAAAAATCAAAATAGTGAATTCATTAGTAAATAGCTCAAGCATTCTAAACACCTACTTACTGTCACAGGAACTGATTAAGACCTTAAAATCACCAAGCAGGGAACGATTTGACAGTTCATACTTACGGTATTTTAGAATGGTGCCTAAATCACTTATTTTTAGGCCACCTACGAGCAAGTGCAAACGGGCATTTAAAACAGAACCGTAATGCTCTATATGTGAAGAAGATATACGATAATCGCCAGGATTACTACTGCAGTATTCTTCTAAAACCTTAGAAAATCTCAAGCACATCCCTATCTCAGCAACACGAGATTTCTTGTCAATATGTCGCATCTCAGTTGCATTAGAGTCATGCCTGCGGAACCGAATCAAGGGCTGATTTAGAAGTCTGAGAGTCCCCTTCAGTAATGAGAAGCGCCATAACATACCGTCATGCGCAAAATCATCCTGCCAATATGGCATGATTTCCCTTATAAAACTAGATTTAACGGCATACGAACATCCAGGGCGCCGTACCGACATAAACTTGCTATCGAAAACCGGGGTCTCCAAATCGTCCAGAGGTTTGGAATCATCGACAGCACCATAGACTGTTACCTTTTTACCGCCGCTCTCATAAAACGGCTCGACGGCGCAGCTGAGAACCTCAATCGAGGGGTCCTTCTCGAGGATTGAGGACATCACAGCGATTTTATCGAGTTCCCAAATATCATCCTGGTCGCACGGGAAGACGATTCCATCGTCTATAGATGCAAGGTCAAGAAGCCGTTTAAAGCTCTTGCGCCAGCCGAAATTCGAGCTGTTCTTGTTGACGGTCCAATTAGCGAGTGCGTGTTCCTCGATGTATTCGCAGATGAGATCGAACGATCCATCTGTCGAGCAATCATCCGCGATCACCACCCGATCCGGAGACACGGTCTGAAGTCGCAAGCTGTCTAGCTGTTCAGTAAGATATCGTGTGCCGTTATAGACTGACATCACAACCGTAACCATTAAAAACCTTCGTCCAATTAAAGTTCAGCCATTAGCTGATCGTAAATATTGATAAGACGTTCAACATACGCGATCTTTTTGAGATGGCTAAAGTCCGCCTTCTCAACTGCCTCCCTGTAACGCGAGTAAACATCAGAATCGAGCATATTGACCATTGCGTCAGATAGCGACTCCACACTACCTGCGTTGAAGATCTCGCCGAGACCTTTTGACATCACAAAGGAGGCCGCATCGCCGACATCCGAAACAATACATGGCAGGCCGGCGGCAATCATTGCTTCATAAGCGACGAGCCCGAACGTCTCTCGGCAAACAGAAGGCATGACGATAGCGCGAGATTGTTTCATGACGGAAAGAACTTCATCATGAGGCAAGGAGCCCATGAATCTGATATCTGGATAGCTATCCGACAACCTCTTCAATTCGGTACCGTCGCCAATGACGATCGCATTCACGCCCGCCCGACAGGCCGCTTCGCAAAACAAGTCACAGCCTTTCTCTGGACTTAAGCGGCCGACGAATAGGTATGCCGAAGAATCTCCTTCGGAATCATCTTGAAACTTAGCCGCATCAACATAGTTTAAGCAGTCATACCGTTCAGAATTCCACGCTAGATGAGGTTCGATCAATCGACGGCTGGAGTCGGAGACAAAGGCGACCGCCGGGCGAAGCGAGCCTAAGACATGGTTCTGCACGGAGAAACGAACGGACCGGTACAATTTTTGGGCATACGAGCGCTTGTCACAGTTGTGCAGCAGGCACTTCGGAGAACCGGGAGCGATTCCGCAGTTACAATGATTCACATAGTCGTAGAGCCCACCGTTAGAGCAAACAAGGAAGTACTCATGGGCAGTAATGAGACATTTGAAGCCCCGTCGCTCTATTGCCCTGAATATAGAGGGAGAAAGGGAGTGCGTCCAAGAATGCACATGAACGACCGCCGTTTCTGGGTCAAGCTGATTGAGCAAATCATCCAGCGCCGTTTCCGAGCGTCGGTTCCAGATGCCCTGAACAGCACCAGAGACGCCACCGTTCAAGACGTCGCCCTGCCCGCAATTAACGCAAATAACCCCCGATTCGACCAAAGCCGGATCGGGATCTCCCAGCGCTGAGAAGAAATAGCTGTTAAGCCCCATCTTTGCCAATGCCGAAGCTGTCTCGATTGCGATTTTTGAAGCTCCACCCCCGATATGGGGACGGTCGCAAATCGTAATCGCTGTGGTAAGGCTACTCATGCGCGTTCCCAGGTATAATGGATCGGACCAAACGTTTTACGCCCAACCGCATCGACGGCGGAAGCATTTTTTTCACACGGTCGAAAAGGCTCACTTTGGGAACCAAGACAGAATCAAAGATCCCCGACCCCAGTGCCTCATACTGAGCGATGACCGCATCGCGCCTCTCTTCAAGTCCTGAACGCTTATTAGGGTCTTCATGCAGGAGCACGTCATCCGCTGCGACGTCGTTGTTAGAATAGGCAACGCAATCGACTATCTCATCAATCAGCTTGGCGCCGCGCTCGGTCTTCACGATAACGGCTGAAATGCCCTTCTCAGGATACACGCAGTCTCGGGCTGACTCAGAACGCCAGGAGTCGCCGAGGATAATGTCAGCGGGACTGTCGCACCCTCTGAAGGGACAACTATAGCAAGACGATCTGCTGATCATGCCTTTGATATAGGACCCATAAAACGGGTCGAATGCGGCGGGCCTCTTTATAATCCTGCCGTCGGACAACTCAATCTTTATGTTATGGCCCCAACCGAATTTCGATTTATCTCTAAAAGTCAGTGCGGTGACATCGGACTTCTCCCGAAGCTCAAGCCAGTCAACATAGGAACGAAACATGGAAGAGCTTGGTACACCGTGGCAAACAACGCTGACGGTTGTCAGCCCATCCATCGGCTTACCCAAATAGAGAAGCAGCGCGGAAACCTGGCAGGGAGTACCGCTAAACAGTACATGCTTGCCGGATTTCAGATCGTTGAGCACATCGGGGTACGATTCACTCGCATCGCTCTGGACATATTTGGACTTTTGAAGGAGCGCAATATCGGCAAGATCGGATATACCGATATGCCTAACGCAATCAACACCGTCCCAAGCGGCGCCGTAAACACGCCCACCTTTCTCAAGAACCCGCTTCGCGAGAAGAGAGAAGACGCCGCCGGACGAACTCTGCGCGAGCTCGTCAGAATCACCACTCTGCAAAACAGCGGCGCGAATGACCTCCGAGTCCGCATCAACTCGGTTTTCCGCCGGACAGGAGCGCAGGCATAGGCCACAGGAAGTGCATTTGGCTGCATCCACCACGGGATAATCAAAACCATCGGGCGAAGGATGCATTTCAATAGCCGAAAAAGGGCATTTGGCCGCACATGCTCCGCATCCAAAACAGGCTTGATGAGAAATTATGGCGATGTTTTTGTTCAAGCTGACTCCCCCTATTGTTCGAGAGCATCCAAGAGCCAATTTTTCGAGAACGAGATGAGTGACTCCACATCCGACAGACGTCTTTCATACCCCTCGATTTCAGTAGCATGCATGTGGCTTTCATAGCCATCGAGTAGGCGATCTTCAGTGTTCGAGAGCCTCGCGAGGCTCTCGACTCGGGAATTCTGAGAGCGTTTGTCGGTCTCCTCAAATCGCTTGAAGCAGTAATAGTCCTTGCGAAAGATTTGGGAGAATAGCGTACCGTGCAACGAATCGGTCAGCACGAACCGCGCACTCGCCAAATACGCGAGCCATTCATCGGGACCAAGCCCGTAGCGTGGATTAAGCTCCTCGTCGACTGCATTTTTACCTGAACCAACAAGCGTCACAACTTCGCAGCCGAGCTCCTTCGAAATCGATTCGACCGCTTTCCTGTAAAACGGCCTATCCCCAAGAAAGTAGCAGACAATTTTACCGGGCTCAGGACATTTTCCGTCAATGAGAGGGGCCCAGTCCTCCTTCGACAGAAGCAGGACAGGGTCCACGACCTGTGAGGGACGCTCAAGACCGAGTGATTCGACAAAATCCGCACCGGCATCTTCGCGAACAGATACGGAACTGAAAGATTTAAGAAGATTAGCAATGATCCTCTTCTTCCTCTCTGTGGTGTTCGTAACACCGAAGCTGGGCGCATACGCGATTCGCTTATCACTGTCGCTCAGAAAGGAGAAATAGAAATTCCTGTTCAAAAGATATGGCGACCAAATCTGATCCGATCCACAGACGTACGCATCGTATTTCCCCCGCAAGCCGACCAGTCCGTCTGTATCGGTAATCCGTTCAGTAGTAACGATATTCTGGCTTAAAAAGCGATTGAAAACATCAGCGGTCGAGGAACCGAAGTCGTCATGCTCCTTCTTACGATTGAGCAACTCATGTGCTTTACCGGCAAACAAATCGAAGGAATTTCGGTTGATCGCCCAGTTCAGTAGCTTTTCTTTGACGCAGGGGAGATAGTCGGCGTCAACAACATCATGACCCTCGGACTTCAAGAACTGCTGCAGAGCATAAGCCTGGAGCAGCGTGCCGAAATTTTGGTTATGGAGCCACGTTAAAATACAGATTTTCATTAATTCACCGTTTCAAATAGCTTCAGGTAGTACTCTTCAAGCTTGGGCGCCGCCTTAAAGATGTCATAAGATTCAAACCCCGGAGATGAATGAGGATCGGAGCGATCAAAGACATCCCTGCGGGCGGCAAGGATCGCGTTGGACCACCCCTCGACGCCCATACTCAACGGAAGGAAGCTGCACCGACTGGATAACGCAACATCGTTGGGGACCCTTTCAGAGCAGATGCACGGGAGACCGGAAGCCTGGGCCTCAATCGCGACCATTCCGAGGCCCTCGTACAGGCTGGGGAGCACGAATAAATCGAGCGACTGATAGACGTCCTGCACATCAGAAATCTGGCCGAGAAAACGCACCGCCGAGGCAATGCCAAGTGAGCATGCCTTTTCCTCCGCTTGAGGTCTCAGTTTTCCATCGCCGCAGACGACAAGGATGGAATCAGGATTCTGAGCATGCACTGCCTTGAAAACATCAAGCAAAAACAACTGGTTCTTCTGAGAGATGAACCTACCGATATTCCCCAATACCAGCGTATCGTCCTTCGCTCCGAGCTGAGCACGTCGCTCGTCCCTAATCGATCGATTGAAAGAAAAGTTGTTCAAATCGATAGCATTATTAAAAACAGTAAAACGGGATGAACCGAACAGCCATTTTCCAGCATGCTCGGTGCAGGCTGCCAAATCAGTCGGATACCTTGTTGAGAACAGCTTCAAAGAGCCTTTGATGACATTTTTAGCAAACTCCCCCTTTCCGCTTGTAGAGTGGCTGTGGGCTATACGCACAGGTATGCCCGCCTTCTTAGCAGCGCGAAGCGGAAAGACAGAAAGCGCATTGATATGGCTGTGCACAATCTTCCAGTTCTCTTCCTTAAAGAGGCGCTGAAGCTCTCGCTGGTATTCGACAACATGCTGGTAGGGAGGAATCTCAAAAACCCTGCCACCTAAAGATTCAATCTCCTCGCGGGGAACAAGCGTCGAATCGGAATCGACAAGAAAATCGAACTGCACTTTGCTGCGATCAATATGGCGGTAGTAATTCATGACGACGGCCTCGACGCCGCCGCCAACCATCTTGCCAACAACCTGAGCTACTCTAATCGGTTCAGCCATTTAGCAAGCACCGCCACCGGTAAAGACCTCAACGACCGTGAGGAGAACAATCTTCAGGTCCGTGATGGGACCGCGTTTGGCGATGTACTCGAGATCACGTCGAACCATGCCGTCGAAGTCGGTATCGTTGCGGTCCGTGACCTGCCACCAGCCGGTGATCCCGGGCTTAACCGCCAGACGCTGCAGGTCGAATTCTGTATACTCGGCCACCTCGTTGGGCAGCGGCGGGCGCGGGCCCACGATGGACATCTGGCCCAGGAACACGTTCACGAACTGCGGGAACTCGTCGATGGAGTGCTTACGGATGAACTTGCCGATCTTGGTGACGCGCGGGTCTTCCTTCATCTTGAACATGGCGCCGGCGATCTCGTTTCGCTCCTTGAGCTCGGCGAGACGCTCGTCGGCGTCCCTGTACATGGAGCGGAACTTCCACATGCGGAAGGTGGACAGGCTGCCGTCGCGGCGGGTCTGGCCCACGCGGATCTGGCTGTAGAACGGGTTGCCCTCGCTCTCCAGGCGGATGGCCGCGGCGAGCACCAGACTCGGAATGGCGATGACGGCCAGAACGCAGCCGCTGAACACAATGTCGAACACGCGCTTTACGGCGCGGTAGCCCAGGCGCGTGCGGTCCCAGTCCTTCACGGCCTGCATGCCCTTGTAGCGCATGCTCGCGTCGTCGCCGCTCATGGCCTGGGCGACCAGCACGGCCCCCACCGGCGCGTTTTGCCCTGTCACTTCTTTAGTAGTCAAGTTCAAATCCACGTCCCTGTTCCCAGGGACACCCCCCCCCCATCGATGAATTCAAATAACGAATGAATTACCAGCGCAACGTCTCCCTTACGTTTTGCTGGGCACGTCGAGCGCAAGCAGCTCCCTAAAAGCGAAGTCGCCTTCGCCCACGTCCACCAGGCACCAGCGTTTATGACGGTCGATCTTCTTTACACGGGCCTCTTGCCCCACCAAGGGCCCCTGCTCTATGTGCAGCACACCGTCTTCTATGCGCGCAACGCTGTTGCGCACCACGCCGTCGTCGTCCAGCACGCTGCGATACCAGTCCTGCGCATCGTCCGGCATGGGCATGTACGCCCGCTCCCTACTGCCGGCGATACGGCAGCCAAAGCTCAACTGGGCCAGGGCCCTATCGAGCGCAGCGGCATCGTGCGTGGCGACGAAGAAGTATTCCTTGTACATAGGTTTGGTTTGGAGCGACCAAGAGCCGTCCCGCTTAAACCAGAACTCCTTTTGCATCACAAAAGCGTCCTGCATAAGCTCGTGTGGGATAATGCAGCGGACCTTTTCGCAGGTCTCACGCTCTTTACCGTTGGGGGTGTGGACCAGATACCAGCGGACGCGGCCGTGCTGGCTGTTGGTGGTGGCGCCGTTAAATGCGCCAGGCAGCTGCTCTTGGCGCCGTGTCGTCTGTTCCATGTTCTCGCCCCCTCTTTTGGCTTTGCGATGCACGCAAATGCAGGGGCGTTTAGAACAGGCTTCTCGCTCGCAGCTAGGCGCAGTCGCAAAAGTACAGGTTTTTGTATCTTTCGACAGACGATATTATACGAGCAATTAATCAGCGTTTGCCCAGATTACGCAAAATGTACTGCTAGTAGGTACATCTCCATACCCCTCTATAAAAACCTGTACCTTTTTGTGCAACAAAAAAAGCCGCTCAACCAGCGGCTTTTCTTATTTGGGCATGAAAAAGGCGACCGCCCTGTGTAGACGGTCGCCTTTGTTAATTGTTGTGAAGCTTGCCTTAGGCGCGGGTCTTGATCTCCTCGGTCACCTTGGCAACAAACTCGTCAACGCTCATCTGAACGGTCTCGTTAGAGCGATCGCGGACGGAGATGTTGCCGGCCTCGACCTCCTTCTCGCCCAGGATGAGCATGTAGGGCACGCGGTCGATGCTGCGGGCCTCACGGATCTTGTAGCCGATCTTCTCGTCGCGGTCGTCGCAGACCACGCGAATGCCGGCCTCCTCCAGCTTGGCGCACACCTCGTGGGCGTAGTCGCGGCTCTTCTCGGAGACAGGAAGCGCCTTGACCTGCACGGGAGCCAGCCAGGTGGGGAACTTGCCCGCAAAATGCTCGATCAGAATACCGATGAAGCGCTCGATGGAGCCAAAGCACACGCGATGCAGCATGATGGGGCGCTTCTTGGTGCCGTCGGCGTCCACGTACTCCAGGTCAAAGTTGATGGGCATCTGGAAGTCGAGCTGGACGGTGCCGCACTGCCAGGTACGGCCGAGCGAGTCCTCCAGGTGGAAGTCGATCTTGGGGCCATAGAAAGCGCCGTCGCCCTCGTTGACCTCGTAGTCCATACCGAGCTTGTCCAGGGCGGTCTTGAGGCCCTCCTCGGCGCGAGCCCAGTCCTCGTCCGAACCCATGGAGTCCTCGGGGCGGGTGGAAAGCTCAACGTGGTACTTAAAGCCAAACTTTTGGTACACGGAGTCGATGAGGTTGACCACGCCCACGATCTCGTCGGTCAGCTGGTCAGGGCGCACAAACAGGTGAGCGTCGTCCTGGTTAAAGCAGCGCACGCGGAACAGGCCGTGCAGGGCGCCGCGCAGCTCGTGGCGGTGCACCAGGCCAATCTCGCCGGCGCGGATGGGCAGCTCGCGGTAGGAGTGCGGCTTAGAGGCGTACACCAGCACGCCGCCCGGGCAGTTCATGGGCTTAATGCAGTACTCTTCGTCGTCGATGACGGTGGAGTACATGTTGTCCTTGTAGTGGTCCCAGTGGCCCGAGGTCTTCCACAGCTGCTTATTCATGATGAGCGGCGTGGAAATCTCAACGTAGCCGGCCTTGTGGTGGATCTCGCGCCAGTAGTCCAGCAGCGTGTTCTTAAGGATCATGCCGTTGGGCAGGAAGAACGGGAAGCCGGGGGCCTCGTCGCGCATCATAAAGAGGTCCATCTCGCGGCCGATCTTGCGGTGGTCGCGCTTCTTGGCCTCCTCCAGCATGTGCATGTGCTCGTCGAGCTCTTCCTTGGTGGCAAAGGCGACGCCGTTGATGCGGGTGAGCATCTTGTTGTCCTTGTCGCCCTTCCAGTAGGCGCCCGAGACGCCGGTGAGCTTAAAGGCCTTGAGGGCCTTGGTGTAGCAAATGTGGGGGCCGACGCACATGTCGATGTAGTCGCCCTGCTGGTAGAAGGTGATGCGGGCGTCGTCGTCCAGGTCGCCGATGTGCTCGACCTTGTACTTCTCGCCGCGCTCCTCCATAAGGGCGATGGCCTCGGCACGGGGCTTCTCGTACACGGAGAACTTAAGGTTCTCCTTGACGATCTTTTTCATCTCGGCCTCGATCGCGGGGAAGTCGTCCTCGCTGATCTTGACGCCCTCGGGCAGGTCGACGTCGTAGTAGAAGCCGTTGTCGGTCGCGGGGCCGTAGGCAAAGTCGGCCTCGGGGTACAGGCGCTTGATGGCCTGCGCCATGATGTGCGCGGCGGAGTGACGGATGACGTGCGTGACCTCGTCCTGCGGGAGCTCGGCCACCGAGCCGTCATTGTAGAGTGCCTTCATGGGTATGTTTTCTCCTCTCGGATGTCTGATGCAAGTGCGTGCGATGCGCTCGGCGTTTTTGACTTGCATCATTATAGGCAGGTTGCCTTGGTATACAAGCGCCCGCCGCACCTTAATGGCACGGCGGGCGATTTTCTACGCATGCTTCATCGTGTGGGGGCGGGGTGTGTGAGCTTGCGCGTGGCGCGCGGTGCCCGTGGCTTGCGGCCGGCCCGGCGATGGATGCGTTACTGGATGCGAGTTCGGCAGTAAGGGCAGACCTTCCAGTGCGCGTCGAGCGGACGATGGCAGCTGGGGCACACGTTGCGAACCTGAGTGTCGCACACGGGACAGACGACAAAGTCCTTCTCGATGGGGGCGCCGCACTGCGGGCAGGTGCCGTACTGGGCAAGCTGGCGCTCGCGCAGGGCCATGTCCAGCTCCTGCTCCTCGCGGTCGGCAGCGTAGGAGTGCGGGCGCAGGACCAGGTAGGCAATGAGGCCCACAAACGGGATGAGGGCGATGATGCCCCATGCCACGTAGGCGCTGGCGCCGCGGCGGCGAGCGTCGATGAACACATAGACGACCGACAGCACGTACAGGGCGATGATAAAGCCAACAAAGGCATAGATGACGCCCATAAGCTGCGGTGACATGAGCTCGTTGATGTATTTGGACATTGAGGTGTACCTTTCGGAATATTTACAGTCCGGTAAAGTTTACCACGGGGTTTGTTTATATGGGACCACGGCTGGGTACGGGGCTGGCGCGGACACAAACATCTCAATCTGTAACAGGTGGGAGCGGAATCCTGGTCTAGGTGTTACAGACCGAGACACAGGGGTCCCTCCCCGATTTCAATCTCGACCTGTAACAGTTACTCGGCAAAATCGGGTCCAAATGTTACAGATTGAGACAAAACATCCCCTCGCTGGCTTCAATCTCGATCTGTAACAACTGAGGCCGAATTTCCTCTCTTACTGTTACAGATCGAGACATTCAAAATCCGTCGGAAGGTTTGTCTCGATCTGTAACATCTAGAACCCAAATCCTCAGCTAACTGTTACAGATCGAGACAAAGAAAACCGTCCACACCGAATGTCTCAATCTGTAACAGCTACTCGGCAAATACAGTCCCAGATGTTACAGATTTAGACAAACCATTCTCTCCCCGACTTAAATCTCGAACTGTAACATCTGGAACCCAAAAACAGTTCTTACTGTTACAGATCGAGAAGAACGTGCGCCTGTGGACTCAACATCTCAATCTGTAACAGGTAACGGCGCAAACCGCGAGGTTGGGCGGGAAGACCTCGCGTTCTAACGTGGCCGGCATCCGTGCTGGGCCGGCCCACGCCTGCCGTTGGCGGATGCAGTGGGGCTGTTCGCCGCATTGCCGCCGTACTGGGGGCGTGCAGACCGTAGGATAGTCCTATTGACAGCCTGTCAACTCGTCTGGGAGGCACTGTGACAGAAACGTTTGATATCGCGGTTGTGGGCGCGGGCATCACCGGGTGTGCCATTGCGCGGCAACTCGCGCGCTATGACCTGACCATTTGCGTGGTCGAGGCGGCCAACGATGTCGCCCTAGGCGCATCGAAGGCCAACGGCGGCCTGGTACACGCCGGCTACGATCCGGCGCCGGGCACGGTAAAGGCGCAGGTCAACGCCCGTGGTTGCGAGCTATATGGCACCTGGGCCCAGGAGCTCGGCTTTTTGTTTTGCCGCACCGGTTCGATGGTGCTGGGGTTTTACGACGAAGACCGCGCACACCTGGAGAAGCTGCGCCAGAATGGCCTGGCCAACGGCGTGCCCGAACTGTCGATTATCGGCCCCGAGCGCATCCACGAGCTGGAACCGCGCGCGAGTGCCGAGGCGACGTGCGCGCTGTGGTGCCCCTCGACTGGATTTGTCGATCCCTTTGAGGTCGCCATTGCCGCGCTGGAGAACGCCGTGGCCAACGGGGTGACGTTTATGCGGTCGGCTCCGGTGGAAGCGATTGAGGTTGCTGACGGCGAGACTACCGACGGGGCCGCGCGCTTTACGCTGGTGACGCCTGTCGGCGATGTGCGCTGCCGCTATCTGATCAACGCCGCGGGCAACGGTGCCGCGGATATCTCGCACATGGCGGGCGCCGAGGAGTTCCAGATGGTCTGGCGCCAGGGCAACATCGTTGTGCTGGACAAAGAGCCGCGCGCGCTCATGCCGCTCTACCCCGTGCCCACGCCAGTGTCCAAGGGCGTAATCGTCACGGGCACGGTCCACGGCAACACCGTGATCACCGCGACGGCTGCCGTGCGCGAGCCGGGCAACACGCAAACGTATGCAAGCGATGTCAACGCGCTGCTGGACGGCGCGCGCAAGCTGGTGCCCGATCTGGACACGCGCCGCGTGGTGCGCGCATTTGCCGGCGGGCGTCCGGTCATTCAGGGAACAAACGACTTCTTTATTGGGCAGTCCGCCGTGGTGCCAGGCCTGTTCCAGGCGGCGGGCATTCAGTCGCCAGGCGTGGCGAGCGCGCCGGCCATTGCTGAGCGCATGGAGCACGTGATGCGCGAGGCGGGCGTTGCTTTGCGCGAACGGGCCGATTGGGATCCGATTCGACACGCGCCGGACGACTTCGACCGTGCGCCGCTTGCACGCAAGGAGGAGCTCATTGAGTCCGACCCCGCATGGGGGCAGATCGTCTGCCGCTGCGAGACGGTGCCCGAGGCCGAGATCGTGGCCGCGATTCGATGCCGCCCGGGTGCGGTTTCGGTCGAGGGCGTCAAGCGGCGCTGCCGTGCGGGCATGGGTCGGTGCCAGAGCGGCTTTTGCCAGAGCCGCGTGGTTGCGATCCTTGCCCGCGAGCTGGGCTGCGACCCCAGCGAAGTGCTGTTGGAGGACGCTGGCTCATGGCTCGTTGAGGGACCTTTGAAGGGGGTGCGCTAGGATGGCGGAATTCAAATCGAGCGCGATTGATAGCGATGCCGTTGAGGCCGTGGCAACGCAGGCCTTCGACGTGGTCGTTATCGGCGGCGGACCTGCCGGCATGGCGGCCGCGCTTTCCGCGCATAAGGCCGGCGCGCACGTGGCCATCGTGGAACGCGAGCAGCATCTGGGCGGAATCCTCCGCCAGTGCATTCACCCGGGTTTTGGCCTTTCGCACTTTAAGCAGGAGCTCACCGGTCCCGAGTACGCGCAGCGCTTTATCGACCAGGTGCGCGAGACCAACATTGCGCTGTACTTGGGCAGCATGGTGCTTGGGATTGATTCGGACGAGGGCGCGAGCGCTTCGGGCGTGGACGAGGCCGCGGGAGATGCCGTAGTTCATACCGTCACGCTCATGAGCCGCGCCGGCATGTTGCAGCTCGCCGGGCGTGCCGTCGTCCTTGCCATGGGCTGCCGCGAACGAACACGCAGCGAGATCAAGATCCCCGGCAGCCGCCCCGCCGGCGTGTTTACGGCCGGCTTGACGCAGCGATACATCAATATCGAGAACCTCAAGCCCGGCTCGCGTGCCGTCATTCTAGGCTCGGGCGACATCGGGCTCATCATGGCGCGCCGCTGCACGCTCGAGGGGATTTCGGTCGAGGGCGTGTACGAGCTCATGCCGTACGCCAACGGCCTGCGCCGCAACGTCAAGAACTGCCTGGATGACTTTGGCATTCCGCTACATCTGTCTACCACGGTCACGCGCGTGATTGGACACGATCGCGTGGAGGCCGTCGAAGTGAGCCAGGTCGACGAGCATCTGGCGCCCATTGCCGGGACGCAGCGCATCGTTCCGTGCGACACGCTGCTGCTTTCGGTGGGATTGATTCCCGAAAACGAGCTTTCGGTTGCCGCGGGCGTCGAGCTGGACCCACGTACGCGCGGCGCCGTGGTGGACCAGAGCCTGCAGACGGACGTGCCGGGCATCTTTGCCTGCGGCAACGTGCTGCACGTGCACGATCTAGCAGACAATGTCACGACCGAGTCCGAGCGTGCCGGTGCGGCTGCGGCGGCGTACGCGCTGGGCTGTGGTGCTGGGGCCGATGCGGGCGCTGCGGACGCGGGCTGCGAGCTCACGGTCTCCCCCGCCGGCATTGCGGGCTACGCGCTGCCGGGGCGCATTACGACCGTCGGGCTCACTAAACTTAACTTCCGCGTGCGCCGACCCGTCGACGCCGCCCGGGTGCGCATTCTGGCAGGCGACGAGGAGCTGTTTGCAGGCAAGGTCCGCCCGTTTAAACCGAGCGTCATGGAAAGCTTCCCGCTACCGGCAAAGGTGATTCAGCGCGCACTCAATATGGGCGTTAGCGAGATTGTCCTGTCCGTCGACTCCGCTGAGGAGGCGTAGAGTCATGAGCACAAACGCGATTGAAACGCTGCAGTTCAACTGCACCACCTGCCCATCCGAGTGCCTCCTGACCGTGGAGGTCGAGCGCAGCGCAGACGGCGCCGTGGCAGAGGTGCGCTCCGTAACCGGCAACAGCTGCCCGCGCGGTGATAAGTTTGCACATCAGGAGCTCACCTGCCCCATGCGCGTGCTTACCACGACCGTGGCCGTATCCGGCGGCGACGAGGCGCTGCTGCCCGTGCGCACGGCCGAAGCCATCCCGCTCGAACTCCACCCCCAGGCGATGGACCTCATCCGCGGCCTAGAGGTCAAAGCCCCCATCCGCATGAGCGATGTAGTCCTCCCCAACCTCCTAGACACCGGTACCGACCTCATCGCCAGCATGGACATCGACCGAGCCCAAGTAGCAAATTAGGGACGGGGCTCTTTTAGCTACTTTTGCCTGCACGCTTGCCAGGCTGGCCATGTCAAGGAGTGTCCCGAAGTGCCGGCAGAGACGATATGAGCAGGACATAAAAACATTGAGAGCCCCTGCTGCATGAAAGGCCGCGGATTAGGCCGACAATGGTGAGTGTCTAATTCAGCCGCGGCGGCCACGCCGCATTCATGGAAGGGGCTCCCATGCTCGATACTACCACCTTCGTCGGCCTCGACGTCCACGCCCGCTCGATAAAGGCCGTCTCCCTCGACGTCATGACCGGGGAGGTGCGCTGCGCGACCTTCGGCTACGACGCCGGCGCCGTCGCGGAGTGGGTCCGCTCCGTGGACCCCGGGGCCAGGTGCGTGTACGAGTCCGGGGTCACGGGCTTCGACCTGCAGAAGAGGCTCTCCGGCCTGGGGGTCGACTGCGTGGTCGGCGCCGTCTCGAAGATGATCAAGCCCAGCGCGGACAGGGGCAGGAAGAACGACCGCAACGACGCCGAGTTCCTCGCCCGCATGCTGTCGGTCGGCAACGTGGTCGAGGTGTGGGTCCCCGACGACGAGTGCGAGGCCGCCCGCGACCTGACCAGGGCGCTCGAGGACGCGAGGGACGACCTCTCGCGCTCGAAGCAGCGGCTCTCCAAGTTCCTGCTAAGGCACGGGCTCGTCTTCGACGAGAGGACGCCCACCGGCCGCAGGAAGGGCAACTGGACCCGGGCGCACTGGTCCTGGATCGAGTCGATTAGGTTCGCGGAGGGGGCCGACAACGACGCGCTCGCCTACTACGTCGACGCGGTCAGGCGGGCGGCGGAGGAGAAGGCGAGGCTCGAGGGGCTCGTCGAGGCCGAGGCCCGCAAGCCCAGGTGGCGGAAGAGGGTCGACTCCCTGCGCTGCCTCAAGGGCGTCGACACCGCTTCCGCCGCCGACCTCGTGTTCGAGGCCGGCGAGTTCTCCAGGTTCAGGAACGCCCGCTCGTTCGCCGCGTGGGTCGGCCTGACGCCCTCCGAGCACTCCAGCGGGGAGAGCGACCGCAGGGGCGCGATCACCAAGGCCGGCAACAAGCACCTGAGGAAGACGCTGGTCGAGGCCGCGTGGCACTACCTGACGTGCTCGGGGCGGCCGAAGGACCTCGCCAAGGGCCAGGCCCCGGACCCAGCCGCCCGGAGGCATGCCGCCAAGGGCGTGCGGAGGCTGGTCGAGAGGCGCGGGGCGCTGCTCGCGCGCGGGGTCCACGGCAACAAGGCGAACGTCGCCACGGCGCGCGAGCTCGCCTGCTGGGTGTGGGCGGTCGGCCTCATGGCCGAGGAGGCGTAGGGGGCGGTCCCCCGCACATAAGCCAGTCACCCCGGAAGCGGTTCGATCCGAAGCCGTTGAGGCGAACCCCAGGTCCCTTTTCTGCGAGCGCCCAGGGCGCCACGCGCGTGCACAGACTGTCGGTTCGACGTAGAAGCCTCAGCCGTAGCAACGGATTGCCCAGCGAGAGATCGCCACGGGCGGATATTAAACTGCAAAGACGAGCGTCGGTAAGACACGCCGAGGTCGCCGCGGACGGGTTGATATAGGGAGAGGGCCTGACCCCATATCGTTGGGGCCAGGCCCGATTTTGCCTCTTGACAATGTCCTGCTCATATTAAAAGGAACGTCCCTATCTGCCGGGCTTGGGATACCATGGTGGCAGCCTAGCGAAAGGATGTTTCATGGCACATGTCGATGACCAGCGCGTGGCGCGCGTGCTCGATGCGCTCGAGGCTCAGCACCCCGGCGCACAGCTGCTCGTAAACGACCCGTGGTCGATCTATTACCTAACCGGCTTTTATGCCGATATGTTCGAGCGTTTTTGCGGTGTGCTACTCGCGCGCGATTGCGAGCCCGTGATCTTGGTCAACGCGCTGCATCAGCTGCCCGAGTATGACAACGCCCGCGTTGCCTACCACACCGATACCGATATCGTGACCGATGCCATCGCGCGCGAGGTCGATCCGATCAAGCCGCTCGGCATCGATACCGTCATGCGCTCCGGCTTTTTGATGCCGCTCATGGAGCGCCACGCCGCCAGCGAGTTTTTCCTGGGCGACTTTGCCGTCACCGCCGCGCGCACCCACAAGGATGCCGCCGAGCAGGAGCTCATGCGCGTGTCCTCGGCCGCTAACGACGCCGTGATGGCCGACGCGATCAAGCTCGTTCACGAGGGCGTGACGGAGCGCGAGATTGCCGACCAGATGCTTGGTCTGTATCGCAAGCACGACTGCGAGGGCTTCAGCTTTCCGCCGATCGTGAGCTTTGGCGCCAACGCCGGCGACCCGCACCACGAGCCCGACGACACCGTACTCAAGCGCGGCGACGTAGTGCTGTTCGATATTGGTGGACGCCGCCGCAGCTACTGCTCGGATATGACGCGCACGTTCTTTTGGGGCGAGCCAGACGAAGAGACGGCGCGCATCTACGATATCGTGCGCCGCGCCAACGAGGCCGCCGAGGCTCTCATCGCACCGGGCGTGCGCATGTGCGACCTGGACCGTGCCGCGCGCGACGTGATTGAGGACGCTGGCTACGGAAAGTACTTTACGCATCGCCTGGGTCACTCGATCGGTCTGCAGGACCATGAACCGGGCGACGTCTCGCTGGTCAACGAGCAGGTCGTAGAGCCAGGCATGACGTTCTCCATCGAACCGGGCATCTACCTCCCCGGCCGCACCGGCGTCCGCATCGAGGACCTGGCCCTAGTTACCGAGTCCGGCGTCGAGATCCTCAACGCCTACCCCCACGACCCAGTCCGCCTAGACTAGCCAATGTGCCAAAGGGACAGTCCCTTTGGCACCTTCCGCTAACGCCGCGCCACGAAAACGGGCTATCTACTACGTTTAACCCGCATAGGTCGACCATGCGGGTCTTTTTTGAAAACCAGCAAGTCGTCTACCTGCGGTTTTGATTTCACGATTTTCCGTATGGCCAAGGGTGACCAGTCAAACGTAGTAAATAGGCCCATTTCGCGGCAAGCAAGTCAACTCGAGGAGCAGGGTGGTCAAAATAGCCCCGTCCCAAATTGACTACTTTTAAGTTGCGGTGATATACGGACTGCTTGAGGCTTCTGGCTTGTAAAACAGTCCGTATTTCACCGCAACTGATGAGGGGATGGGTTAACGGAGCAGCCCCGCTACTTCGCCGGCTAGGGTGATGGTGCCGGCGGCTACGAAGGGCTCGCCCACGGCATCGAAGGCGGCGAGAGCCTCGGATACACTAGGGTACACACCTGCGAGCTTATCGGCGTCCACCAGGGCAGCGAGTTCCTCTGCCGGCAGGGCGCGATCGGAATCGGTCTGAGTCACAACCACGCGCGGGAAAGCCGGGATCAGCACATCGACAATGCCCGCCACGTCCTTATCGGCCAGCGCGGCACACAGCAGCGTGGGGCGGTTCTCCACGCACGGATCGATCTCGTCCAGTGCGCTCACAAAGTTCTCGCAGCTCTGGGGGTTATGGCAGGCGTCAATCAGCTTGAGCGGATCGGTCCCCAGCACATCAAAGCGACCCGGTGTGGGGCAACCCATAAGCGACGCATCAAGCGCATCGTGGTCAAGCTCGCGGCCCAGATAACCCTCGCAGAGCATAATCGCGCACGCGGCATTCTGCGGCTGATACGCCGGCTTGACCATGCTCGACGTATAGATCGCACGCGGCGTGGTGCAGCTAAACTCCACCGTATCGCCCACATGCGCCGGCACCTTGGTCGTGGAATGGCTCACCACCAGCGGCACCACACCGTACTCGCGGCAACGGGCATCCATCACGCGCTGAACGCTCGCCTCGTGCGTGCCCTCGCCCAAAACAACCAGGCGCCCAGGCTTAATAACCGCAGCCTTCTCCCCTGCAATCGCCTCGAGCGTGTCGCCCAGAATGCGCGTATGGTCGAGCCCGATACCCGTAATGGCCACAGCGACGGGATCGGTCGCACTCGTGGCGTCCCAACGTCCGCCCATGCCGACCTCGAGCACGGCAACATCCACCGCGGCCTCGGCAAACACCACAAGCGCAGCAGCCGTCAGCAGGTCAAACGGCGTGATGGAATAGGCGCGCTCCCCCGCCGCCACACGGTGCGCATTCACGCGACGCCCCGCCTCGACGGCAGCAGAAACGCCACGGGCAAACGCCTCATCGCTCACGACGCGTCCATCGACCTCCATGCGCTCGGGATAACACACCAGCTGCGGCGACGTATACAGCGCGGTTTTGAGCCCCTCGCCACGAAGGATAGCAGCCGAAAAACGCGTGGTCGAAGTCTTGCCATTGGTACCGGCGACCTGAATGCAATCGAAATACTCATCCGGACGCCCCAACTCATCGAGCATATCGACAACCGTCTCAAGCAGAGGCCCAGCATCCCCAGAAATCCGCCCCGTATCAGCAGCCAGCCCAACAGCCTCATCAAACGAAAGCAAATCAAACTCAAAAGGAACGGTATACAAGCCGGAACGCTTAGGCATTTTTAGAACCGCCATTCATAGAAAAATAAAACAGTATAGGTTGAGGATAGTCAGCGAAAACGCCTCTGATGAGCCAAGGTGCCGTGAAACAAGGGCGCATAGGGCTTATGCCCATGCGCCCGAAGTTGAACGGCAGATTGGCCATCAGAGGCGTTTGCAGCGTCGAGTCAGCCGCCGTTCGTTAGAACGGCGGAATAGGTGTCCGCAGTAGCGAGCAATGCCCCAAACCGCGTCCCTCAGTTACGCCTACGAGAAGTCAGCAACCTGAGCAGTCAGCGCCGCCAGGATCTCCTTGAGCTCAGCTGCACGGTCCCTCTTCTTCTGGACCACCGCAGGCGCGGCCTTGGCCACAAAGCCCTCGTTTGCGAGCGTCTTCTCGCAGCCAGCGAGCTCCTTCTGCGCCGCGGCAATCTCCTTCTCCAGGCGTGCCTTCTCGGCCGAAAGGTCAACCTTGCCCTCGAGCACCACAAAGACCTCGACGCCGCTGTCGACCACGGCGATGCTCGCAGCCGGCTTCTCAACATCGGTACCCATGACCAGCGAGGCGGTGTTGGCCAGCGGCTCAATCGTGGAGCGCAGGCTCTCGAGCTTCTCGATGTCCTCGGCGCCGGCGCGCACGACCACGTCGAGCTCGGCCTTGGGGCTCAAGCGATAACGCGAACGGGTGGCACGGGCGGCGGACACGACGGCACGGCACAGCTCAAACGCGCGCTCGGCGTCCTCGTCAACATACTTGGCGTAGTCGGCGGGCTCGGGCCACTTGGCGATCATGAGCGCCTCGGCGCGGTCCACGTTGCCCTCGGCGTCCAGATCGAGCACGCTCGCCGGCATGTTGTCCCAGATCTCCTCGGTGACAAACGGCATGAGCGGGTGCATCAGGCGAATGGAGGTGTCGAGCACAAAGATCAGGTTGCGCTGCGCCTGCAGACGGCCCTCGCCCTTCAGGCGGGCCTTGGTGACCTCGACGTACCAGTCGCAGACCTCGTTCCAGAAGAACTGCTGCACGCCGCGGGCCATGTCGCCAAAGGTGTAGTTCTCAATACCCTCGGTGACCATCTTGACGGCCTTGGCCAGACGGCTGAACATCCAGGCGTCGGCCGGCGTCTCCACGACGGGCTCGCCGGGCGTGTAGCCCTCCATGTTCATGAGCAGGAAGCGGCTGGCGTTCCAGATCTTGGTCACAAAGCTCTTGGCCTGGTCGGTACGCGGGCTGTCGATGAGCTTCTTGGTCTTCTTGTCGATGTTCGCGTCGAACTTGACGTCCTGGTTGTTGGTGCACAGCGTGAGCAGGTTATAGCGCATGGCGTCGGCACCATACATGCCGATGAGGTCCATGGGGTCAACGCCGTTGCCCTTGGACTTGGACATGCGGCTGCCGTCCTTGGCAAGAATCGTCGGGTAGATGACGACGTCCTTAAACGGCACCTCGTCCAGGAAGTACAGCGAGCTCATGACCATGCGGGCGACCCACAGCGCGATGATGTCGCGTGCGGTGACCAACGCCGTCGTGGGGTGATGGTCCTCGAGCAGCTCCGGCTTTTGCGGCCAGCCCTGCGTGGCGAAGGTCCACAGCTGCGAGCTGAACCAGGTGTCCAGCACGTTCTCGTCCTGATGCACGTGATGACCGCCGCACTTGGGGCACACGTCGGTGTCCTCGGTCAGGGCGTCCTCCCAGCCGCAGTCCTCGCAGTAGAACACGGGGATGCGGTGGCCCCACCACAGCTGGCGGCTAATGCACCAGTCCTTGAGGTTCTCCATCCAGGTGGTGTAGGTCTGCGTCCAGCGCGCGGGGTGGAAGGTGACCTTGCCGGAGTTAACGGCGTCGAGTGCCGGCCCCTTGAGCTTGTCGACGGCCACAAACCACTGCTCGGACAGCCACGGCTCCAGCGCGGAGTCGCAACGGTAGCAGTGCATGACGGAGTGGTCGAGCTCTTCGACGTGGTCGAGCAGGTCGTGATCCTCGAACCACTTGATGACGGCCTCGCGGCACTCGTCGCGGTTCATGCCGGTGAACTCGCCGTAGCCCTCAACAACTACCGCGTGCTCATCGAAAATGTTAATCTGCGACAGGTCGTGGGCCTGACCCATGGCATAGTCGTTGGGGTCGTGGGCCGGTGTGACCTTGACAAAGCCGGAACCGAAGTTGGCGTCAACGTGGTAGTCGGAGAAGATGGGGATCTCGCGGTTGACGATCGGCAGCATGACGGTCTTACCCACGAAGGCGGCCTTCTCAGGGTCCTTCGGGGAGACGGCGACGCCCGTGTCGCCGAGCATGGTCTCGGGGCGCGTGGTGGCGACGACGATGTAGTCCTGGCCGTTAACCGGCTCGGTCAGCGGGTAGCGCAGGTGCCACAGGTGGCCCTTCTCGTCCTTATACTCGGCCTCGTCGTCCGAAATGGCGGTGGTGCAGTTGGGGCACCAGTTGACGATGCGCTTGCCGCGGTAGATCAGACCGTCGTGGTACCAGTCGCAAAAGACCTTGCGCACGGCCTGCGCGTAGTCCTCGTCCATGGTAAAGCGCTCGTTATCAAAGTCGACGGAGCAGCCCATGCGCTTGATCTGCTCGACGATGATGCCGCCGTACTCGTGGGTCCAATCCCAGCAGGCGTCGACAAACTTGTCGCGACCGATCTCCAGGCGGCTGATGCCCTCGCTCTTGAGCTTCTTGTCGACCTTGGTCTGCGTAGCGATACCGGCGTGGTCGGTGCCGAGCACCCAGCGCGTGGACTTGCCGCGCATGCGGGCCATACGGATGATGGCGTCCTGGATGGAGTCGTCGGTAGCGTGACCCATGTGGAGCTTGCCGGTCACGTTGGGAGGCGGAATGGTGACGGTGCAGTCGCCCACGCCCTCGCGGCGCTTGTAGTAGCCGCCGTCGAGCCACTTCTGCAGGATCGCCGGCTCGTTGGTCGACGGATCGTAGTTCTTGGGCATCTCTTCCATATATCTCTCCCTGTCCCGCCGGCGTGTCCGCCTGCTTGGTTTTCGCTCGGTCAGGTCCTGGCTCGCACGAAGAGCACATTAAGTGCTCTTCGGCTCGTGCGGAATCTACGAAAACCAAGCAGGCGGACGCGCCTTAGGTATCGATTACTTCAGTCTGATATGACTTCGCTGAGGCTTAAACAAACACACAGAATAACACAGGTAGTTGGGTGTTTTGCGTATATATAAAATAGCCTCCGACCGCGGATGGTCGGAGGCTATTTGCAAGCACGTTTTTGGCAGGTTTACCCGTAGATGCGTTGGGGCTGTTCTTCGCCCTTAACCGCCGCTTCGGTCACGATGACCTTGGCGACACCCTCCTCGCTGGGGAGGTCGAACATCGTCTGCTGAAGCACGTCCTCGCAGATGGAACGCAGGCCGCGGGCGCCGGTCTTGCGGGCGAGTGCCATGCGGGCGATCTCGTGCAGGGCCGCGTCCTCAAACTCAAGCTCAACGTCCTCGAGCTGGAACATCTTACGGTACTGGCGCACCACGGCGTTCTTGGGCTCGGTCAGAATCGACACCAGATCGTCCTCGTCGAGCGCCTGCGTCTGGGTGACGACGGGCGTACGGCCCACAAACTCGGGGATCATGCCAAAGGCGTTGAGGTCCTGCGGAAGCACCTGACGCAGCAGGTCGTTCTCGTCGACCGAAGTGGGGCCGGCGATCTCGGAGTTAAAGCCCACGCCCTTGTTGCCAACACGGTCGGCGATGATCTTATCCAGGCCCACAAAGGCACCGCCGCAGATGAACAGGATGTTGGTCGTGTCGATCTGCAGCAGCTCCTGCTGGGGATGCTTGCGGCCACCGGTAGGCGGAACGCTGGCCACCGTGCCCTCAAGAATCTTAAGCAGCGCCTGCTGAACACCCTCGCCCGAGACATCGCGGGTAATGGAGAGGTTCTCGGCCTTGCGGGCGATCTTGTCAATCTCGTCCACGTAGATAATGCCCACCTGAGCGCGCTCAATGTCGCCATCGGCAGCATTGATGAGCTTGAGCAGGATGTTCTCCACGTCCTCGCCAACGTAACCAGCCTCGGTGAGCGCGGTGGCATCGGCGATGGCAAACGGCACCTCGAGGATGCGCGCGAGCGTCTGGGCCAACAGGGTCTTGCCGGTACCGGTGGGACCGAGCAGCAGGATGTTGGACTTGGCGAGCTCCACCTCGTCCATATCGTCGTCAAACTGACCGCCCATGCCCGATGCCTCGTCAAAGGCAGACACCGCGGCGCCGCCCTCGATCACGCGACGATAGTGGTTGTACACGGCAACCGACATGGCGCGCTTGGCGTCCTCTTGGCCCATGACATAAGCCGAAAGCTCGTCATAGATCTCGTGCGGCGTCGGCACGTGCGTGATGACCTGGCGGTCGTCCTCGAGCTCAAAGCCCTCGGTCTCGGGGTCCACAGCGGGCTGCCCGGCAGCCTGGCCGTGGTCGTTGAGGAAGCCCGGCAGCTTGCCATTGCGGGCAGCGTCCATAAAGTCCGAAGCCAGCGACTCCTCCAGAATCTCGGAGCAGGCGGCGACGCACTCGTCACAGATAAAGATGTTGGTCGGGCCCTTTACGAGGCGTCGGACCTGGCCCTGCTCTTTTCCGCAGAAGGAGCAGCGGATGGGGTTGCCGTTCTCGTCAAAGTTGTCCTGCATGTTTCCTGCCATCCTAGGCGTCCTTCGCGGCCAAGTCGCGAGAGGTGACGATACGGTCAATCAGGCCGTAGTCGAGGGCCTCGGCAGCGGTCAGGTAGTTGTCGCGCTCGGTATCGGCCTGGACCTTCTCGATGGGCTGGCCCGAGGCGTCGGACAGAATCTGGTTGAGCTCGCGACGGGTCTTCTTGATCTCCTCGGCCACAATCTCAATCTCGGTCTGCTGGCCCTGGGCACCGCCGCTGGGCTGGTGAATCATGACTTTGGAGTGCGGCAGGCAGAAGCGCTTGCCCTTAGCGCCGGCCGAAAGCAGCACGGCGGCCATGGACGCGGCCATACCGACGCAGATGGTGGAGACCTGCGGCTTGATGAAGTTCATGGTGTCAAGAATCGCCAGGCCGGAGTAGACCTCGCCACCGGGCGAATTGATGTAGAGCGAGATATCCTTCTCGGCATCCTGGCTCTCAAGATGCAGTAGCTGGGCAACAACCAGGTTGGCGCTGACGGAGTTAATCTCCTCGCCCAAGAAGATGATGCGGTCGTTGAGCAGGCGCGAATAGATATCGTAGCTGCGCTCGCCGCGCGGCGTCTGCTCGATAACGTATGGCACGAGGGCGGAATCGAACTTAGCGATCATACGCATCTCCATTTCTCTCTTGCGGACCAAATTGGTTTTAGATAAACGTACGGTGCCCGCATGCTATGCATTGGCTGGCACCGCACGAAGCAACCGGATAACCGGCTATTAACTTTACCCCATCACGGGCACATACATGCGCTCGCGGGCAAGGTGGCGAGAATTACTCGGCGTCCTTGGCGGTCTCGTCGACCTCGGTCACCTTGGCGTTCTCGACCAGGTGGTCGACGGCCTTGGAGCGACGGATGGACTCGCGGACGGCAGGCATGCGGCCATCGGCGATGAACTCGGCCTTGGAAGCCTCGACGTCCTTGACGCCGGCCTTCTCGAACTCGGCGTTGATGTCGTCCTCGGTGACCTCAATCTTGAGCTCACGGGCGAGGGCGTCCAGAGCCAGGGACTCACGGGCAACGTCGTTGGCCTGCTTATGCAGGTCGCCGATGAACTGCTCCATGGTCAGGCCGGAAGCGGGCAGCCAGGTGTCCAGCGTCATGCCGCGGGCAGCGAGGTTGGACAGGAAGTTCTGGCCAAGCTCCTCAAAGACGGACTGCTCGTAGTCGGCATCCATCTCGTCGAGCTGCAGGCGCTCGGCGAGAGCGGAGACGCAACGGTTCTCCTTCTCGGCCGGGAGGCGGGAAGCCTTGTCCTGCTCGATCTCGATCTTGATGGCGTCGCGCATAGCGTCGATGCTGTCAAAGCCAAAGTCGGACTTGACAAGCTCGTCGGTGAGCTCGGGGGTGTTGCGGACCTTGATGCCCTTGACGGTGACCTCGACGGTGTGGGTCTCGGCCTCCTCGCCCTCCTCGGCCTCGTCGGTCCAGGTGACGGACTTGACGTCGTCAACGTTAGCGCCGATCAGGGCCTCGTTGAACTCCTTGGGGTTGCTGTCGCTACCGGCGATGAGCATGCGACCCTCGGCGGCAAAGTTGTCGGCGTTCTCGACGGCCTTGAGGTCGACGGTCACATAGTCGTCAGCCTCGACGGCGCGACCCTCGACGTCCTCGAAGGTGGCACGGTAGTTGAGGAGCATCTCGACCTGGTTGTTGATCTCGGACTCGGTGACCTCCGCAGGGGGCATCTCGATCTCGACGGCGTCGAAGGAAGAGAGCTCGGCAGCAGGACGCAGGGAGAACTCGACGGTGTAGGTGTAGTCCTCGTGATCCTTGGCGAGGTCGAGCTCCTTGTAGTCACCGTTCTTGGTGGGGACGATGTCCAGCTCGTTGAGGACGGCGGGCTCGTTGGCGGCGATCAGGTCGTTAGTGGCCTGAGCGAGGGTAGCCTCGGCGCCAAGAGCGGAATCGATGACCGGACGGGGAGCCTTGCCGGCGCGGAAGCCCGGGAAGCGGTACTTCTTGGCGGTGTCCTTGTAGGCCTTCTTGATCGCGGCGTCGACGTCGGCGGCCGGGATGGTGACCGTAGCGGTGAGCTTGGCGTCCTTGACGTCAGAAGCGGTGATGTTCAACACGTTCCTCCTCATACTGCCCAGCTTATCTGAGGTGCTGGTACCTTTATGCAACAAAGAGTCGCGACGGCCGAAGCCGACGCAGATGCGTTGGTGCGGGCGAAAGGACTCGAACCTTCACGGGAATCCCACCAGAACCTAAATCTGGCGCGTCTACCAATTCCGCCACGCCCGCATGAGCGCACAGATTAGGAATGATAGCAGATACGAGCGGCAAGCGCACGCACACCTTTTACAGGCTCACGACCTCACCACGAGTGCAAAAGGCGGGGCGAGTTGTCCCGTCCCGCCAACTACGACTTGTTCGCTGACCCGCTACTCCCCCAGCAGAGCCTTCTCCGGTGTGATGGGCAGCGAGCGCACCTGGTGGCCGGTGGCGTGTGCCACGGCCGAGGCAACGGCGGCGAGCGGCGTGTTGATGACGACCTCGCCGATCGACTTGGCGCCAAACGGGCCCGTCGGCTCGTAGCTCGGCTCAAAGGCCACGCGAATGCTGCCGATATCCAGGCGCGTGGGCAGCTTGTAGCTCATAAAGTTGCCGGTGCGCAGACGGCCGCGTTCATCGTGCTCGACAATCTCGTAGAGCGCGTGGCCGATGCCCTGGGCAATGCCGCCCTCGGCCTGAACGCGCGCGAGCGCCTCGTTGATCACGGTGCCGCAGTCGACGGCCGCCGCATAGTCCACCACGGTCACCTTGCCGGTGGCCTTGTCGACCTCGACCTCGGCAATGCCGGCCATAAACGGCGGGGGCGAAACGGGCAGGCAGGCAGAGGCGTGCGAGGTCAGCGCGTCGCCGCCCGCGATGTTCTTGACGCATAGGTTGGCAAATTCGCGCAGCGTGAGGTAGCGGTTCTGCTCACGAGCGGCACGCTCGTCGGACAGGCGCACGTACTGGCCGTCGAAGACCACGTCGGCGGCGTCAACGTCCCACATCTGGGCGGCCTTGGCGCAAATCTTCTCGCGCAGCTCGGTCGCGGCGTTCTTGGCCGCCAGGCCCGTCACGTACGTGCCCGAGCTCGCGTACGAGCCGGCGTCGAACGGCGACACGTCGGTGTCCACGCCGCGTACCACAATGAGCGAGCTCTCCACACCCAGCTCCTCGGCGGCAATCTGCGCCAGGATCGTGTCGACGCCCATGCCGTTATCGGTGGCGCCGGTGCCGATGGTAATGAAGCCGTCCTCTTCCAAGCGCATGTCGATGCCGGCGATATCCACGTTGGAGATGCCCGAGCCCTGCATGGTGAGCGCACAGCCCAGAGCACGCACACGGTCGCCCAGGTCGACGGCTAGCGGCTTGTCGCGCCAACCGATCATGTCCATCGCGCGCAGCAGGCAGCGGTCGAGCGCGCAGGCGTTGAGCTTCTCGTTGTAGTACTGCGGCATGATCTCGCCCTCGCGCACGATGTTCTTAAGGCGCAGGTCGGCGGGGTCCATGTGCAGCATGTCGGCGAGCTCGTTGACGGCGCTCTCCACGGCAAACTGGCCCTGGGTGGCACCGTAGCCGCGATACGCGCCGCCGCGGTTGGTGTTGGTGTAGACGGCGTCCCAGCTAAAGCGGCTCGCCTTCACGTGGTTGTAGATGGGCAGGCTTTTGTGGCCCGAAAGGCCGATCGTCGTGGTAGCGTGCTCGCCGTACGCTCCGGCGTTGGACAGCGTGTGCAGGTCGATGGCCGTGATGGTGCCGTCGTTCATGGCGCCCAGCTTAACGGTCATCTGCATCTGGTGGCGCGAGTTGCCCGCAGTGATGGTCTCCTCGCGGGTGTAGCAGCAGTAGCTCGGACGGCCGGTCTGCTGGGTGACGAACGCAACGAAGATCTCGCAGCAGCCTGTCTGCTTGGAGCCAAAGCCGCCACCGATGCGCGGCTTAATGACCTGCACCTGCGACTGCGGAATGTCGAGCGACTGCGCGACCATGCGGCGCACGTGGAAGGGCACCTGCGTAGAGGTAGTCACCGAGATGCGGCCGAACGCGTCGGTCGTCGCGAAGGCACGGAAGGTCTCCATGGGCGCGGTCTGCGTGGCTTGGCTGGTGTAGGTGCGAGTGAAGACGATGTCGCTCTGGGCGAATGCCTCGTCAAGGTCGCCAAAATCGCTGGTACCGCTGCACACCAGGTTGCGAGCAACGTCGCCGCCCTGCGGGAACATAAAGGTCACGTCGCCCTCGGGGTGGACCACGATGTCGTTATCGAGTGCCTGGGTAAAGTCGAGCAGCGGCTCGAGCACTTCGTAGTCGACCTTAATGAGTTTGAGCGCCTTGTCGGCGGCCTCCTCGGTCTCGGCGGCGACGATCGCCACCTCCTCGTTTTGATAGCGCACGAGGTTCTCGAGGATCAGGCGGTCGTAGGGACTCGGCTGCGGATAGCTCTGGCCGGCGATGGTAAAACGGCGCTGGGGCACGTCCTCGTAGGTGTAGACGCCCACGACGCCCGGCACCTTCAGGGCGCGCGACGTATCGATGGAGCGGATCTTGGCGCGGGCATACGGGCTGCGCTTAAGCTTAACGATGAGCGCGCCGGCGGGCACCATATCGCCCGTGTAGACGGGACGTCCCTCGAGCAGGGCCTTCGAGTCCTTCTTGGGCTGCTTGTGGGTGATCTGCTTGTAGGAGACGCCGTCGCAGCTGGTGTCGTTGACCGGCAGCTCGGGCATCTCAAAGCCCACCTGCACGCCGGACTCGTTGAGGAAGCGCACGATGGCGCGCAGCTGGCTCTCGTAGCCGCTGCAGCGGCAGAGGTTACCGGCGAGCTGGCGCGAGAGCTCCTCGCGCGTGGCGACGAGGCTCGGGTCCTCCTTGGCGGCGCGGGCGAGCGCCAGAACGTTCATGATGAGGCCGGGGGCGCAAAAACCGCACTGCTCGGCGCCTTCGGCAGCCATAGCGCGGGCAAGCGCCTCGGACTCGGCCTTGAGGCCCTCGAGCGTGGTGATGGAGCGGCCCTCGACGCGCGCAGCGGGAACCGAGCAGCTCAGCACCGGGTCGCCGTCGAGCCACACCGTACACAGGCCGCAGTTAGTGGTTTCGCAGGCACAGCGCACCGACGCGCAACCCTGCTCACGCAAAAGCGCAAAGAGCATGGTGTCAGGGGCAATCTGAACCTTGACCTTGCGGCCGTTGAGCGTAAAGGAAAGATCGATGAGTTTGGCAGCCATTAGCGCACCTCGCTAGAATCGACGCCGGGCACGCGGCGGCAGGAATACTCGTCCGTGGCAAACTTAGGCACTTGCACGGTCTCGAGCTCGCGGGCAAGCGCGGCCGAAAGCTCGATGCCGGCGGCGCGACGCACTGCCTGAATCGCCAGCGGGGCCGAGATGCGGCGGCGGTAGTCGGCCGAGCCCCACAGGTTCGTGCCATAGCTCAGCGCGCGTACGGACGCGGCCAGGGCGCGCAGCTCGTCCTCGGAAGGCTGCTCGCTGGCGAGGCCACATGCCTCACCCTGCAACAGGGTCGCGCGCAGCGGGCGGGCGCCCACGGTGACATGCCAGCTGTTGTCCCACCAGGCGGCGGTGACGTTTAAGGAGGGGAAGTCGGTCGCGGCCTTGCGCACGGCCTCATAGCTTGCGCGATAGTCGTGCTTAACGACCACGACGTGCTCGATCACGTCGCGCACGTAGCCCATGTCCACGAACTCGGCGAGCGGCACGCGACCGGCCCCTGTCAGCTCAACGTACGAATCGAGCGCCAAAAAGGCCGAGAGCACGTCCGAAAAACCAAAGCGGCCGTAGATACTGCCGCCCACCGTGGCGGTGTTGCGCAGCTGCACGCCCACGATATCGTGGACGGCGAATTCAAAGACATGGTTGACAAGCGCGTTGAGCTCGGCATGGCGCTCGAGCTGGCGCAGGGTGCACATGGCACCGATGCGAAACTCGGTTTCGGTCTCCTCGATCTGATCGAGTCCGCAGGCCGAAAGGTCAATCGCCGTCGCCACGCGACGCGAACCCAGGCGCATCCAGATGCCGCCGCCCACAATCTTGTTGTTGCGGTTCTTCTGTAAGAGCTCATAGGCTTCGGCCGCGTTTCCAACACGGACGTAGGTACCGAACTTGAGCACGTTCTCCCCCATCTCTTCACTTGTCCAGTACCTCTAAGTGTACCAAAGGAGGGCGCACAGCCCTCGCCACCATAGAAAAAGGCTCCCAGCCGGAATGGCTGGGAGCCTCATCACGTACTATGTCGAGCGAAGATTTAGCAGACGCCCTGGGCGAGCATGGCGTCGGCGACCTTCAGGAAGCCAGCGATGTTGGCGCCCATGACAAAGTTGCCCTCCTGGCCATACTCCTTGGCGGTGTCGTCCACGTTGTGGAACATGCCGCGCATGAGCTGCTCGAGCTTGCCGTCGACCTCCTCGAAGGTCCAGGACAGGTGCTCGGCGTTCTGGCTCATCTCCAGGCCGGACACGAGCACGCCACCGGCGTTGGCAGCCTTACCGGGCATAAAGGCAACGCCGTTCTCCTGGAAGTAAGTCGTGGCCTCGATGGTCGTGGGCATGTTCGCACCCTCGCCGACCACCTTGCAGCCGTTGGCGACGAGCGCCTGGGCGTCCTCGAGCAGCAGCGTGTTCTCGCGAGCGCAGGGCAGCGCGATATCGCAGGGCAGCTGCCACACGCCGCGGCCGTCGCCCTCGTGCCACACGGCCTTGGGCTTCTCGTCAACGTACATAGCGAGTGTAACGCCCTTGTCGTGGCCGGAGCGCTTCTTGTTGTAGACGTGCTCGAGCACGGTGTAGTCGATGCCGTCGGGATCCTCGACCCAACCGTGGGTGTCGGAGCAGGCCAGCACCTTGCCGCCGAGCTGGGAGACCTTCTGGACCGCGTAGATAGCGACGTTACCGGAACCGTGAACGACGACGTTCTTGCCCTCGAAGGAGTCGCCGCGGCTCTTGAGGTACTCGTCCACAAAGTAGACCAGACCGTAGCCGGTGGCCTCGGTACGGGCGAGCGAGCCACCAAAGGAGAGGCCCTTGCCGGTAAGGACGCCGGTCCACTCGTTGGTCAGGCGCTTGTACTGACCGAACATGTAGGCAACCTCGCGGCCGCCAACGCCCAGGTCGCCGGCGGGAACGTCGGTGTTGGGGCCAATGTGGCGATAGAGCTCGGTCATGAAGGACTGGCAGAAATGCATGATCTCGTTGTTGGACTTGCCCTTGGGGTCAAAGTCGGAGCCGCCCTTGCCGCCGCCCATGGGAAGGGTGGTCAGGCTGTTCTTGAGGATCTGCTCCAGGCCGAGGAACTTGAGCATGCCCAGGGTGACCGTCGGGTTAAAGCGCAGGCCGCCCTTGTAAGGTCCAATGGCAGAGTTGAACTCGACGCGGTAGCCGCGGTTGACCTGGACCTTGCCCTGGTCATCGACCCAGGGAACACGGAACATGACGATGCGCTCGGGCTCGACGAGGCGCTCAAGCAGGGCGGCCTCCTCGTACTCGGGATGGGCGTCGAGCGCCGGCTGGATGGTGCCGAGGATCTCGGTCGCGGCCTGGATGAACTCAGGCTGCTCGGGATAGCGGGCCTTGAGCTCGTCGAGAACTTTCTGCGTGTAGCTCATGCTTCCTCCAATTGATGGAAAAGAAAAGTGTCGTTCGAGGCGCCCCATGCGCCGCGAGCTTTATCGAGTATGGATAATATCGCACTGTTGCAGCAAAGTTTCGCATAAGCCGACGAGCAGATGTTTCGTTTTGATTACGATGCAGGTAGAAGCGTTTTTGAGCACCCGACGTACAAATCGCGTGTTTCGAAGCTGTTTCGTCCACGTGGTCCATACCACCACAAAGAGGACAGGCACCTTTGTGGCGGTTGGCAGGATGCGTTGGCGGGAACGTATGTGAATCGAACACATCCAAGACGTTTTGCACGCCTCACAACGGTTTTGAGGACCGCGGGGCCCACCGGAGCCCATCCGTTCCCAAACGTGGCGGTATTTTACCAAACGCGCAGTGTCGCGCCACGAAAACGGCCCATCTACTACGTTTAACCAGCAAGGGTTAACCATACCCACTTTTTCGTAACATCGGCAAGTCGTCTACATGCGGTTTTGTTTTTGCGGTTTTTGAAATGGTCGAGGGTAGTCACTTAAACGTAGTAGATAGGCCGGTTTTGTGGCGAGCGGCGATTCGGAGCCCTAGCGCAGGGATCTGAGACCGCCGGCCTCCTTGTTGAGCGTCGTAAAACGCATCGCATCCAGGTGCTCCAAGATGCTAATGGCTCGTTTGCGCGACACGCCTAAGGCCTCGCGCAGCACACTCGTCGTGGCAACGCCGCCAGCAGCCTCGATAGCCGCGGCGACGACCTCACGTGCATGGGCCTCGGCGGCGGCAGACAAGGCAACGTCGCGTTCGATCTTAACGATCGCGCGGTTGAGCGAAAGCTCGCGCAGGGCACGCGTCATGGTGTCGCGATCGAGCTGCAGACGCTCACCCACCTCGGGCAGCGTCACCGCACCGAGACCCGCCTCGTCGAGGGCGGCCACGATGCGCTGGCTCGCCTCGCGCACCACACGTATCGCCGCAGCGGCAGAGTGCGGGTCGAACACCTCGGCACCGTCGACGGTGCACACGCCGCGCGCACAGCCCTCGAAAACGAGCGCAGACGCGATGTCTTCGCCCACTGTCGGCCAGGCGGCATGCGCGACCTCGCCCGGCGTGAAACCCGTCTGCTTGGGCGCGGCCCCGTGCATGGCGGCCAACGTGACGGAGAGCGTGGCGAGGGCGGCATCGAGCACAGCGGGGGCGGCATAGAGCTCCTCGGTCGAGCGCTCGGCATGAAGCGCCACGGCGTCACCCGAGGAAACCGCCCCGTGCAGGAGCGCAGCCGCCTCGGCACTCGAAAGATCGAGAGCACGGGCTGCGGCCGCGGCAGGCACAGGCAGGCGCTGCAGCCCCAACCATGCGGCAACGGCGGCGGCGCGGTCGTCGGCATCCAGGGCCCCGAGCAGCGCGCACTCGCCCGCGGAGAGGACGCGCGAGCGGCGGCACCGCGAAAGAAGAACACGACCGCCGCCGATAAGCACCACCGGCGAGAACGCGAGCACAATGAGGCCGTCGCCCGATCGCACGGGAAGGCGCTCCTCCAGACGGACCTGCACGATGCGGGTCTCGCCAGCCTCAATGGGTCCCTCACCCTCCATGAGCATGATACGGCCAAGGACCTCCGCCGTACCCGCCATCACATGAACGCGCGTACCGGAATCGAAGGGCGCGGGCTTGGTGCCCTCGCGCCCCAGATACGTGAAGCGGGCGATGAGCCTGAGCGTCGAGCCCTCAGCACCAGACCCGCAGAGGACCTCGCCACGCGGAAGGTCGCCCGCACCGTCGCCCACGATGTTGAGCGCCGCGCGCTGCCCAGGCAACGCCCGAGGGGTATCGCCGTGCACCTGAATCGCACGCACGCGGCAGCGCACGCCCGCGGGACTCGAGACGAGCTCGTCGCCCACCGCTACGGGGGCATCGTGAAGCGTGCCCGTGACGACCGTCCCGGATCCCTTGATGGTGAAGCAGCGGTCGATGGGCAGGCGCGGGGCCAGACCGGGGCGCACCGGGCGGGATGCGGCATCGGCCAGGAAAGAGTCGATGGCGGCATCGAGGGCAAGGCGAACGTCCTCGATGCCCACGCCCGTGCGCGAGGAAACGGGTACCACGGGCGCATCGGCAAAGACGGTATCGCCGAGGAAGTCCATCACGTCGAGCTCGGCGAGCTCTGCCGTCTCGTCATCGGCCAGATCGCGCATCGTGAGCGCCACCACGAGGTGCCTCACGCCCAACAGCTCCAGCACGTGAACGTGCTCTCGCGTCTGCGGCATCACGCCCTCAACGGCAGAAACAACCAGCAACGCAACGTCCACGCCGGTGGCACCCTGTACCATCGCGCGCAGGTAGTGCGCATGCCCGGGCACGTCGACCAGGCCGACAAGCTTGCCGCTGGGAAGCTCGAGCTCGCCAAAGCCGAGCTCCGTAGTCATGCCTCGGCGGCGTTCGACCTCCAGACGGTCGGGATTTTTGCCAGTCAGCGCCTCGATAAGGGCCGACTTTCCGTGGTCGACGTGTCCTGCCGTTCCAACGACAACGGGACACTCGACAAGCTCGCGCGCACTCATCGATGCAAACCCGCCCGCACGGCATCGGCCAACGCGGACGCGCACAGATCAAGGTCGGTATCGTGCAAAAGCGTGCGAACGTCAAACAGTACCTGGCCATGCCGCACGCGCGTCACGACCGGCGTATCGGGCTCCTGTACCATAGCGCGCTTTAGGCCATCGGCGGACAGGTGCCCATCGGCGGGGCAAACGGCAACGCAAAAAGTTGGGAGCTCGACGGTCGGCAGCGAACCGCCGCCGGGAGTAGAGGCGCCCTCGACAACCTGCAGCTCCACGGCCTCCTCGCACTGAGCCTCGCGAAGCTTGCGCAGCATGCGGTCGTGCAGGCGCTTGGCCTGGCGCTCGAGCGGAGCCGGCGCGCCGGAAAGCATGTTGAGTACCGGGATCTCCCGATGCGCCGCATCGGGACCGGTCACATACAGTCGCAAAGTGGCCTCGAGCGCCGCAAGCGTGAGCTTGCCAGGGCGAAGCGCGCGCATAAGCGGATGCGAGGCACAGGCGGCGATTGCCTGGGCGCTGCCGAGAATAATGCCTGCCTGCGAGGCGCCGAGCAGCTTGTCACCCGAGCACGAGACGACGTCAACACCGGCGCAAAGCGAGGCGGACATGGGCTTCTCCCCCGCATCGGCGAGCACCCCGTCTGCAAGCAAAGCGCCTGAGCCTTGGTCCTCGTAAAGCAACAGGCCATGTTCATGCGCCAGCGCAGAAAGCTCCGCCACGGAAACCTCCTCGTGGAAGCCCTCGATACGGTAGTTGGAAGGATGGACTTTGAGGATCATCGCCGTGTTGGGCGTGATGGCGTTTCGATAATCATCCAGATGTGTGCGGTTGGTAGAGCCAACCTCGACAAGCTTGGCACCCGAAGCCGCCATGATGTCGGGGATGCGGAAGCTGCCGCCCACCTCGACAAGCTCGCCGCGGCTCACGATGACCTCTTTGCCGAAGGCATGCGCGGCAAGCACCAACAGCACCGCGGCGGCATTGTTGTTGACAACTAAGGCGTCCTGCGCCCCCGTGAGCGTGCGCAGCAGACGCGCGGCATGCTCTTTGCGGCCCCCGCGAGCGCAGGTTGAGACGTCATACTCAAGCGTGCTGTAGCCTCGGGCGACATCGGTCACCGCCTGCACCGCCGCGGGAGCGAGCGGAGCGCGGCCCAGATTGGTGTGAATCACAACGCCCGTCGCGTTGACGGCAGGGCGCAGGGTCGGCAGCGACAGGCGATGGGTCCGCTGCTCAATTGCCAAGGCGAGCTCGCGCTTGTTCCTTGCAGGGGCGCCGGAGCGAATCGCCGCGCGCTCGGCATCGAGCTCGGCGTCAATCGCCTCGCGTACCATCGTGTCGCCTGCATCGCCAGCAGCCTTCATGACCGGCCACTCGGCAAGCAGCTCGTGAACGGCGGGAATGGAACGCAGGCGGCCGCGCACCTCGGCAGACATGGATTCGCAGTCGCTCATGAAAAGCCTTTCGACATGTTCAATAAAAAGCTGGTCCCCCGCGATCGTCATCGGGCAAATAAATACCGGCGCGCACGCAAAAGGGACAGGTCCATTATGGCAGCTCGTGACAAGACGTCGAAGCGCCTCGTCTAAAACCTGCCAAAATAAACCTGTCCCTTTTTGGTCGGTTATGGCTTGGTGGCTTTAGGCCTCCTTATTGGCGTAGATAAACCAGTAGCCCAGCGCCACGATCAGGGCGCCACCCACGATATTGCCCAGCGTGGCAACGGAAAGGTTGAGCGCCAATCCGGCAGCGTTGAGGGCATCGGCGCCAGCGACATCGGCTCCATAGCCGCAGGAGTGCATCAAAATACCCATGGGCAAAAAGTACATGTTGGCAACGCAGTGCTCAAAACCGCAGGCCACAAAGGCGGCAATGGGCAGCAAAATGCCCACGACCTTATCGACCACGGTCTTGCCGGCAGTGCCGATCCATACGGCCAGGCAGACAAAGATGTTGCACAGAATGCCGCGGAAGAAGATGGTAACGGCGTCGATCGTAACCTTACCGGCGGCGACGCTCACCATGGCGTTGGCGACGGCCTCGCCGTTGAGCTTGTAAATAGCTGCCATGTAAATCAAAAAGACAACGAACAGGGCGCCGGCAAAATTGCCGATCCACACAATAGCCCAAGCCTTGAGCACCTGGACGAGCGTGATCTTGTTGCTCTTAAGCGCGCAGACCATAAGCGAGTTGCCGGTAAACAGCTCCGCTCCGCAAATAAGCACGAGCACCAGCCCCAGGCAAAAAGCAAGGCCACCTACAAAGCGCTGAGCGCCCCAGCCAAGGGACGCATCGCTCAGAAAGACCGTGAAGAACAGGCCGCCAAAGGCGATGAACGCACCGGCGAACATAGCGAGCAAAAAGGCCTTCGAGACCGGCAGGTTAGCCTTGGTAACGCCGGCGGCCTCAGTCTTGGCCTCGATCGCGGCGGGCGCCAGGCAATCGGGGGTGGGATATTCTGCCTTACTCTGCGCCATGGCAATCACTACTTTCTTACGATGTGGGACAAACGCTCCTGGTTCATTTGCCCCGCGAGGTCGGACGGTATAAAAATAAACGCGAGCCAAATTAGCATATTGGCCTGCGATTATATAGCTTGGAGCGGGCGACGGGAAGTCCAAGGATTTGCTTCGCAAATCCTTGTTTCGCTGCGGGCCTTCGGCCCTTGCGTGCTGCGCTGAGAAAATGCTCACGCATTTTCTCAGCGCAGCACCCTGACGGGTTCGATTCCCGTCGCCCGGCGCGTAAACGAAAACAGCTCTGATTCCCAAAGGAAACCAAAGCCGTTAAAACAATTCTTATGGAGCGGGCGACGGGAATCGAACCCGCGTCATCAGCTTGGAAGGCTGGGGTTCTACCATTGAACTACGCCCGCAAGATATGGTCGGGACGACAGGATTTGAACCTGCGACATCCTGCTCCCAAAGCAGGCGCGCTACCAAACTGCGCCACGTCCCGAAGGTGTTGAGCAGCTAAGGTCTAAACCTTGCGTGTCCCAAAGCGAAGGAAATTATAGGGGAGACTCCCCGCCTGTGCAAGCGACGATACCCTAGCTCCTCGAATGTGCAACAAACCGGCTGTGGAGCAGGCCGATCACAAACGCCACCACGGCAACCGGCGCCCACGCGGCTCCAATGTCTGCCAGCGGCAGCGCATCGAACGGCAGCCACGCGCCCGTAAAGAACGCATCGCGAACCGAGGTGATCACGCTCTGGACAGCGACAACGCCGCCGACCCAGACCCACACCTGCGGATGCGCGTCGCAGAAACCGTGCACCAGACCCATAAGCACCAGCACGATGGCGACGGGGTACAGGGCGTTGAGCATAGGCACCGAGAACATGAGGATCACGTCGAGACCCACGTTGGAAAGCACGCACGAAAACGCCGCGAACACAAAGGCGAGAATCGCAAAGGGGCGGCGCATGGCCTCCTCGGAAGCCTCCGCTCCCCCTTTGACCACATACGTCTCGCAGAAATAGCGCGAACAGCAGCTGATGAGGCCGATGCACACGTTCATGCAGGCGAGGAAGAAGATCGCAAAGACCACGACCGTGCCGGCAAGGCCAAAATGCATGGAGGCAGAGCGAGCGAGGATGGCGGCGCCATTGGTGGCATCGGGCATCACGGTGCTGAGCTGCGCGCCGGCAAGTGCTAGGCCGCAGTAGATGATGGCCATGAGCACACCGGCGATCACGCCGGAGCGCGAAATCTCGAAGGCAACGCGCTTGTCATCGGTAACCCCCAGCTCGTGGATAGTCTCGGCGATGATGATGCCAAAGGCGAGCGAGGCGAGCAGGTCCATGGTCTGGTAGCCGGTCAAAAAGCCCTGCACGGCAGCACCGGCATTATAGGGAGCCTGCGGCGCGGCAGCAGGGCCCAGCGGCGAAACCACGGCTGCGCCCACGACCAACACGATAAGGGCGATGAGCGCGGGGCCCGTAATGCGGCCGAGCACGCGCGTGATGACGCCGGGACGCAGCGTGAGCGCAAATGCGACCACGAAGAAGGCGACGGCGAAGACCAAGCGCGCGGTGCCATGCGAGACGCCCTCGGGCAGCAGCGGCACCAGCATCTCGAAGGCTGTGGAGCTCGTACGCGGAATGGCCAGACACGGGCCGATAGCCAGATACACCGCCGCGACAAAGAACTCGCCAAACTTGGGGTGCACGCGGCCGGCAAGCTCGCGCGCCGTTCCGGCAAGCGCCACGGCGATAAAGCCCATGACGGGCAGGCCAATGGCGGCAATGAGAAATCCAAGCATGGCGACCGGCGTGGCAGAACCTGCCTGCAGCGCCAGCAGCGGCGGAATAATGAGGTTGCCGGCGCCAAAGAGCATCGAGAACAGGGCGATGCCGACAGTGAGGACATGGTCGGAGCGCAGGCCGCGGGAAGCGGATGAGGCCATGGGACCACCTTTCGAGTCGAGACAAAAACGGGACGGGCAAAAGACCCGTCCCGCAAGTATATACGCTTTAGCAGACTAAATCGCGCAAAGCTTCAATCTAGCCACCCCTTCCGAGCCGTTACGCGTCCGATCGACGACGACGCAGCAGCTCGAGCGCTATTGCGATAAGCGCAACGGCGCCCGCAGCCACGGCGACGGCCAATGGCGCGTTATCGCCCGTATCGGCGAGCTGCTGAGCGCTCGTCTTGGACGAAGCCTTCTGTCCGGGGTTTTCCGCACCATCGCCCCTTGCCTTATCGGCTGCGGAGTCAGCCGAACTACCTGGTTTTGCCGGATCCCCAGAATCCGACTGGTTGGAATCGGGCGTCCCGGGCTTATCCGGGTCCGGCTTGTCCGGCTGATCAGGCTCCGGTTTGTCGGGCTCGGGCTTGCCCGGATCAGGCTGGTCCGGGTCAGGCTGGTCCGGCTGGTCCGGGTCGGGCTTGTCCGGATCGGGAACCACCGGGTCCGGGTCGACAGGCTCTTGCTTCTTCTTCACCGTCAGCGTACCGGGCTCAACCGTGACATCAAAGTTCGGGTCGGTGACCGTCGCCTCGATCTGGTACTCGCCCGCCGGAGAACTCTCATCGGCGACGCAGGAGTACTCGACCTTCACGCCCGAGGTATCGGCCGAGCTCTTTAGGCTCGAGGTAAAGGCGGGATTCATCTCTCCCTCGAAGCGTTCAACATCGTCGACTTTTACCTTAAGCTTCGTCGGCGCAATCCTGAACTTGCGCGAGGCGGCGCCGATATACCCGTTGCTTCGCAGCGTGGCAACGGCGCGATACGTGCCGGCATCGGTCGGGGCCTCACTCGACGAATAGTGCGTGCCGCCCGTCCCGTAATACCTGACCCTCAGGTCACCTTCGCAGGCCTTGGGAACCCCCGTGACCTCGGGCGCCTGGGCGTCACCGCTATAGACGAAGTTGCCGCTCTCAAATGCAAGCTTGACCCGCTTCGCCTGAACGACCAGAACAAAGTGCGCGGTCCCGGTCTCACCCCGAGCGTCCTTGCACGTGATGTCAAAGCTAGACACTCCGGCCTTGGACGGGGTGCCCGAGAGCGTCAGGCCGCCCGCTGTGCGGGTGAGCTTAAACCCGTCGGGGAGCTTAGCGTCGTCCCATGTGTACTCATATGGAGCTTCGCCACCCGCGGCACCCGCAATCGTCGCTCGATACGTGCTATGCGCACGTGCGACCGGCAGCAGACCGCCGTTGAACACGAGGGCATCCCGGAGCACAACGGAAACGACGGCACGATCGCTTTCCACCTGCGCCTCGGTACCAAGGTAGCGCTGAGTGACGCGGCAGAAATACTCGCCGGCGCAATCCTCATCAAGGCCCTCGATGAGGAGCGTCTCCCCCGTCTCGCCCTCGAGCGCCACGGTCTCGCCGCCCACCATGTGGAACCACTGATAGGAAAGTTCGACATCGGCGGCGGAACCCGTGGACGAGGACGTGTGGTCGAGGACGCCCTTGCCCGCCTCGGCAGCAACCGAGAGCACAACAGCATCGCCCTCGTGGGCACTCGCGTCCTGTGGCTGCGCAATCACCTTCGGAGCGTCCGCTTTCGCGAACTCGAACGTAATCTCGTGCGACGCGGTGACGCCACTCAGCGTGACCTCGTACGCTCCGCCCTCATAGCCGGAAATATCGAGATCGATGGCCTTGTCCGAGCCGGCTTCCGTGACCGTCACCCGCTCGAGGTAGCACCTCGTCGGGCGTCGCCGAGAGCGTCACGTCGCCGCCCGCATCAACGGTGACGGAAGCGTTGTCGACCGAACCGTTGACCGCCTTTGCCGTCACCTCAAAGCGCTCGGGCTTGTCCGGGTTATCGGGCTCGGGGTTATCAGGGTCGGGATTATCGGGATCAGGCTTGGGATCTGGATCAGGCTTGGGATCTGGATCAGGCTTGGGATCCGGATTAGGATTATCGGGCTCCGGATTATCCGGGCCGGGGTTAGGACCAGGATCAGGCTGATCGGGATCCGGGTTGTCCGGGTCGGGGTTATCCGGATTGTCCGGGTCCGGAACCACCGGCTCGGGACCGACGGGCTCCTGCTTCTTTTTCACCGTCAGCGTTCCGGGCACGACCTCGACATCGAAATTCGGATCGGTGACCGTCGCGCCGATCTGGTACTTGCCAGCAGGAGAGCTCTCATCGGCATCGCAGGAGTACTCGACCTTCACACCCGAAGTATCAACCGCACTCTCCAGGCTCGAGGTAAACGCCGGGTTCGCCTCTCCCTCGAAGCGCTCGGCGTCGTCAACCTTCACCTTGAGCTTTGCCGGAGCGATCTCGAACTGGCAGGCAGCGGCACCGATGTAGCCGTGGCTGCGCAGCGTGGCGACAGCGCGGTATGTGCCGGCATCGGTCGGGGCATCCGTCGAGAAATATTGCGTACTTCCGCATCCGTAGTACCAGACCTTCAGGTCACCCTTGCAGACCTTGGGAGCACCGGAAACTTCGGGGGCCTGCGACGCGCCATTAAAGGTAAAGTCGCCATCCGTAAACGTAAGCTTTACGCGCTTTGCCTGGACAGCGAGCGCAAAGCGGGCGGTCATGGCCTCGCCACGGGCATCCGTGCACGTAATATCGAAGGCGGAAACGCCCGTCTTGGACGGAACACCAGAGAGCGTCAGACCGCCCGAAGTACGGGAGAGCTTGAGCCCGTCGGGGAGCTTCGTCTCATCCCATGCGTACTCGTACGGAGCCTTGCCGCCCGCGGCCCCGGCAATCGTTGCGAGGTACGTGCCGTGCGCGCTCGCTGCCGGCAGCAGGTCGCCGTTAAACACAAGGGTGTCCCACGGCACGACGGAAACGGCGGCACAATCACTGTCCGCTTGCTTCTCAGTACCAAGGTAGCGTTGAGTGATGCGGCAGAAGTACTCGCCGGCTTTCTCGTCATCGAGGTCCGCGAGCGAGAGCGTCTCCCCCGTCTCGCCATCGAGCGCCACGGCCTTGCCATTCGCCATGCGGAACCACTGGTAGGAAAGCTCAACCTCGGCAGCGCAACCCGTGGACGAGGCCGCGTGGTCGGCGACGTTCTTGCCTGCCTCGGCAGCGACCGAGAGCGCGACGGCATCGCCCTCGTGGACGCTCACGTCCTGCGCCTGCGCGACCACACGCGGAGCGTCCGCCTTCGCAAACTCGAACGTGACCTCCTGCGATGCGGTGACATCGTTCAGCGTGACCTCGTACGCCCCGCCCTTGTAATCAGAAATGTCGAGGTCAACGGTCGCATCCGAGCCGGCCTGCACGACCGTCACGCGCTCGAGGTAGCAGCCCTCGTCGGGCGTCGCCGAGAGGGTCGCGTCCCCGCCCTCAACAACCAAAACCAAAGCATTGTCGACCGAACCGTTGACTGCCTTCGCCGTCACCTTGTAGTGCTCGGGCTTCTTCTTGACCGTCAGCGTGCCGGGATCGACCGCGACATCAAAGTTCGGATCGGCGACCGCCGCGTCGATCTGGTACTCACCCGCTGGCGATTTCTTATTCGCCGAGCAGAAGTACGTGACCTTTACGTCCGAGGTGTCGCAACGGCTCACCAAGCTGGAAGTAAACTCGGGATTTTCCTGGCCCTCAAAGCGCTCGGCATCGTCGACCTTCACCAGCAACTGGGCAGGTGCAACGGAAACCGACAACCCGACGTCCTCGGCGGCAAGATAGTTTCGAGACGCCTTGGCATGGGCGACAACACGTGCCGTACCGGCGGCCTTCACCGTCGCGCAGCGTCCCTTAATCGAAACCGGGCCCGCATCGTCATCGGAATCAACCAGCTCAAAGCTCACGGGAGTCTGGGCAACGTAATTAAACACAATGGGGTCTCCACCGTAAACACCCGAATAGCTCGTCGTTCCCATAATGACCTGGCTTGCCTTTGTAATCGAGAACTCGGCGGACTCTTTACCCTGATAGTTGGAGTCAGTCACCTTAACCGTGACGCGGTAGTTACCGCTGTCGCACGGCTCCAGCGCCGTCGGACCATAGGACGTTCCATCTATACCGCAATAGGCAACGGAATAGCCAGACGTATCAAGGCCGGCAACCGCAACCGCCGCACCGTGTCGTGCGCCATCGTATGTCACATCAGACGTCTCGATCGAAATATCGACCGGGGCCTTCTCGATCGTGAAGTCACAGGAGGCATTACCGACATATCCCTTGGCGTCGAGCGTCACCACCGCACGATACGTGCCGGCATCCACCGGCGCCTGATCCGACGAGTAATGTGTGTCGCCCGTGCCAACATAGGTCAGTTTGACATCGTCCTCGCAACCCTCGGGCACGCCCGAAAGCTCCGGGGCCTGCGCCGTCGCGTTGTAGGTAAAGGTCTGGCCCTCAAATGTAAGCGGGGCTTCCTTCGCCTTCACGAGCAGCGCGAAGTGCGCATCGCACTTGTTGCCCAGGTCATCAGTGCACCCAATCTTGAAGCTATGCACACCCGTAGCCGCAGGCACGCCCGAGAGTACCAAGGCGCCCGATCCGTCATCTGCCAGCGTCAGCTGCATGCCCTCAGGAACCTCAACATCATCCAAGTTGTACGCATACGGTGCCTTGCCGACCGTAGCGCCCGCAATCACGACGCGGTACTCATCGTGAGCGGTCGCCACCGGCAGCACGCGCCCGTTAAACACAAGTGCTTCTCGCGGCACGATGGATACCTTCGCATGTTCGGTATCCGTCTTTGTCACCGTGCCCAGGTAGTTCTGCGTAATGCGACAGAAATACTCACCTTCGCCGTCGCTGTCGAGCTGGGTGATCGAAAGCGTCTCCCCCGTCTCGCCCTTCAGCGCCACCGCCTTGCCGCCATCGTCAGACACGCGATACCACTGGTAGCTCAGCTTGACGTCTGCAGCGGATCCAGAAGACACGGCCGCATGGACGCGAACGTTGCGCCCCGCCTCCGCGGCAACCGAAAGTTCAACCGGATCGCCCTCATAAGCACTTGCATCCTGCGGCTGAGCGAGCACCTCCGGAGCCGCAGCCTTTGCGAATTCAAACGTGACCTGCTGCGGAGCACTCACGCCACTCAGCGTGACCTCATACGCCCCACCCTTATAGTCAGAAATATCAAGGTCATAGGCATTGCCGGCCGAACCATCCTCGCCAGCCTCTTCGGCAACGGTCACGCGCGTCAGGTAGCAGCCCTCATCGGGCGCCGCCGAAAGCGTCACCTTGCCATCCGTGGCGACCAAAGCAGACTCCGGATCAACCGATCCGTTGACCGCTCGGGCCGTCACCTTGTACTTAGGCGCCTCCGCAAAGCGCGCCTCGACAGTCATGTTGTCCTCGGGGACAAACGTCCAGGTAGCATCCGTGCTCAGCGGCTCATCGCCCAGCGACCCGTCGTCGTTGCGTGCATACCACCCATCGAACACATAGCCCGCATCGGGAACGGCAGTCAGGGTCGTGGACTCACCGTTCTCGACTTCGTTGGTCACGGCATAGCCCAGAGATTCATCCTCGGAGGAACCCTCGACGTGTCCTCCCTGACGCGAATCCACCGCCGTAACCGTCATCGACGCCCGCTCATAAACGGCCGTAAAAGTACGGTTGCCAAACACAACGCGGTTGATCACTGGCGTGGCGCCCACAGGCATGCCGTTCTCGTCGACCCAGTATTTAAACTTCCAACCCTTGTGCGGCACGGTAAACATAATCGCCGCGGAGTGGTAGGAGCCGCCGGTACCAAGCGCAACCATGCTAAAGCCCGCGTCCTTGGGATACGTAGCGACCTGAACATCGCAGCCCGTCTCATAGAACACGGCCGTAAGCTGCCTATTCTCCTTTGCGGTACCGATATAGAACGCGCTGTAGCTCACCGTGACACCCGCATCGTCGACCCAATGCGAGAAGTGGTACTTCTTCCACGGGATCGCGATCGCCATAAACATGTCGCCCCTGTCGTAGGACCTGCTGCCGGCAGGAATGCCGTCGACCAGAAGGGCCGTACCGCGGAAGATGGACGAGCCGGTGACGGTAATGGTCACCTGTCCATCGGATTCGAACTGCGCGTAGTACGTTATGTCTTGCGTGGCGGTCACATCGAGGGTCGTCGCGGTCTCGACAATCGAGGTGCCCTCCTTATCGGTGCTCCAACCCACAAAGCGATAGCCCATACCGGCAACAGCGGTCAGTTCCACCTGATCGCCCACGGCAAAGCTACCGCTGCCCGTAACACGACAGCCCCTGTTCGAAGCCTTGTCCTTCACCACGACCTCGCCCGTAACGGTCACCTCGTACGGATCGGCAAACACGACCTGGAGCTCCAACGTATCGTCCTCGAGCCCCTCGACCATATCCTTGTCGAGCTTAACCCAACAATGGGCGTCGCAGGTCAGCAGCGACTTGTTGCCCTCGGCATCCAGGACATACCAGCCGACAAAACGTTTGGTTCCCGTAGGCGTAGCGTTGAGTTCGACCGTATCACCGAATTGATAGGAGCCCTCGCCGCTCAGAGTGCCAACGCTATCGTCACTCGCGCTCAAAACGACCTGATAGGACTTAGGCGTAAAGATCGCCGTATAGGTGGCGTCACCCGTGACCTTAACGGTATAGTCGGCGTTCTCGCTGACTGACTCGCCCTTGTCGTCCGTCCAACCCGCAAACGAATACCCGGTGTTGGCGATCGCACGAAGCGTTGCGCGGTCGCCGGCCTCATAGCCACCAAAACCGCTCACGGCTCCGCCCTCGGCAGGCGAAGCAACGGTATGCACGACATACGAACCCGACGCAAAGACGGCATAGAGCGACGTGTCCTCACGCACGGTAAATCGATATGTTTTCTTGGAGCTCACGCACGTGCAGTTCTGGAACCAGCCCACAAAAGCCGTATCCTCGGCGGCGACCGCGCGCACGGTTGCGACCTGCCCGGCGGCATACGCCCCCGCGCCCTCGACCGTGCCCATGCTCTCTTCGCAGGAGACGTCCACCGTATATTGCTTTGCCGAGAACACGGCCTGGAGCGTCGTGTCGGACGTTGGCATCACGTGATAGGTACTGTCACGGCTTACCACGGCGCCCGAAGCATCGGCCCAATACTCAAACGCATAGCCCAAAAGCGCATGCGCGGTCAGCGTGGCGGCATGCCCCGCCTCAACGGTACCCGTGCCCTCGACCCAGCCGGCGACACTCGATTCGACCAGCGAGCCGGTGCCGGAATCGACTACCGTCGTGGCGTCGATGTCATAGCTTTTTGCCATAAAGCGAGCGATGTGCACATGGCTGCGCTCCTGGTGGCAGGTGAACTCCGCATCGGCAGACTCAAACGTGCCGTCTGCCGTATACCAACCAGTAAAGACATAACCGGGATTGGGCATTGCCTTAAGGGCAACCTCCGCGCCGCGGTCCGCAAGAACGCGGCTCGCCTTGACGGTGCCGCCCTCCGCAGGATCAGCGAGGGGCACGCAGACGGTATCGATCGGCACAAAGCCCGCGGTAATAACGCAGTGCCCGGTTTTACCGCGAGCCTTCGCAACCAACGAGGTCTCGTGCTTAAGGCTCTTCAGGCGGCCATTGACGTACCAACCCCAGAACAAAAAGCCAGGATGGGCCTTGGCCGTCAAATGAAGGGTTTCCCCTAATTTGAACTTATCGGTCGTAGGCTTCACCACGGTCCCATTGCACGTCACGGCACCGCCGAGCCATGAATCGGCGGTGACGATTACCTCGGGCTTTGAGTCGGTAAAAATCGCGGTATAGGTATCGCTCTTGGTGACCTTGACGACCAGCTCGGCGGTATCGTACTCCTTACCGGAGCCATCCTTCCAATGGTCAAAACGATAGCCGTCGTTGGCCTTTGCCTTGAGCATCACCGTATCGCCGTAGCCACAGGTAACAGAAGATGCGCCCGGATGCCCCTCGATCTCAACGGTACCGCGCTCCACAAAGGTCTTTTTTGCCTTCGCCGTCACGGTATACGTGTTTTCCTCAAACACCGCACGCACCGTGCATTCCACGTCCTCGGGATAGAACTCAAGGTAGCTGGGGTCGGTGCCCAAAAGCAGGTCCGTCTTAGCGTCGTACCAGCCCTTAAAGGTAAATTGTTTGCTCGCCTCGGCCGTGAGCTCAATGCTCAGCGTGGCAGGCTCGCCCTTCATGCAGTAGCCCTCGCCGTGCACCAAATATTTGCCCGCCATGGCCGCGGCCGGCTCAACGACAACGTCCACCTTGCAGGCACGCGTAAACTTTGCCTGGATCACGCAGTCGGTAATGGGCTCAAAGGTATAGGAGCGCTCGCTCGAAACCAGCGTCGAGGTGGCATCCGAGCCGCCGTTGCTCAGATACCAACCGTCGAAGATATAGCCCTCGGATGGGGTGGCCTCCGCGGTCACGCGCTCGCCTTCGGGAACCTCGAGTACCATGCCAGCAGTCTCACCGCGCTTCAGCGTAACGGTACCGCCCTCGAGCGGGTCGGCCTCGGCACGCACAGTATGCGCATCCCTGCCGTCCATTACAGCCTCGATCCGGGCATTCCCGTTAACGCGGTATTCGCAAACTTCCTGCTTGTTGGCAATCGTGATACCCTGCGCATCGGTTTCTCGCCACTCTACAAACCGGTACGTCTTCTCCGGATTGTCGGGGCGCACCTTGGGCCGCATCGTAAACGTGAGAATGTCCCCATCCTTCGCGCGAACCTTGCCATCCACGACCGGCACACCATCGCACAGCACCTCGGCGCTGTCGAAGGGATCGGTATTCACTAGGATGGTCTTGTCCGCCTTGCGGAAGCGCGCAACCAGATGGCGGTCGACCTCGGCCTTGAAGATATACGTGCGCTCGGGCGAAACCTCGATGCCGTCCTCAAACCATCCCACAAAGGCATAGTCGGGACCCTCGCTCGCAGTGACCATAGCCTGATCGCCACGGGTGATGCTCTGCTTTACAGGGCTTGCGGTGCAGCCCGTCGAAAAATCGGCCTGAATGCCATCGGCTTCGGCAACTGCCGTGACCTCGACTTTTTTCTCAAAGACGGCCGTCATCTTTACAACCTCGGGCGTCAGGTCCGTGATCGTCATCGTCTTGAGAGGAGATGTCGAGACCTCGACGCCGTTCTCTTTCCAACATACGAAGCGATAGCCGGGATTGGCGACAGCCTCGAGCGTGGCGACCGTCCCCTCATAGTGGATACCGCCTCCGGTAACGGCACCGCCCACCTCGGGCTGCGCGGTGGCAATAATCTCAATCTTATGGTCGCCATGAGGCTTGGGCTTCTTGTGGTCGTCGATGATGTCCTTAATCTCCTTGAGCACCTTGGTGCCCACAGCGGCAACATCCTCAATGTTGTCGGCCATACCGATCTCAATCACCGCGTCGGCCGCGATGGGGTCGACAATCTCGCCCAGGCCATACATGGTGGCGAGAACGGCCGCAGCCGTAATCGCGGCGATGAGCGCGGCCTTCAGCGCCGCGAGTGACTCGTCGGGGTCAGTCGCCTCGCGGAAATGCGCGGTGTACTGCACATCTCCCTCGAGCACAAACGTGTAGGACGGACCATCGTCGCCGGTAAAGACAACGTTGCCGAGGGCATCGGTCGCGTAGTCAAACACATAGCCAGGCATTGGCACCGCCACGACCGTTACGCGCGACCCGATGCCGTACAGACCGGTGGAAAGGAACTGCCCGAGCGGCTGCCCGTTCTCATCGACCCCATCCACACTCAGCACAACGCTCGCCTGTGGAGCGCAGTATCGCGGAGTGATCTCGATCCTAGCGTCAGTCTTGTCCTCGGACACAATCGCGTCCGCCTTGTCCACCGTATAGGTAAAGTCGAGCTGATCGCTCGCGGCGTACGCATCATCGCCCTCGCCCAGATACCAGCCTAGGAACAGGGCGTTATCCGTGACGGCGGAAACCTCAACCGTCTCGCCGGCATTGCGATAGCAGTTTTGGGCGGTAACACTCAGGTGCGCATAGTCCTGCGACGAATCGGTCGCCTGCGCATCGTTGACATGCACCGCATAGTCCTTGAGCTTAAAGCGAGCCTCCAGGGACAGATCCTTATCCGGCGTAAACGTGTAGACCGTCTCTTTGGAGATGTACTTGCCGGACTCGGTGTCATACCAGCCCTTAAACGTGATGTTGTCGTTGAGCATCCCCAAAGCACCGGCATCGAGCGTGACCTCGGCGCCCGCATCGATCGTCGTCGCGCCGGAAACATCGGGCAGCTCAACGCCGTCCATCAGTTTGCGTTCGCCTTTATCGATCGTTTGAGCATAGGAGATCTGGAACGACGTCGGCTCAGGCTTCTTAAGCTGTAGCGTGCCCTTGGTCTGGGTTTCAAAATGTGAATAGCCATCGTCATAAACGAGCTTTACGGGCTGTCCGTCCATCGACTCATCGAAGACGTCACCGTCGCATGGAGTCGCCGTAAGGTACTCACCCAGTTCTCCCTTTATGAGGGCTTCGTAGTTCCAAATCGATACCGAATGCGGGTAATCGAGCTCGACGCTCATGCCCTCGAGCGAAATGGTGTCCCCCGGCTCATAGGTCATGTTGTTGGGGTCGCATGAGATCTCAACGTTCTCGAGCACCTTGCCCACCGGGACGGGCAGGCAGCCGTTGCACCTCTCCCAAACAGCCTTGGGCTCTCCCTTGCTGTACTTTGGAATCATCTTTGCGGGGACCATGACGGTCATGTTGTATTTGGGGAACGTGTCGGTGTTAATGAGCACCGCATGGTTGCACCCAAAGAACACGGTCTCGAGATTGGTACTGCCAAACGCCTTTTCCGGCAACTCCTCGATCTTGGAGTTATATGGCAGCGTCAGCCCGCCGCTCAAGTCGGTGCCGTAGAAGCAGGTGTGGCCAAGCGTTTCGACCGTTGTGTTGCTCTCGAGCCCTGTGGTAGCAAGGTTCGAGCAAAACCTGAACGCGCAAACGCCAATCGATGTAATGGAGGCATTCTTGTCCAGGCCGGTATCGGTCAGAGCCTTGCAGCCTTCGTAGGCTCTGTCGGGAATCGATGTGAGGCCGACAACCTTGTCGAGCCCCGTGGACACCAGTCCACTCTCGGCAAACGCGGCGTCGCCCATAGAGCCAATAGTGGCAACCTCGTTGATGTTCAAACTCGTAAGCGACTTGCAGCCATAGAATGCCTCTTTCCCGATGGTGCCGATGGTCATACCGGAAAGGCTTATATCGGTGAGATTCGGACAGCTATAGAAGGCGTGCAGTCCAATTTTAGAAATGGAGCTATTCTCAAAGCGCACTGAACGCAGATTGGTAGAGTCAGCACAGAGCTGTGCGTCGACTTCATCAACCCCGTAATCGACAATCAAATTCGTTACCATTCGACCATCGACAGAGTTCTCGCGCGGGCTGTTCTCATCGATTTCTACTGTAAGATTTCCGTTTGCGTCGCACGGATACAGATAGTAGTTGGGCATGAGCTTGGCATACTCGTAGGCCGCCTGCTGCAGGTTGCCCTTGCTGTACGCGACAAGGCGCGTGTAGCCATCGTCGTACACGAGCTGTATAGGTTCTCCGTCCATCGACTCGTCGAAGACATCACCATCGCAGGGGGTCGCCGTAAGGTATTCGCCGAGTTCTTCCTTTATGAGCGCTTCGTAGTCGCTATCCATCGTCGAATGAGGATATTGAAATGTGACACTCATGCCCTCGAGCGAGATCTTTTCCCCCGGCTGATAGGCCATCTTGTCGGGATCACGCGAGATCTCAATCTTTTGGAGCATCTTGCCTACGGGGACGGGCAGGCTACCATTACAGCTCTCCCAAACCTCTTTAGGGTGGCCGCTTTCGTATTGCGAAACCATCTTGGCAGGGACCATGACAGTCATGTATTGCTTGGGAAACGTGGTGGAATTAATGAGCACCACATGGTCGCACCCAAGGTACACGGTTTCGAGCTTAGAGCCATAGAACGCACGGCTCGGCAGTTCCTCGATTTTGGAATAAAGGGGCAGCGTCAGCCCGCCGCTCATATTGGTCCCGGAGAAGCAACCTTCGCGGAGCGTCTTGATCGTCGTATTGCTCTCAAGTCCGGTCGTCGCAAGGCGGGAGCAGTTTTTGAACGCATTAACGCCGATTGACGTGATGGATGTGTTCCCGCCCAGACCGGTATCGGTCAGAGCGCTGCAGGCATTATAAGCGTTCTCAGGAATCGAACTGAGACCAACGACCTTGTCGAGACCCGTAGACCGCAGCCCGCTCCAGGCAAACGCGGCATCGCCCATAGAGCCGATGGTAGCAACGTCATTAATGTTCAGGCTCGTAAGCGATCCGCACCCAGAAAACGCCTCTGTTCCGATGCCCCCAATGGTCATACCGGAAAAGCTGATATCGGCGAGATTGGAGCACCCAGAAAAGGCGTGTAGTCCAATTGAAGAAATAGAGCTGTTCTCAAAACGCACCGAACGCAAATTGGAGGAATACTCACAAATATATCCGGGGACCCCATCCACTCCGTAATCAACGATCAGATTGGTTACCAATTTACCGTCGACAGAGCTCCCGTACGGGTCGTTTCCATCGATCTCTACCGTAACGCTTCCGCTTGCATCGCACGGATACACATAGCCGTTCGGCATAAGCTTGGCATACTCGTAGACCGTTGGGTCCTCATACACGAGGGGATCGACTTCGCTGTCATCGGACGAGGGTTCCGTCGTGGCAACCAAGCTCTTTGCTGCATCAGAATCGGTCGCGGAGATCGAAAGGTCTTGGGCCAAGCTCGACGTGGAAGTGCTGGCATCCGAGCTGGACGATTCGTCCTGAGCGTTATTCGTTTGGTCGGAAGCTGTGGATGAGCTGCCCTCGCCCGAAGATGACGCGTTATCGACCGCATGGACATCAGCGTCAGAACTCGAGTCGGTCTCTTGGGCCTCGCTCTCGACGGCGACCGCCCCGGCGTCATCGGCATAAGCCGCGCGGGGCGCAAGGGGTATCGAGGTCACGACCATCGCGACCGAAAGATAGACGACTAAAAAGCTATAGAGGGCAGCAGTGATCCTGTTCATAGGAACCTTCCCGCAATTTGCAAAGATACAGAGTCCCAGTGTGGGCCATCATCTCACAATACCCTGTATAAGCGACAATGCGGGAAGGCTGCGCAAACGGTTTATCTAAGGGCGTAAATGGTTGGTCTAATCGCTGCTTAAATCGCGCAAAGCGTCAATCGCGGTGTCGACTTCCTCGGCCGTGTTGAAGTAACCAAACGAGAAGCGAACCACGCCCTGGCGCTCGGTTCCCAGCGCGCGGTGCATGAGTGGGGCGCAATGGGCACCGGGGCGCGTCGCAATCCCCCACCCTTGCATGAGCGTGTCCGAAATCTCGGCAGAGTCGATATCGCCCACGTTGAGCGACACGATCGCCGAGCGCGCGGGTTGGTCAAACGCACCGTAGAGCGCAATGCCGGGGATTTCGCGAGCACCGGCGAGGAAGCGCTCCGCAAGCGAACGCTCATGCGCCGCAATCGCCTCGACCCCGCCTTGTGCCTCGATAAAGTCGAGACCGGCAGAAAGGCCCGCGATGCCGTGGCCGTTGAGCGTGCCCGCCTCAAGGAGCGTGGGCCACTCAAGCGGCTGCAGCGCATCGAAACTGTGCACGCCCGTGCCGCCCATGGCCCACGGCGCCACGTCAATGCCCTCCGCCACGGCCAGCCCGCCGGTGCCTTGGGGTCCCATGAGCCCCTTGTGGCCGGTAAAGCACACGACGTCGAGCCCCATGGCTTGCATATCGATATGCGCCGTACCGGCAGACTGAGAGGCATCGACGATCACCAACGCGCCGGCCGCATGGGCGATGGCAGCCACACGCGAAACGTCGACCGCGTTGCCGGTCACATTGGAAGCATGCGTCACCACCACGGCACGCGTACCGGGCGTGACCAACCGCTCGAGCTCGTCGTAGTCGAGCGCGCCGTTCGCGTCGCAGCCCGCATGCTCAACCGTCACACCCTGCTCCGTCGCCAAGCGATTGAGCGGACGCAGCACCGAGTTGTGCTCAAGCACCGTCGTGACCACGCGGTCACCGGGACGCACCACGCCATTGATGGCGGTGTTGAGCGCCGCCGTGGAGTTGGGCGTAAAGCACACATGGTCCGCCCTCGGGCAGCCCAAAAGGCGCGCGAGCTTGGTACGGCAAGCGTGAATCGTACGAGCGGCATCGAGGGCACCCGACGTGGCACCGCGCCCGGCATTGCCGAGCGAGCACATCGCCTGCGTCACGGCATCGATGACCGTCTGAGGCTTGTGCATGGTCGTCGCCGCGTTATCCAGGTAGATCATCGCACGACCTCCCACATATCAATCACGGTATAGCCCTCGGTAGGAACGCCTGCCGCGGTAAGCTCGCTGCGCAGCAGCTCCTCATCGGCAGGCAACGCCTTCCACGCCAGGCCGCAGCCGGCAGCGACCTCCCCGGGCACGGGAATCGTTCGCCCGGGAAGGCCACGCTCAACGCACAGGGACTCGCAACCCATGGCGGCCGCCGTGGTGGGAAACGTGATGACAAGCGCCGGGCGCTTCTCCCTCATGGCAACTCCAACCAATACGCTACGGACGCACGACGCGCACGGCCTGTTCCATCTTCTCCACGATCACGTACATGTTCGTGACCTCACCCACCGCGAGCTGATCCTTAATGCCAAAGTGATCGAGGCAGGTGCCGCAGGTGAGAATCTCGACACCCTGCTCCGCCAGGCCCTTCAGGTCATCGAGCACCGGCGAGCCCTCGACGGTGAGCTTGGCGCCGCCGTTGTAGAACAGCATGGTCGCGGGCAGCTCCTCCTGCTGCGTCACGGCAAAGATGAAGGCCTTCATGAGCTTGTGGCCCAGCTCGTCGTCGCCACGGCCCATGCAGTCGGTGTAGACGGAAATGACGAGTTTGCCCTTGCTGGCGCTGGCGTCGCAGAAAGCGGCACCGTCCTGCTCGGGGTCCGCAACGGCCACGGCACCGGCGGTCGCGACGGTCACGTGCCACTCAGCGTCCGAGATCTTCTCGACCGAGGCCGTGCGGCCCTTCTCCTGCGCCATCTTGGAGATGTTCTTGACGGCGGTCTCGTTATCGACCGAGGTCACCACGGCACCCTCGCCGTCAAGCTGTTTGAGCGCCTTAAGCGTCTTGACGACGGGCAGCGGACAGGCATCGCCCATGGCATTGACTTCAATTTTGGTAGACATAGCAAAATCCTTTCGAAAGGGGCCGCCCAGAACAACGGACGGTCGCATAAACGGTTTTCCTTAATGCACAACGCGAACAGCAGGACCGCCTGGCACCGGCTCGCACACGCGACCGACGACGACGGCGATACGTCCCTCGGCATGCAGACGACGCGCGAGCTCATCCACATCGGCAGCAGGCGCCGCGATAAGCAGGCCACCAGACGTCTGCGGATCGTACAGCGCATCCAGCATGCCCGGCTCCAAGTCCTCGTCGGCAGCCACGCGCGGGCCAAAGAAGTCCTGGTTGCGGTAGGCGCCGGCTGGGATAATGCCCAGACGCGCCATATCGAGCACCTGCTCAAAGAGAGGCACCGCCCCCGATGCAAGCTCAATCTGCACGCCCGAGCCCTCGGCCATCTCGCACGCATGCCCGATCAAGCCAAAGCCCGTGACGTCGGTACAGCCGTGAAGTTCGAGTCCCTCGGCCAGGCGAATCGGGGCCTCGTTGAGGGTGCGCATCGAGTTCCACATCGGACAGGCCTCATCCTGCTCGATAAGCTCGCCCTTAATGGCCGTGGTGATGATGCCCGAGCCGATCGCCTTGGTCAGCAGCAGAACATCGCCCACGCGCGCGCCGCTGTTGGCGAGCATGCGGTCGAGCGCGACAAAGCCGCTCACGGACAGGCCGTACTTGGGCTCGTCGTCGTTGATGGTGTGGCCACCCGCGATGGAGCAGCCCGCCTCGACGCACTTGTCGGCGCCACCCGCCAGAATCTGGCCAGCAGCCTCAACACCCAGGCAGCTGGGTATGCAGAGCAGGTTCATGGCATGACTCGGCCGCCCGCCCATAGCGTAGATGTCCGACAGCGAGTTGGCCGCGGCGATCTGGCCAAACAGAAACGGGTCATCGACCATCGGCGGGAAGAAGTCGATGGACTGCACGAGGCCCAAGTTGTCGCCAACGCGAAAGACGCTCGCATCGTCGGAGGTATCGAACCCCACGAGCAGGTTGTCGTTATGCACATTGGGTAAGTCGCCCAGGACCTGGGCGAGGGCTCCAGGAGCCAACTTAGCGGCTCAACCGCTCGCGGCCGTCATGGACGTGAGCCTCATGGTGTCCTTAGCCATACGAACCCCCTTCCAACAAATCAACGACTTTAAGTATACGCGCCAGGCACGCTTCCCAAGAGACCGCCGACGGCTCGAACGTCGAAAGCGGCGCCGCAAGCGCCTGCGCGATAGCATCTGCCAGTGCGCGCTCAAACAACGGAAGGTCGGCCGCCACGGGCGTGTCGACATCCGTCATACGCGGCGACGCCACCCACGTCACGGGAGCACCGGGAAGCATCGCCTCCATCCAGGGACGAACGCCGGGCAAATCGGTCGCCACAACTTTGCAGCCGCACGCGAGGGCCTCGATCGTCACGAGCGGCAGACCCTCGTAAAACGAAGGCAGCACAAAGACGTCGGAACTGCGGTAGGCACGCACGAGCCCATCGCTATCCAGGCGCCCCGCCAGCGTCACCGGCACATCCGAGGCCGCGGTCAAGCGCTCGATACGCGCGTACTCGGCATCGTCCCCGCGGCCGCCCACAAGTACCAAGCCAGATGGGCGGACGCCATCGTCAATCGGCAATGACACAGATCGAACCAGCGACTCGACGCCCTTTTTAAAGCAAATCTTGCCCACGTACACAAGCGATCCCGGCTGCCTCGCCACGCTTGCATCGCGGCAGAAGACGCGATGGTCGTAGCCCGTCCCAATCACGTGGATGCGATCGGCATCGACGCCGCACACCAGGTCAATCTGCTCAGCCTGCTCAGCATGGAGCGCAAAGACGGCATCGAGCCGACGAACCGCACTTACGATGCGATCGCGCTCGAGCGCATGCGAACGCAGCTGGCGCAGATCGGTCGAATGGCACACGGCAACAACCGGCACGCCCCGGACGCACTCGCGCGCCAATGCGGTCACCAGATACAGATGATGGCAGAGCACCAGATCGGGCCGAAACTCAGCCACCGCCCGATCGATTGCAGCAGCAAATGCCCGCTCAAATGCCTTGAGCATCGAAGGCGTCAGGTCACGATAGCGCGTGGAGGGATAGGGCATGACATCGGACATACCGCAGATGGGAAACGGCAGCTCGGGCGACTCGAACGGTACGGCAAACACGGCAGCACGCCGGTCCAGCTCGCCTTGGGTATCACCCGGTGCCGCGCCGCAAAGCACGGCGGCGCGATGCCCCGTCTCGATCTGTTCGCGCACGAGCGCGGCAAGGTAGGTGCCGCTGCCGGTGCTATCTGGTTTTTGTGCCGAGATATTGAGGATGCGCATGTCGCGGTACACCCCTAGGCCAAGGCGGCGGCGCGGACAGCCGCGCCGATCGCTCCGGCAAAGCGAGCCTGGGGCGAGGTGGTCACCGGCGACCCCAGTAGCTCGCCCAACCGCTCCACTACGAAGGCGTTCTCGCACAGACCACCGGTCAGGTAGTACGGGGCGCCCGCGGCCTGCCCGGCCATGGTCGCCACGCGCGACACGACGCTGTCGATCACGCCACGGGCGATGTTCTCGCGCGGCTCACCGCGACCGATCAGGCTGATGACCTCGCTTTCGGCAAAGACCGTGCACATGCTGCTGATCTTGGTAGGCTCGCCGGAACGCGCCAGGTCGGCCATCTGCTGCTGGGAAATGCCCAGGCGGTCGGCCATGATCTCCAAAAAGCGCCCCGTGCCGGCGGCGCACTTGTCGTTCATGGCAAACTTGGCCACGCGGCCACCCTTGAGTTGGATGACCTTGGTATCCTGACCGCCCACGTCGATCACCGTGCCCTGCTCGCCAAACAGGCGCACGGCACCGGCACCATGGCAGGTAATCTCGGTCACGACCTTGTGCGCATAGGGCACGGCAACACGGCCGTAGCCAGTCGCGACCACGCGAGCATCGTCGGCGCACACGTCATAGCCGGCCGCTGCCAGTGCCTCGCGCAGCCGCTCGGAAGCATCGACCGAGGAGAACCCGGTGGGCTGCACGCACGTCCACGCCACCGAACCCTCCCCATCGACCACGGCAGCCTTAGCCGCCGTAGACCCGATATCGATCCCGATCCCTATCATGGCTCTCTCCTAATCCAAACATCAAAGACAGCGGCGCGTTCAGGCGCCTTAGCTCTAGGTTTCTCAGGTGCCGGAGGTTGCCCCGAAAGAGGAGCGCGGCGTACTTTGGTACGCAAGCGACGGTTTGAGAGGCAAGATCCGGTGCCTGAGGAAACTAGAGGGTTTCGATGAAGGCGGCGATGCGGGTCTCAATCTGGCCCATGTCGCCGTTGCTGTAGTCGGTCTCGATCTTCATATACGGAATACCCGCACCCTCGACGGCCTCCTGCATGCGCGCACTCTCCACGTTAAAGGTGTGGCAGGCCTGTAGCACGCTCTCTACCACGCCATCGACATGATACTTCTCGCACATGGCCAGCGTGTTTTCCATACGACCATCGTTGGGCGTCATGACCGAGCAGTTGATGTCCAGGTAGCGGTCGGCGATGGCACGCAGGATATCGGGCGCATCCGGGTCGACCATCATGGCCGCCGTGCGCTCACCCGAGCAGTCATCCATACACACGACCACGCCGCCGTTGGACTCGATGGTGCGACCGATCTTGTTGATTACGCCGCCCACCGGGCAACCGGTGATCAGGATGCGCTTGGCATCCGCCGCAACCGGGTGCTCGCCGGCCTCGTAGGCCTCGCGCAGGTTAGCGACCTTTTGCTCCAGCTGCTGCGTATAGGCCTCGATATCAAAGCTGAACGTACCGGCAAACATGGTGCTCATCAGATCGACGCCGCTCATGGCCGCCGGCTGGTTGGCCTGCAGCGCAAACATCTCGAGCTGGGCCGCACGCAGGCGATTGCGACGACGGGCAGCAGCGCGTAGGTCGCCGTCGGTAATCGTAATGTCGTAGAAGTTCTCGAGCTCCTCCTTGAGCAGACGGCACTCCTCGTACCAGCCCTCGCGCTCGTAGGCGCGGTCGCGGCCCTGCGGTAGGTGCAGAATGTGCGTGCGCTTGAGCTCGTTGAGCAGCTCGTACATCTTCTTCTTGCCGTCGCAGGTGGTCTCGCCGATGATCATGTCGCTAAAGTACGTAAACGGGCACTTTTGCGAATAGGCAAAACCATACGTCGACTTGATGAGCGGGCAGAGGTTTGCCGGCAGCACCTTCTCGGCCTCGGGAATCACCTCGTCGGACGTACCGCACAGAGCCACGCTCGAGGCGCCCGCGGCATCGATAATCTCGAGCGGCGTATAGCTGCAAAAAAGCCGACCAGGCGATTACCCGCCTGCTTGTAATCCTTAACGCGAATAAACGCCGCCTTGCGTTGTTCGTTAAACTCCTCAAACGTGCTGGGCAACGGCTGCTCAATATTTTCCGACATATAACTCCTAAACCTTTTAACCAACCAAGGAAGCGGCTTTCCCAGGTGCCCGAGGTTGCCGTGAAAGAGACGCGCCGCGTACTTTCGCACGCAAGCGACGGTTTGAACGGCAAGATCGGGTGCCTGGGAAAGCCGCCGGGACGGATAGCCCTAAATGGTTTCCAAGAAGGCCTCGATCCTGGTTTGCAGTTGGCCTGCATCCTCACCGGCGTAGTCGGTCGTGATGTGCATAAACGGAATGCCGGCTTCCTCGGCGGCCTTCTCCACGGCAAACGACTCCATCTCATAGAGCGTGCAGAACTGCAGGGCCACGTCGACGATGCCGTCGGCATGCAGGTCCTTGGCCATCTGGACAATGTCCTTCATACGCTGGTCGTTGGGCGTAAAGACGGCGCAGTTGATCTTAAAGTAGCGCTCGGCGATGGCATCGAGCATCTCGTCCACCGTCTCACCGGACTCGTCGACCAGGTCCTTGTAGTAGCGCGAGCCCGTGCAGGACTCCTCGCCTACCACAACGCCGCCGGCTTTCTCGATGAGGTTGAACAGCTTCCAGTTGGGCACGGCCATGGGCGTGCCGGTGTACAGGATGCGCTTGGTCCCCTTGGGCGCCACGCCCTCGCCAGCCTCGACACGCTGCTCGCACTCAGCCGCCATATCGTTAATGGCTCCGGTCAGACGTGGCGTGTCGTCCATAAAGGCGGCCTGAACGGTCAGCAGGCTGTCAAGACCGCTGATGGGCGCAGGGTCGGCAGCGCGCGTGGCAGCGAGGCGCTGCAGGGCGCGACGCTTCTCATTGACGGCGTGGATGGCGGCCTTCAGACGCTCAGGCGTAATCGTGACGCCGCACTCTTCCTCGATCTTGGCGGCGAGCTTCTTGACCTCGGCCTTCCAGGTCACGAGCGTCGACTCGTCGTGTACGTTGGGAATATCCATGACGTACATGTTCTTTTGCGTGGCAAAAAACTCGTAGGCCTTCTTCTTGCCATCGCAGGTGTTCTCGCCTACCACCAAGTCACTCGACTCAATGTAGGGGCAGACCTCGCCCAGCTTAAAGCCGGCAAAGCTCTTGATAAGCGGGCAGGTGTTGCGCGGCAGATGCTCCTCGACCTTATCGGTTGCCCAATCGGCACCCGAGCACAGGCCCACGGGAATACCGTCGCAGGCGAGCACAATCTCCTCGGGCACGTACACGCAGAACGAACCGACGATCTTGGTGGCCTCGCCGGCCTCCTTCTTGTCGAGCATCTCCTTAATACGGCCGCTGTGGATGTTGGTGGCCACAAAGTCCAGGTAGGACGTGGACTTGGGGCGATTGTTCTGCGTCAAGAACATATCGCCGTACATCTGGCCCACGGCGCCCAGCAGTATGTCGTGGTCGGCAAGATTCATGCCGAGGCTCTCCCACATCGGATGGAAATCGAATTCTTCAGCCATGGCGGTTCCCCTCTCGAACCAAAAACGGATAACAGCGGTATCGATGCACGACGGGCGGCGATTGCCCTGCCGTGCTCAAACCCGGAATTTTGGGGAACCTGCTTTGCGGTTGACTATTTAATTGTGCGTCGTCTCTCCCGGAGCCGTGAACATACCTGCTCATATGCGGCTCCGAGCGATATATAGGGCACGCGCGGCAACGCGGCGAATGTATGTCGTCTGCGGCATGTGCGCACCCTCCTTAACCAGTTGAGGTCAACTATATCAACGGTCATCGACCATGCGAACACCGTTGACAATCGTACGACAGCTGCGGGATGCGAACACCTCGCTGTCTGATAAATAATTATCAGATTGATAAGATTTTGTCATATAGAAATCGGCGAGCTGTAAAGTGGAAACAAAGCGGTCGAGGACTACCTCCTCGCCCGCATCGCCCACCGCATCAACGACAAACCAAATGGATCCTGCTGGCATCAAAATGCATGCGCAGCGTCTCGCCTGCTTGCGGCAGCTCGTCGACAGGCATGCCCACTTTGTTGACCTTCCACTGCAGGCGCGTCGGCGCATCGGCACGCGGCACATCCAGCAGCACCAGGCGCTCAAAACGCGAATCGCTCACGCGGGCCACATGCAGATCGTAGCTGTTACGACCGCGCTCAGCGCGGTTGTCCACATGGAAATAGCTCGCACGAATACCCAGGTACGCCACATTATCGGGAACCTCACGGCCCACGTTGAAGGTCATGCCCCAGTCCAGGGCTTCAACTTCCTGAAGCTCGATCTTGCGCGCGCGGCTCGTATTCTTGCAGCCCGTCAGACGCAGCGCAGCCAAGGTTTGCGGCCGGCGGACCACGTCATCGACGGAGCCGATCTCCTCCATATGCCCGTCGTGCATCACACAAATGCGCCGGCACAGGCGGCACGCTTCGTCGATGTCGTGGCTCACGTAGAGCACGGTACGGTTGCACACATCGAACAGGTCGAGCATGTTCTGTTCGAGCGCGCTCTTGAGATACGCGTCGAGCGCGCTCATGGGCTCATCGAACATAAAGATGCCCGGATGCGCCGCCACCATGCGCGCAAGCGCCACGCGTTGCTGCTGACCGCCCGAGAGGCGCACGGGGTAGCGGTCGACAAAATCGGCCAGACCGAAAATGCCCAGATAACGCTCGGCGAGCTTTTTGCGCGCGGCGGCGTCACCCGCATCCTTAACACCGGCGCACACGTTATCGGCCACCGTCATGTTGGGAAACAGCTGATAGTTTTGGAACAGCAGGGCGCATTTTCGCTCCTGGGGCGACAGGTTGATACCCGCCGCCGAGTCAAAAAAGGTCACGCCGTTGACGACGATCTTGCCCTCGTCGGGTGTCTCCACGCCGGCAATGCAGCGCAACGTGCAGCTCTTGCCGCAACCCGAGGCGCCCAGCAGCGCCACACGCTCCTCGCCGGCATCGAGCTGAATGTCGAGGGTAAAGCCCGGATAGCGCTTTTTGATATCCAGAACGAGCGACATGGCTTATCGACCTCCCTTTGCGACCGCGCCATCGCGCATAAGCTCGGCCAGCGCCTCGCGATCGATACGCAAGGCATCACCGCCCACCGGGTCAAGCGAATCGCCCTGTCCGGCGAGCTCTTTGGCCTGCTTGCGCTCCGCACGGGAAAGGCCCCGCTCGCGATACTTTTGAGAATGCGCCGTGTACATGTTGATGAATAGGATGACCAGGAAGCTGAACGCTATTACGACCACGACCCAAAAGAGAGCCACCGACGTATTGCCGCCCATCCACTCAAAGTAAATCGCAATGGGAATGGTCTGCGTAATGCCGGCGTAGTTGCCCGCAAAGAACAGCGTGCAGCCGAACTCGCCCATCGCGCGAGCGAAGGCGAGCACCGTGCCCGCCGCGATTGAGGGCCAGCCGAGCGGCATCATAAGCTTGGTGAAGATGCGAAGCTCGGACCATCCCAGGGTTCGTGCGGCGTCGAGCATCTGCGTGTCGAGGCTCTCGAAGGCTCCGAGCGCTGTGCGGTAGACCAGCGGAAACGACACAACGACGGCCGAAATAACCGCCGCGGGCCAGGTAAAGACGATCGAGATGCCGCGCGCGATCAGCCACTGGCCCACCCCGGTCGAGCGGCCAAACAGCATGAGGAGCAGAAAGCCGCAGACCGTGGGCGGCAGCACCATAGGAATCGTAAAGACCGAATCGAGCAGGCCCTTGATGCGACTCGAGGTACCCATAGTCTTCCACGCGGCAAACAAGCCCAGCGCAAAGGAGATCAGCAGGGCAAGGCCGCTCGTTTTGATAGACACCCAAAACGGGCGGTAGTCGATGCCGCCTAAAAAGGAGGCCAGAGAGGTCAAGGGCCCCTGCTCATCCCGCAACACGACAGACGATGCCTCTACCATTTGAGCGCTATCAAGCCAACGCGCGCCGCCCTTGGCATCACCCGAGGCCGATGCAATCACCACATAGCGGTCCCCATCCGCACCGCGCTCGTCAAAGCCATAGGTATAACCGCCGGCATCAAACGTTGTTTCCGCCGTAACATACCAAGGAAGATCAACGTCCCCTAGCTGCGCACCTCCCATGGAGTTTGCGCTGTCGAGCTCGCAGACGAGGGCCTTGAGACCCGATACGCACTCGTTGTCCTGCGGATCCAATCCAAACTTCTCGACCGCCTTGGGCGATATCCACACCACAACGCGATCGGCAGCAGGCGCCACTACAAGGTCCACGTCCTCGTCAACGGGAAACCGGAAGCCCTCAGGCTGGCCCTCCATGGCACGAGCGGTCCCCTTGGCCAACCGCTCAAAACCCTCGATCCCATAGGAAAGCCCATGAGCGGTCGCAGCAACCTGGGCCCCGTCCTCAGCGTCCCCAGCAAACGCAAATCCCGGCACCCAGCAAAGCGCGAAGGTCAAAGCACAGGCGACAAGCATGCGGAATCTATTAAGCACGAAAAGCTCCAAGCGAATACAAGGACGGAGTGAAACACAAAACGATGGAATTATCGCGCCAAGCCGCACTACGCGGAAAGCTCAAAGCCGTACTTAGCCCAAATCTTCTGAGCCTTCTTGTTGGACAGGCAAAAGTCGATGAACGCCTTAGCCTCGTCGGCATGTTCGGAGCTCTCGGCAACGGCGCCCGGATACACGATGGGCTTGTGCGAGTCCTCGGGACACACGAACGCCTCCTCGATGCCGTCGTAGCGGAAGATATCGGAGCTGTAGACAAAACCGGCCACGCAGTCGCCTGTGGACACATAGGCGGCAGCGGTACCAACTTTGTCGGCCAGTGCGACCTTGTCGGCGATCTCGGGAGCATACTCGCCGTCGTCGCCTTCGGTGCCGGTGTAGAGGCCCACGGAAGCCAACGCCTGGTTGGCGTACTTGCCGGCGGGGACGGTCTTGGCGTCGCCGATGGCGATCTTGCCGTCCAGATTCGCGACGTCGGCGATGGCCTCGACCTTGGTGTCGGAGCCCTCGGCACGAATGATCACGAGGTCGTTGACGAACATATCCTCACGCGTGTCGGCATCGACGAGCTCGACGGTCTCAGCGTCATCCATGGTGCCCTTGGAAGCGGTGATGAGCACGTCGACCGTGGCACCGGCACGCATCTGCTCAACGAGGTCGCCGGACGCCTTAAACTGCGTGTCGGCAAAGGTGGTACCGGTCTGCTCGGTGTAGAGCTTCTGAACCTCGGGCAAAGCCTTCTCGAGCGAGTTGGCAGCAAAGACCTGCAGCTCGACGGTTTCCTTCTTGGAAGAGGCCTTGGCGGAGCCGGCATCGGAGCCGGTCGCCTCAGGCTCCTTGTTGCCGGAGCAGCCGGCAAGCCCAAGGCCGGCAGCGGCGACAGTAGAGAGCGAGACGAATCCGCGGCGAGAAACCATATCGAACATGTTCAACCCTTTCGGACCTTGTGCCCGGGTACCCCACCGCGGGCTTTATTCTGTAATTAAATTATACTTCGGTGCGAATAATGATTATGAGAAATTATTCTCTTCTGAGAATATAGCTTCAGGCATGCCTACAGAATGCCGTCCCCTTGGGCGCAAATAAAAAGCGGAGCAGCCGTTCAGGTCGCTCCGCCGCAGGTAAATCGCTTAGTTGGTATGTCCGCCGCCCGCTGTCATCTGAGCCGCATGCTCCAGCTGGTCCGCTATGGCCTCCCAGCTTTCGCGAGCGGCCTTCGTAGAACCGGGAAAGTTTACGACAAGTGTATGACCTCGTTGCATGCAAATAGCGCGCGAGAGCATGGCGCGGCGCGTCTTGGTCATCGAGTACGCACGGATCGCCTCGGCAATACCCGGCACCTCGCGATCGCAGACGGCACGCGTCGCCTCGGGCGTCACATCGCGCATCGAAAGCCCCGTGCCGCCGCAGGTGAGCACGACATTGGCGTGGCACTCATCGGCGGCTTCCACAATAGCATCACCAATCTCGCTGACGTCATCGCGCGCGACCACATGCGAGGCGACCGTCCATCCCTGCGCCTCGATAAGCTCCTCGAGTGCGGCACCGGCCTCGTCCTGGGCAAGGCCCCGCGTATCCGAACACGTCACGATCGATATCTTCAGCTCCATAGCATTCCTCCTACAACACGGCGCCCTCAGGCAGGTCGACACGCACGACATCCACGACGTCGCCCGCCTTGAGCTCGCACGGACCTTCGTCAATACGCAACAGGCAGTTGGCCCGCTGCATCGTGCCGAGCAACGCCGAATTCTGCGTCTTGGCCTCGGTCACCAACAGCTCACCGGTCTCGGAGTCGCGCAAAACCGTGGCGCGATCGAAGAAGCGGCGATGCTGTCGCTTTTTCACGCCGTGCGTGAGCGTCGCCTGCTGCACGGGACGCGCCCCCTCGGCAAAACCGCGCATCTTGCGAATCGCCGGGCGCGCGAGCATCTCAAAGCCCACATACGCCGCCGCGGGATTGCCCGAAAGCCCCAGATACGGCTTGCCGCCGAGCAAGCCAAACGTGATGGCCTTGCCCGGACGCATCGAGATGCGGTCAAACAGCACCTCGCCCTCGCGCCGGACGAGCGCCGTCACGAAATCGTAATCGCCCGCCGAGGCGCCACCGCTCGTAATGACAAAATCGCACTCCTGCACGGCACGATGCACCAGCTCGGCAATCGCCTGCTCATCATCGGGCGCAATGCCGTAGAACACGGGCTCGGCTCCTGCATCGAGCGCCTCGGCCATCAACGCCGACGAGTTGGAATCGCGAATCTGACCGCGCGCCGGTACCTTACTCGGTGTGACCAGTTCCGTCCCCAGCGAGATAATGCCCACGCGCGGAGCGGCATGCACCTTCACGCTCGCATACCCGGCGCTCGCCAGCAAGCCGGCGCCCGCCGGTGCCACAACCTCGCCGACACGCATCACGATATCGCCGGCATGCGCCTCCTCGGCGGCAGAGCGAACGTTCTCCCCCACCTTGGCAGGCGCCGAGAACCTCACACGCGAGCCCTCGTTGCCGTCGCCATCGAGCACATCGACGATCTCGTACTTCACCACGGCATCGGCACCTTCGGGTACCGGCGCGCCCGTCATGATGCGGACCGTCTCACCCGCGCCGATTGCGCCCTCAAACACACGGCCCGCGGCCTCGTGTCCGATAACGTCGAGCGTCACCGGCGCCTCGCCAGATGCCCGCGCCAAGTCCGACGAGCGCACGGCATATCCGTCCATAGCGCTGTTGGCAAACGGCGAGATGTCGATATCGGCCACCGCATCCTCGGCCAAGGGAAGACCGACGGCCTGCCACACGGGAATCTCGACGACTTCGGTGCGATTCACGTGCGACAAGACGATCGCCTGTGCGTCCTCCAACGGAATGAGTTTCTCAGCCATATGCACCTCTAGCATGCTGCGGCGCGCAACAAAAGCGCCGATTCTTTATGTTTATCTCAGTATAATCCCTCGCGCCTGCTCAAGACCTGGCCCGCGGCCGCGAATACATCTGTCGGCCGCAAGCCGCGAAACAATACCAAAACCAACCTGCCGGTTTGTCACGTATGGCACGTTCTATAATGCTCGTGTTGCAACCCAAAAGAGGAACGTATGGCTTTTACCGACAAACCCGAAAGCGCAAACGAGGCGCAGGATCATTCCCAGTCGCTCGACGACGGCGGCTTTTTCTCCCTTAATGACGTCATCATGGCAGGCAGGCAACAGCTCACCCGCTCCGAGCATCTCTTGGCTGCCGACACGCGCCGCAACGCCCGCAACCTACTCGCGAGCGCCAAGTTGCTCGCGCTCGTCGTCATCGTCTCGCTCGCCATGGGCGTTGCCGCTTGGGCGTTTTTGGCCTCGCTGAATATCGCGACCGACTATCGCGAGCACCACGCGTGGGTCTACGCATTGCTTCCCGTTGTGGGCATTGCCACCGCATGGGTGTACAAAAACCACGGCCTTGCTGCCAAACGAGGCAACAACCTGGTCATCGACTCCGCTCTGGGCACACGCCTCATCCATATGCGCATGGCCGTCCTCACCTTCGTCTGCTCCACGCTCACGCACCTAACGGGTGGATCGGCCGGTCGCGAGGGAGCCGCGGTGCAGATTGGCGGCACCATCGCCAGCAACATCTCGAGCCTCGCCCACCTCAAAAAGCATGACCACCACGACCTCATGCTCGCCGGCATCTCGTCGGCCTTTGGCGCCGTATTCGGTTCGCCCCTTGCTGGAGCTTTCTTTGGCATGGAGATGTGCTTTATCGGCAAGATCGACTACACCGCGGGCATCTACTGCCTGGTCGCCTCGTTTACCGGCTACTTTACGTCACTCGCCCTGGGCACCCAGTACGAGAGCAACGTCATCGCCAGCGTTCCCGACATGACGCCCAGAACGGTTGCCATCGTCGTTATCGGAGCCATTGTCTTTGGCCTGACGGCGCGCCTCTTTGCCTGGTCGGTCCGCACGGTCAAGAACCTGTATGCGCGTTTTATCACCAACTATCTCGTCCGTGCGCTCGTCGGCGCACTCGTGGTGCTTGCGGCCTATGCGTTGCTTGACGCCTGGGAGTATGCCGGCCTTTCCACGTGGCTTTCGGGCGCCGGGTTTGCCGGCACCACCACCCTCGCCGACGCCGCCATCAAGCTCGTCGTAACGGCGCTCACCCTGGGTGCCGGTTTCCAAGGCGGCGAGGTCACGCCCCTGTTTGGCATCGGTGCGGCGCTCGGCGGATGGATTGGCTGCCTCGCTGGACTCGACCCGAGCTTTATGGCGGCCCTCGGCATGCTCGGCGTCTTCTGTGCCGGCCTCAACGTGCCCATCACCACCTGCATGATGGCCATCGACTTGTTCCACGGCACGGCCGCCGGGTTCTTTGTCATCGTGGCCTTTATCAGCTATCTCGCCGGCGGACACCGCGGCGTGTACCCCGCCCAGCGCATCATCTCACCCAAGCGCCGCTCGCTTATTGTGGATGAGGGAGGTACGGTAGCGGATGCTATCGAGCGCCACAACGACCTGATAGAGTAGATGTAATAATCGCCGTGCAGCCACAATCGGGGCTAATTCGACCTGAGCGCGACCGCACTGTCATGTCACACGCCGGGAGTCGCCCCATGCACGCAACTGATTTTGGTCGCACGCTCATCATCGCCAACCCAGCCGCCCAGTCGGGTGCGGCACGCGAAGTTGCCGAGCGCCTGCAACGCTTTTTGGACATGACTGCACGCGCATCCCAGTTTGACCTGGTGTTGACCGAGCGTATGGGACACGCCAAGGAGCTGGCCGCACAGGCTCAGGGCTATCGCACCGTTATCGCACTCGGCGGCGACGGCGTGATTCACGAGGTCGTCAACGGGCTTATGACGCAAAAGGAGGACGCCCGCCCCGCTCTTGCCGTCCTGCCCGTGGGCTCCGGCAACGATTTTGCCCAGACGCTCGGCATCGACGATTTCTCCGGCAAGGATTATGGCGCGCTGCTCACCTGCGAGCTGCAGCGTCAGGACATCGGGCGCATTCGCTCGTGGAGCCCTGCGAGCGGCAGCGGCGAGGCTACCGTTGAGTACTACGACCAGACGCTCTCGGTCGGCATCGATGCCGCCATCGGCCTGGGCACCACCGAGTTGCGCAAAAAGACCGGCCTGACGGGCGCTCCGCTCTACACCCTCTCGGGACTTGAGCAGTTTGGCCTGCGCTATCGCAACTACCCCATGACGGTCAGCTTTGACGGCGCGCCCGCCGAGCGCGTGAGGGCGATCATCATGGCGATACAGCTGGGCCCCACGTATGGCTCGGGCTATCGCATCTGCCCCGATGCCGACCCCTGCGACGGCATACTCGACGTCTGCTACGCCTGCGGCCCCGTCCCCCGTGCGGTCGCCCTACCCATGTTCCTTTCGGCCAAGGACGGTCACCACACCAAGCTGCCGCCGGTACGCATGCGCCGCTGCCGCCATGCCGAGTTCACCTTTGAGGAGCCCGACTACCCCATTCAGGCCGACGGCGAGCCCATCGTCGCCTCGCGCATCGAAGTCGACATCCTACCCGGCGCCCTCCAAGTCTGGCACCCCACCCGCTAGCAAGACCAGCGAAACAATCGGCTACTCGTCGCTCCCCGGCTTGCGACGGTTGGCCTTTTTAATCGCGTTGAAGTGCTTGTCATTGAGCCTGCGCTGGCGAGAGCGCAGAGGCACCTTAGTCTTTACGCGTCGGCGCGGTGGACGCCCGCGACGCTCCAGCTCAGCGCGCAGCTTACGCAGGCAGCTCGCGCGATTCTGAAACTGACTACGGCTCTCGCGCGCCGTCACAACAATCCCCGTGGGCCCATGCTTCATACGCACCGCCGAGTCCGTCGTGTTCACGCCCTGTCCGCCCGGACCTGTCGCGCGAAACACCTGAACCTCGCAGTCGCGTGCCAACCTCTCGACCGACATCTCGGCATAGCGCGCATACTCGCGCCATCCCATCTTGTTCTCATCCATATCAACACCTCCCCTCATACAAAAAATGTGACAAAGGGAAAGTCCCTTTGTCACATCGCATACCAATCGCTTGTGTTACGCGCTTAAGCGAAGGTGATCTCGCCGGTGTCGCAGTCCATATCGGCGATACGGGCCAGGCTCTCAACGCGGAAGCCGCGCTCGCGGAGCTTATCGCCACCGCCTTGGAAGCCCTTCTCCACCGCGATGCCAATGCCGGCAACCTCGGCGCCCGCAGCCTCGCAGATCTTAATAAGGCCCTCAAGCGCGCAGCCGTTGGCCAAAAAGTCGTCGATGATCAGGACCTTGTCGCCCTCGGACAGGAAGCGCTTGCCGACGATGACCGGGTACTCCTTCTGCTTGGTAAAGGAGTAGATGGTCGTGGCATACTGCTCGCCGTCGAGGTTGATGGACTGCGCCTTCTTGGCAAAGACCACCGGCACGCCGCCAAAATGCTGGGCTGCAATACAAGCCATGCCAATGCCCGAAGCCTCGATCGTCAGGATCTTGTTGATCTCGACGCCCTCGAACAGACGGGCCCACTCGGCGCCCATGTGGTCGAACAGCTCAACGTCGCATTGGTGGTTGAGGAAGGCATCAACCTTAAGGACGTTACCGGCCTTTACGATGCCGTCATGGCGAATACGATCCTCAAGCTCCTGCATGGCGCAACCCCTTCTCGCGGCAACGATACCGCGCGATTAATAAACGTTGTTCGATAGTCTACCACGGACCGACCCCCGCCCGCCCCACAAGCCGCATCGCACCACAAACCAGTGGCGCGAATCGTGGCAGACAGCCTCCCAACACGCTAATGGCGGGCGCGCATCTTCACCAAACGCACCATGGCAAGCGCAAAGCCCACAGCGGCCACAGCCATAAGCACGTAGAACACCGAGCGAAAGCCGAATAGGAATACATCCGGACGGCCTGCAACAAAACTGGTCACGGCCTCGCCCATCGCCACGCTCATCTGCCCATAGAGGATATGCGAACCTGCCGTAATACCCAGCGCCATGCCCGCATAGCGCGCCAAGCTGCCCAAGCTACCTGCAAAGCCGAGTGCCTCGCGCGGAGCCGAGCCCATATACAGCGAGTTATTGGGGCTCTGGAAAATCGACGTGCCGCACGACATAAACGCGACGCAGCACACGATCACAGGGATGGAAGAGTACTCGTCGAGCGTGCTTACCGCAAAAAGACCGCATACGTACACGCCTAGGCCGACCGCCGTGGGACCCTCGCAGCCAACACGGTCCGAAACCGTACCCGAAAGCGGGCCGATAAAGGCATTCACCATCGGCAGCGCCAAAAAGAGCAATCCGGAAATGTCGGAACCAAATCCGTGGGCGTCCTGAAAATAGAACGGCAGGATAAACTCTGATGCGCCAATACCAACGAACACGATGAGCATGCAGGCGAGGTTGATGGTGAAGGCCGAATTTGCAAAGCAGCGACGAGCAGCCTCGATCAGGGACATGGGGCGCTCGCCGGCCTCCGGCTTAACATGCGGCAGCGTGGAGAACCCCACGATAAACGAGATGACGCCAATGGGCAGGTTGATGAGGAAGATGCTCTCCCAGGGAAAGCTTGCCACCAGCACGCCGCCGAGTACGGGGCCACACATCATGCCGAGGGCCACGAAGGTCGCGAGAATACCCATGGCACGGCCTCGCTCGCGCGCCGGAAACGACTCGGTGATGATACCCATGTTGTTGGCCATGGCCGCTGCGCAGCCGACGCCCTGCACAATGCGTGCCAGAATAAGAACTTCGAGCGAACTCGAAAGGCCGCAAAGCAGCGAGCCAGCCGTAAAAACGATTACGCCCAGCTGGAATACGCCCACCTTGCCGCGCACGTCGCCCAAGCGGCCAAACGGCAGCATAGCCACGCATGTCGCAAGCAGGTACACCGAGCTCACCAGCTGGATGCGGTCGAGGCCCACGCCCAGCTCCTTTTGCATCACGGGCAACGCCACGGTCACGACGGTCGAATCCAGACACGACATAAACGTCATGATGAGCACGGTAAACAGAATCGCCCATTTGTTCTTGCCATGGGTGTCGCCCTCAAGGGCAATGTGCTCGCGGCGCAGCTGCTCTGCGGTTTTCTCCATATCCATCCTTTCGAGTGGCGCAACGCAAAAACGGGGCCCCAATCGCCTACAAACAGTCGCGATTGGGGTCCCGCCTACGGAATCGGAACGAAAGATCGCCGAAGCTTTCTGCCAGCATCGGCGCCTTATGCGAACGCTAGCCTAGCACTGCTCGAGTGCCTGCTCAAGGTCGGCAATCAGATCGGCCGTATCCTCGAGGCCGCACGACAGGCGCACCATATCGGCGGAGATGCCGCAGGCGATGAGCTCCTCATCGTTCATCTGGCGGTGTGTGGCATTAGCGGGATGCAGGCAGCAGGTGCGGGCGTCAGCCACATGCGTGGCGATCTGGGCAAGTTTAAGGCTCTTCATAAAGGTCTCGGCCGCCGCGCGACCACCGTTAAAGCCAAAGCTCACAACGCCGCAGGTACCGTTGGGCATGTACTTCTGAGCCATGTCATAGTACTTATCGCCCTCCAGGCCCGGATAGCTCACGAAGCGTACCTTGGGATGGCTCTGCAGGAACTTGGCAACGGCCAGGCCGTTCTCACAATGACGCGGCATGCGTACATGCAGGCTCTCGAGCGAGCTGTTCAGGAAGAAGGCCGCCTGCGGGTTCTGCATGGGACCGAGGTCGCGCATGAGCTGCGCGGTGGCCTTGGTAATGAAGGCACCTTCGCGACCGAACTTCTCGGCATACGTCACGCCGTGGTAGCTCTCGTCGGGCGTGGTGAGACCCGGGAACTTATCCGCATGGGCCATCCAGTCAAACTGGCCGTGGTCAACGATCACGCCGCCCAGGTAGGCAGCATGTCCATCCATGTACTTGGTGGTGGAGTGCGTAACGATGTCGGCGCCCCACTCAAAGGGACGGCACATCACGGGCGTCGGGAAGGTGTTGTCGACCATCAGCGGCACGCCGTGGTCATGCGCGGCCTTGGCAAAGCGCTCAATATCGAGCACGGCAAGGGCGGGGTTGGCGATCGTCTCGCCAAAGACGAGCTTGGTATTGGGCTCAAAGGCCGCCTCGAGCTCTTCATCGGTGCAGTCGGGGGCGACGAACGTGCAGGTCACGCCCATGCGGCCCATGGTGTGGGCGAGCAGGTTATACGTACCGCCGTAAATGGCAGAGCTAGCGACCACATGATCGCCGGCACCGGCCACATTAAAAATCGCGAGGAAGTTCGCAGCCATGCCCGAGCTCGTGAGCATCGCGGCGGTGCCTCCCTCCATCTCGCAGATCTTAGCGGCAACGAGATCGCACGTGGGGTTCTGCAGGCGGCTGTAGAAGTAGCCCGACTCCTCCAGGTCAAACAGCTTGCCCATGTGCTCGGACGTGTCGTACTTCCACGTGGTGGACTGGTAGATGGGCACCTGGCGCGGCTCGGCATCTCCCGGGTGATAGCCGCCCTGAACACATGTAGTACCGATGGTCTGCTCGCTCATATCTAGCTCCCTTGCCTGGGTTACGTTTTATTCGGTTCACGATACCGCTACCCTGCACCCCTCTCAACCCATCCCCAAGGTAGGTTAAGGGACAAATTGATCAGAGGTATTTATCTCAAGCCTTGGGCATTTGCTCGATAGATAAAAACGAGGCATACATGAAGCTCTCGATGATTACATGCCCCGTCACGGGTACCATAGGCGGGTACACCGTAACCAAGGAGACAACGATGAAGCAAATCGATACGGCCCAGCTCGACATCACCGCCTGTCAGGCTCAAGCTGCCGAATATCACGCCCGTGGCTTTAACTGCGCCCAGGCCGTCGCCTGCACGCTCGCGCCCGTCGTCGGGCTCGACCCCCAGGTCGCCTTTACCCTCACCGAGGGCTTTGGCGCCGGCATGGGCGGCATGACCGAAACCTGCGGCGCCATCTCGGGCGCCGTGGCCATCATGGGCTTTGTAATGAGCGACGGCATGGAAAACCCCAAGACCAAGGGCCAGACCTACAAGCTGTCGCGCGAAATCGCCAAGCGTTTTGGCGAGAAGAACACAACAACCGTCTGCGGCACGCTCAAGGGCATCGGATCGGATAAGGGTCCGCTCCGCAGCTGCCCCGGCTGCATCGACGATGCCGTCGAAATCGCCTGTGATGTGCTAAAGCAGCTCGCCGAGTAATCGACAGCAACAGTAAAACGACGGCCGGCGCGCTTAGGATCCATCCAAAAGCACGCCGGCCGTCGCCGTTAGAACTCGGCAAATTCGGGAGCGCCGACCTCAATCTCCTCACGCCCCGCCATAAGCTCGCGCATCTTAGCGCAAAACGACTCCTGCTCCCCCGCCTTAAACACCAAATGAAGTGTCACGGCATCCGCGTACTCGGTATCCGAAACCTTGGCACCGGAATCCTGGGCCAAGCGAAGCACCTGCTCATACTGCGGATAGGCCACATGCACGTCAACAGGCACGACACTCGTCATCTCGACGATCTGCCCGGCCTCCTGAGCCGCGGCCACCGCCGCTTGCGTCGCCGCAGTATAGGCGCGAACCAGGCCGCCCGGCCCCAACAGCGTGCCGCCAAAATAGCGCGTCACTACGCAGCAAACATTTTTGAGCTCCGCACCGCGCAACACCTCGAGCGTCGGCATACCGCTCGTGCGGCTCGGCTCACCATCATCGCTCTGGCGCTCGCGTCCATCGACCAAAATCCACGCGGGAACATTGTGTCGAGCGTCGTAATGACGCTTGCGAACCATCTCGATAAAGGCATTCGCCTCGTCCTCGGACTCAATATGGACCAGCTGGGCAATAAACCGGCTCTTGCGGTCCACAAACTCACCCGAAACCTCAATATTCGATTGCAGAGTAAAATAGCTGTCCAACAAAGCCCCTCAACAAAATAAAGCGAGCAACAAACAGCCTCAATAATACGATAACCCTAGTAAAAAGAATGGCAACGCCGATGATTCCGTCAACGAAAGCGAGAACCCGTCAGCGCGAGCAAGGTGCCTTGAAAGACGAGGGCATTGACCTTATGGTCATGCCCGAAGGCTTGAAAGGCAGATTGCCGCGCTGACGGGTTCGCAGCGTCAACAAAGTGCCGAGTGGGCCGATAAGCCGGGTTCTGTCGTGAACGGTCATTTATCTTGTCTGCACGTTACCATGCAGCTCCACGCACGCTACCCGAACGCGGACCGGGCCGGCCCATAGCGTTCCTATTCGCGCTTGCTCCGGATGGGGCTTGCCAAGCCGCCGTGTTGCCACGACGCTGGTGGTCTCTTACACCACCGTTTCAGCTTTTCCCTTTACGCCTTGCGGCGCAGGTGGGAGTCTTCTTTTCTGCGGCGCTTTCCGTCGGATCACTCCGCCCGGCCGTTAGCCGGCATCCCGCCCTCTGGAGCCCGGACTTTCCTCACGCGTACTGCAAGCAGCACATCGCGCGACCGTCTGGCCCACTCAGCAGTGCAAGAGTGTAGCACACCGTTACCGCAGGCAATGGCACAACGCAAACGCTCGACACGATAAACCAAGAACCGCCATGCGCTACAATGGTCCTGTCGATGGGCAACGTCGTCAGTCGAGACGCGACCGCGCTCCGCACCCCTCCGTCTACTCGGTGTGTTCCCGCCTCCTCCCCGAGGCGGGATGTCGGCTTTTTTCATGCACCGACAATCCAATAGCCTGTGGACAGCCCGGCAGCGTTGCGCATCTCGGCGCCAAATGCAAAAAGGGACCCGTCCATTACGGACGGATCCCTTAAAACAAGTGATCGTCAAACCGAATTACTCGGCGTCGGTCTCCTCGTCCTTCTTCTCGGAAGGCAGCGGGGTAACCTCGATCTCGACGCCCAGAGTCTCAGCAGCAGACTTCATGGACAGGGAGATACGACGACGGTCGAGGTCGATTTCCATGACCTTGACCTGAACCTTGTCGCCCACATGGGTGACCTGAGAAGGCTGATCGACGTGCTTGTTGGCCATCTCGGAGATGTGCACCAGGCCCTCGATGCCCTCGCCCAGATCGACGAAAGCGCCGAACGGGACAAGCTTGGTCACAGTGCCCTCGACGATAGCGCCGACGGGGTACTTCTTGACCAGTGCGCGCCACGGATCCTCGGTGGTCTGCTTGAGACCCAGGGAGATGCGCTCGCGGTTGAGATCGACGTCGAGAACCTCGACCTCGACCTCCTGGCCGACCTTGACAACCTCGGAAGGATGGTTGACGTGATTCCAGGAGAGCTCGGAGATGTGGATGAGGCCGTCGATACCGCCGAGGTCGACGAAGGCGCCGAAGTCGACGATGGAGGAAACGGTGCCCTGGAGACGCATGCCAGACTTGAGCTTGGACAGGATCTCGGAGCGCTCGGCCTTACGGGACTCCTCGAGCACGACGCGACGGGAGAGGACGACGTTGTTGCGGTTGCGGTCCATCTCGATGACGCGGGCCTCGATGCGGGTGCCCATGTAGGAGGTGAGGTCCTTGACGCGACGGAGGTCGACGAGGGAAGCGGGCAGGAAGCCACGCAGGCCGATGTCGAGGATCAGGCCGCCCTTGACAACCTCGATAACCTCGCCCTCGACATTCTCGCCAGAGTTGAACTTCTCCTCGATGCGGTTCCAAGCACGCTCGTACTCGGCACGCTTCTTGGACAGGACCAGACGACCGTCCTTGTCCTCCTTCTGGAGAACCAGAGCCTCGATGGGATCACCGAGTGCAACGATGTCTGCAGGGTTAGCGTCCTTGCGGATGGACAGCTCGCGGACCGGGATAACGCCCTCGGACTTGAATCCGATGTCAACGAGCACCTCGTCATGCTCGATCTTAACGACAGTGCCGTTAACGAGATCGCCCTCATCAAAGTCGGTAATCGTACCGTCGATGAGGTTGTTCATCTCCTCCTCGTTGACATCGTCAAGAGAGAAAATGGACGAGTTCTGAATCTCACTCAAAGGTGGACCCCTTTCGAACTACGGGGCCCCGATTGCTAGGACCTACAGAAGGGTGCGACAAGCACACAACGTTTAGGAACACTCGGGAGCCGACAGATACTAATGTGACGCTTATGCAATCACGTTCGTATAGGTTACGGGGAAATGAGTTCGATTTCAAGCGTGAACTGCGATTTTTTACTCGTGTGGAGACTTTTTCGTAATCTTATGAACACACGTCTCCGCAACTTGACGATAACCAGCCAGGCATTCGGCTTTGGGGTAAAGTATCCGGAGCCAACGATTCTAGATCGATTTTTCGAGAAAGGTGCCCGCGTGCTCAAAGCAGTCGTTTTCGATATGGACGAAACGCTTCTTAGCATCAACCTCAACGCGTTCATCCTTCGCTATTTTAAGGATGTCTCTTCGATGCTCGCGGATATCGGGCGCCGCAGCCGCGGTGGCACGATGGCACGCCTCGGCACCATCCTGGTCGACCTCAACGCCAATCGCCGCAGCGGCACGGACAACCGCACCAATCTTGAGTTTTACCAAGAAGAGGTCAAGCGCCGATGCGGGATTTGCCTCTCCGATCCCCTCATCTACGAGGCGTTTACCTACTACGACCGCGAAGTTCTTCCGTACAAGAATGACGAACTCATCAACGCCCATGCCATGCCGGGCGCACACGCCGCGCTCCAGGCCGTACAGGACGCAGGGCTGCGCTGCGCGCTCTTTACCAACCCCAGCTTTCCACAGGGGGCCATCGAGTGCCGCATGGGTTGGGGCGACCTGGCCGACGCCCCCTTTGAGCTCGTCACGCACATGGGAAACGCCACCCGCTGCAAGCCTGATGCCACCTACTATCTAGAGCAGCTTCAGGTGATGGGGCTCGAACCGCACGAGGTCCTTATGGTGGGCAACGATCCCAAACGCGACTTCCCTAGCCCCGCCTGCGGCATTCAGACTGCCTATGTAGGCCAGGGCAAGCCCAACCGAGTCACCTGGCGCGGAACCATGGAAGGCTTCGCCCGCGACTTTAACGCCGTAGTAGAAGCCTTCTACGAACACCAAGTAGCCGACGAACTAAGCTAGTCCACAAATCTGGAATGAGACAAAAGGTCAGGTACGTTTGCCGCATGCTTCCTTACGTAGGCAACGACTTGAGGACAGGATGCGATGCCCCGGCGTCCTAGGCCGTAATCATCTTGACACGCTCGCCAATTTTGGCGTCGCGCTTGTCGGAGATAACAGTAAAGCCCTCCAGGTCGCACACCTTTACATTTGAAAACACATGGAACTTGGAGCTATCGGCGAGTACATAACTCGCTTGGGAATTCCGCATCACAATGCGCTTTTTGATAGCCTCGGGATAACCAGGCGTCATGATGCCACGATCCTCGTCCACCGCGTTGACGCCTATAAACGCCCGGTCAAAGTACAGCTCACGCAACGCGTTCTCCACCATTGGCCCGGTCAGCGAGCAGGTAACGGGATTAAAGTCGCCGCCAATAACCACCACCTTGGCAGCGAGGTCGCCCGTAAACCTACATGCGTAGCCGTTGGTGGTGTAGATAGTCACTGGTTTGTCGACGAGCAGACTCAGGAGCGCCGTCGCGGTGGTACCGGAGTCGACATAGACCGTCTCACCGTCCTCGACCTCCGCTGCCGCACGGCGCGCGATCAGGTCCTTCTCGCTACTCCGCTGCGCGCCCTTTTCAAAGACACTCACCTCGCGAGCTGCAGAATGCAGTTTGACCGCACCGCCGGTCAGATACTCGATGCTCCCCCGCTTCTCGAGCTCCTTGAGGTCGCGGCGCAGCGTAGACATCGACACATCGGGCATAAAGGCCGCGAGCTCATCTATCTTGAGCAGGTCAGCCTCCTTTAGCTTATTAAGAATCAGTTCATGGCGCTCATACGGAATCATCGGCGTTCCTTCCTTTTCATCTATTTTCAAAGTTTAACCTAATCAAGCCAAACAAAAGCAAAAAGGGCCGCTGCGATATAAGCAGCGACCCCTTATTAGATGGAAGTCGGTCTTAGCCTTGGGCTCATGACTCGTAGCCCCAAAGCAAGACTAGGCGAGCTGATCGTCCTTGTCGGTGAAGATGTAGCCGAGTACGCCGGCGACAACAGCCGAGATAACCATGCCGATCATGGCGAAAGCGAAGTTCATCGGATCGGAGGAGACGAAGGCCGGGAACGTAGTGACGGAGCCAAAGACAAAGGCCGTGGTGACGACCTTGAAAAGGCCGAGGAACGCGCCGCCGCAGGCACCGCCGATGATCTGAGCCAAGAAGAGCTTCTTGTTCTTGACAAGCATGCCAAAGAGCGTGGGCTCGATGATGGCAGAGAGGCAGATGGTCACGGCACCGGTCATGGCAAAGCTCTTGAGCTTCTGATCGCGGGCCTTGAGGAAGACGCCGAGGGCGCAGCCGATAACAGCGAAGTTGCAGGCAAAGGTGGCCGGGCAAATGTAGTCGAAGCCATTGGAGGCGATGTTGTTAATCATGATGGGGTTGACTGCCCAGTGGATACCCATCGAGACGAGCACGGACCAGCCGCCGCCCACCAGGATGCCAGCAAGCACGTTGGAGCGGGCGATGAGCCAGTTGACCACGAAGGCGATGCCCTCGCCGGCATAGACACCCAAAGGACCGATCACGAGCATGGTGGCGGGGACCATGATTATCAGCGAGACCGCGGGAAGCACGACGAGCTTGAGGGTCTCGGGCACATGTTCATCCAGGAACTTATAGAGGAACGAGTAGACCCAGATGGCGATGATGGCCGGGATAACGGTGGAGTTGTAGCTCATGAGCACCACAGGAATGCCGAAGAACTCGCTCATGGCGCCGTTGCCCGCATCGCCCATCAAGCCGATAAAATCCGGATAGAGCAAGCAGGCGCAGATCAGGGCCGAAAGGTACGGGCTCGCACCGAAGCGTTTGCCCGAGGAGAAGCCTAGAAGCACCGGCAGGAAGTAGAACACACTCATCGAGAGGGTGTAGAGGATGGTGTAGGTACCCGTGCCCTCGGTGATAAGACCAAGCTGAACCGCAAGAATCAGCAAGCCGCGGAGGATACCGGAGCCGGCCATGGCGGGCAGCAACGGAGCAAAGACACCCAGATGGCGGAGAAAATCCTGGAGACGATGCCCTCATCGGAGGAAGCGCTCGTGGAGACCTCGGCGCCCGAGCCCTTGACAAGCGGCTCGAACTTCTCATAGAGCTTGGGTACCTCGGTGCCAATCAGCACTTGGTACTGGCCGGCTGAGTTGACGGTGTTGACCACGCCGTCGACTTCCTTAACGGCCGCATCGTCACACTTGGAATCGTCGCGCAGGTTCAGGCGAAGACGAGTGGCGCAGTGCGTCATGCCCGAGATGTTCTCGGGGCCGCCCACGGCGGCAAGAATGCCCTCGGCAGTAGCTTCCCAATCACGTTTCATAGAATGATTACCTCCCCATAGCGCAGAAGAGCTCGCGCACGAGCGCGGCCGCTGCAAGTGCATCGTTTGCATCAATCACGGACTGTATCTTTTCCTGGCCCACACTTTCCAAGGAGTCATTCATAAGCTTCATCATAGCGAGGTTATGAGCGCACTCCCCTTCCGCATCCTCGATAATTGGGAACGTATCGAAGTAGATAGCGTGGTCAAAGGCGTATTTCTTGAGATAGAAGAGCATTTCGAGCGTCTTGACAGGCGTAGCCATGCCGATCATGAGTCCGTCGTCCATCACGCCGTAGCCATCGTTGAGGTGAATGCCGTAGAGCTTGCCGGCACGACCGAAGATATCGGTAGCCATCGCGGGGTTCTCGTGCTTCATGAGCATGTGACAGTAATCGAGCGTAACGCCAAGATTCTCGCGGTCCACCGCGTTGAGGATCATGCCGGTGAGGCCCATCGTATCGATATAGGCGTAGCTGCGCTCCTCATAGGGCTTGTACTCGATGGAGATATGCAGATCGGGCGCATAGTCGCAAACCGCCTGGAACGCCTTAACGAGGTTGTCAAACACGAGGGTGTAGTCGATCTGGAAGCTGTAGTCAAAGCCGTCATGACCGAGCCAGATCGTCACGGTATCGCCGCCGCAGGTGCGACAGTAATCACAGGCCTCATAGCAGAGCTTAAGCGCCTCCCCAGCGAGTGCGGGATCCTGATTGCCCAGGTCGCCATTGATAAAGTCGTTGCGAAAGCGAAGAGCAGTGCCGTTGAGCTTGAGGTCGTGCGCGTCGAGCTTGGCCTTCATCTCCTCGGCGGAGATGTCCACCACGTGCTCAGGGTAATTAAGGTCCACATGGGTGAGGCCGACGTGCTGGAACTGGTCGAAGACGCGGTCGATGTTCTTCTCACCGGTTCGGTAGTAGGAGTTGATGCGGGTTGCGAATTTCATCGCTGAGCTGCCTTTCCTGTAAGGAAACGTTCAAACGGAAAGCCCCGACCGTTGCGCGCGTTTGGGCAGGTGCCCCTTCCGTAACTACAGTCTATTGCAAGTAATTCTCATTTGCAATCATAGTTTTTCATATGTATTCATAGTTTTTCAAAGTAAATGAACAGGACACCGTCTTTTACCTGCACTTTTAGTTGATGCAAACATCTGACACTACTTGAAACTAAATGACTATTCCTGATTCTAACTACCGTTTACCGACAATTATTAACCGTTTGCCGGCAAAGAAATGCACCTGCCCACTATGCAGGCAGGTGCTTTACGGCCACAAGAGCGACGACTTTAACAGCAAGATGCAGTGATCCGGAGCCCCTAGCAATCGACGACGGTCTTGCCAATCATGATGTTGAGGATCTCGACGTCGGTGTCCTTCATGCCTACACGGCCCACATAGCCCATGCTGGCAATCGTCTCCTCCACCGTATCCTGGATCAGGCCCTCGCCGGCACGGAAGCCGCGGCCCTGCATGGCCATATCGTGGCCCAGAATCGCTGCATCGACAGCAGCCGAAATCTTGGCGGCGCAACTTGCCTTGGCGCCATCGCACACGATGCCGCCCACGTTGCCGAGCGTATTGGAGACCGTCGCACCGATCTGCTCGCGCGTGCCGCCGCACAGCCAGGTAATCGCAGCGCCGGCACCACACGCAGCGCAAATAGCACCGCAAAACGCCGAGAGCGCACCAATATAGCTCTTGATGTGCACGGCAATAAGGTCGGACAGTATCACGGCGCGCACCAGACGCTCGTGGTCGCAGCGCAGGTAGTCGGCATATTCCATGACGGGCAGCGCGCAGGTAATGCCCTGGTTGCCCGAGCCGCACACAATGGCGACCGGCAGCGCGCAGCCGTTCATACGGGCATCGGAGCCGGCGGCCGCACGCGCACGCGCACGGCAGGCGACGTCATCGGCACGAGCGCCCAGCAGCGTACGGCCCACCTCGGCGCCCCAAGCGTGCGCGAGGCCCTCGGCACTAATCGCGCCGTTCAGCTCAATCTGACGCTCGACGGCCGCGCGGGCATCCTCAATGTCGCCGGCCTCGATAAAGTCGATGATGGACTCGATCGACATGGGTGTGTCGGCCTTATCCGCCGCCCGCTCGGCCACCACGCGCTCGGCGCAGGCGGCACACTCCCCCGCCGACTTGCCGCATACCGGAATACCGTCGAGCGTATGGCACGTGACATTGGTGTGGTGATCGGTAATCTCGACGACCGCGGTATGGCCACCAGCCGTGGCAGTCACCTTGATGTAGAGGTTGGGCACGCCCTCGACGAGCGACACATCACAGTAGTCGGCGTCGACAAGCAGCTCAGTCACGCGAGCACGATCCGCATCGTCAACGCTCTCGAGCACCTCGAGCGCGCTCTTGGCGTCACCGCCCACCGCACCCAGCACGGCCGCGGCCTCAATACCGTGCATACCGCCCGAGTTGGGCACGGTCACGCTCTTGACGTTCTTGATGATGTTGCCCGAGCAGGCAACATCCATATGTTCGGGTTCGCAACCGAGCGTCTGGCTCGCCAGCGCCGCCGCATAGGCAACGGCAATGGGCTCGGTGCAGCCAAGCGCACAGACAAGCTCGCGGTTCAAAACATCGCAAAATGCGGCATCGCGGATAGAATCGGTAGGCATAGCCATCTCCTACATATAACGGGTTGCTCTCGCAAGTAATCAACTTCTCCATTTGATAACAAGGCGACAAAAACCGCAAGCTGGGTTCCGGCAGACGGCCGCCAGAAGCAAATTGGCGGCATTTTGCGTGATGAGCTGATGTTCGCAACCGCTGGCTCGCCACCTTTTTAGTGTGACCCTCGCCTGTGTTTGCAAAAGCAGAGGTCACGACGCTGTCCGCCAACCTGCGCGTCAATCCCCGAGCTTCCTCCGCCCCAGAATCGAATCGCGCGCGTTACGCATGAACTCCCCGTAGCTCATGCCCATCATCTTCACCACGATGAGCCGCTGCGTGCCGAACAGGGGTATGAGGAGCAGGGCCGCGGCGGCGAGCCACCAGCACCACGCGAAGGGTTCCACGGCGACGACGTGCCAGATGGTGAACGCATCGAGCGGGAGCATGAACAGGAGCGAGGTGACCATGCCGGGCGAGTATATCCTCGTCTTGGGGTTCGCCCTTCCCGCGACGATGCGCGCGAGCGGCTCAATGATTCCCAGAACGAGCGCGCCGATCACGAGCCAGTGGAACTGGGGGAAACAGAACGGGATGAGCAGCATATAGACGGTGATGCAGAAGAGGGCGAACTTGGGGATGCGCATGTCGCGCATGGGCATGTCGGTGAGCGAGATGGCAAGCTCCACGAACCCGCCGGGATATTTCAGCTCCTCCCACTCGTGGGCGGCTATCAGGATGTAGTAGAGCCCTATAATCCCCTGGGTCACGGGCATCGACTCCCAGAAAACAACCATGTAGACCGCGACGCAGGCCGCTATTACGGTCGTAACGTAGAGGCTATTGCGGACTATGAATCTGTCGGCGAAGGCCATCGACCTCTCCTCTCCCTTAGATATAATCAACATATGTTCATTGTCTTGAGCGAAGACGATAGATTCAATGGGCACTGTCGGGAAAGTGTCAATCAGGAAACCTCATGGTGAAGACGAGGCCGAACAAGAACGACATCAGATACCTCGCAACGCAGGAGCGCATAGAGGAGGCCTTCTGGGGCCTTTTGGCGGACAGGGGCTTTCGGAAGGTTACAGTGCGCGCGCTCTCCGAGCGATCGGGCATAAACCGCGGCACCTTCTACCTGCACGCCGAGGACAAGTATGACCTGCTTTCGCAAGTGGAGGACCGCATGTACCAGGGGATGATGGGCGGCGCGGCAATCGCGTCCGACGGCTCTTACGAGGACCGGGTGCCCTCCATGGTTGCCCCCATGATCGCGGGCGCGAGGTTCGTCTACGAGAACCGTGAGCGGGTGCTGCTGTTGATGGACGACACGTGCGACCCGCTCTTCTTCTCCAAGTACGCCGCCAAAGTGAAGGCGATTATGCTCGGAGACATTGGCAATCTTTTGCCGGAGCAGCGCTACGCACTGGCTCTCATGGAGGGAGCTGTCGGCAGCCTCTTTGGCGAGTGGGTGCGCGGAGGGATGAGAGAGACGCCCGAGGAGTACGTGAGCATCGTGCTTAACCTCGCCGCGAAACTCGACCTTCCCGCCATTTCGGACGTGCTTCCGCAGGGGTAGCCAGCGAAGAGGTCCTGACCGGCCTCGCACATGGGGATTAGTTAAGAGTGAAGCGCGATGCGGGGTAGAGCGCAGGGCTCCCCGGAACGCGAAGTGACGGAATAGGAGGATTTGGAAGAAGAGGAGAGACTGCAAGACGGTGCGCCGAAGGTGGACGTTGCGGAGTGTTCGCCGCCGCTAAAGCGTTTGACCAAAAAACGCCCGAGCGTTTACGCAAAAGTCGCGCTATCATGCAGACGAACGCGGTAAACACCTTTAGCATTTGCGCCGCACAGACCAGAGAGGAACCATCCATGAAGATCGGTATCGGTAACGACCACGCCGCCGTCGAGCTCAAGAACATCATTTCCGAGCACCTGAAGGAGCGCGGCTGCGAGGTCGTGAACTTTGGCACCGACACCTCCGAGAGCTTCGACTACCCCATCGCCGGTTACAAGGTGGGCAAGGCCGTTGCCAACGGTGACGTCGACCTGGGTATCCTGATCTGCGGTACCGGCGTCGGGATCAGCCTGGCTGCCAACAAGGTCGAGGGCGTACGCGCCGTCGTGTGCTCCGAGCCCTTCAGCGCCAAGCTCTCCCGCATGCACAACAACACCAACGTGCTCGCCTTTGGCGCCCGCGTCGTTGGCTCCGAGCTCGCTAAGATGATCGTCGACGAGTGGCTCGACGCCGAGTTCGAGGGCGGCCGCCACGAGCGTCGCGTCAACCTCCTCAACGAGATCGACCAGACCCGCGGTCTCAAGGTCGTCGACGAGGCCTAAAGACTTACACAACGCCATACGCTAGCGCCAGCCCCCGCCCGGAAGAAACATCCGGACGGGGGCTCTTTAGTAGTTTTCTATGCGTTTACCAAAAATCTACCGGAATAAAAGGGCGCCGCGGTTGGAATTCCGCGGCGCCCAAGCCACACGCTAACAGCTTTAAGGAGTCAAAGCTGGTTTAGCCAAAGAAGCGCTTGATCTCGATCTCGGCGTTCTCCAGGCAGTCGGAGCCGTGGATCACGTTGGCGTTGACATCGACAGCAAAGTCGCCTCGAATGGTGCCGGGGGCAGCATCAAGCGGGTTGGTGGCGCCCATAAGGGTGCGCATCTTGGAGACAGCGGAGAGGCCGGAAACGACCATCTTGACGACCGGACCGCTCGTCATAAAGTCGCAGAGACCGCCAAAGAAGGGCTTGTCGGCCAGATGGGCGTAGTGCTCCTCGACGGTAGCGCGCTCGAGCGTGGTCATCTCCATGCGCTCGATAACAAGGCCGCTGCGCTCAATGCGAGCAACGATCTCGCCGATCTTGCGATCGCGCACGGCGTCGGGCTTAATCATGATGAAGGTCTTCTCGATAGCCATAAGGTAGCCTTTCAAGTAGGTTCGCGCGTGCCCAAGTCCCATTCCGGCACCCGCCTGGACTGCATCGTAACAGAGTTCTAGCTGCAGTTAAACAAAAAGCCGTTTATTGAAGCGTTATTATTTATTAAAGCGCTCCATATGTGTCACTTCTGTTTCGAAGCCCGACTAGAGTACCATCCGTCCCACTTTCAACTGCAACGAACAGAACGGGCGGTCGATTGTCGCCCGTGAACGCACCCCCTTCACAACCTGCGCAAATGTCCTACAGAAGTTCTCGACAAGCTCCTTCCTTCTCTATAACAAAACGGGTGCCCACCGTAGCGGGCACCCGTAAAGGCAAAATATGATGAACACACCAGACAGACGCATCCAATAAGCTAATTAGCTCCGTGGCCCATCTCGACGACCTTGGTCAGCGATCCAAACACGCCCTCGTCGGCCACGAGCTGTGCCTCGGCGCGCTCAAGCTGCACGGCGACGGCGGCAGGGGCGGTACCGCCCTCGGTCGTACGCGCGGCGACAATTGAGGGGATGTCGAGCGCCTCGGTAATATCGCGCTCAAAGAGCGGGCTTGCCTCCTGGAACACCTCAAACGGCAGGTCCTCAAGATTGCAGCCACGCTTCTCGCACATCAGGACCAGATGGCCCACCACGGCATGCGCCTCGCGGAACGGCAGACCACGCTTGGCCAGGTAATCGGCAACATCGGTGGCGGCAAGGTGCCCCACGCCGCACTCGCGCGCCATGGCATCCTCGTTGACGGTCCAGGTCGAAATCATTCCGGCCATAACGGACAGGCACTGCATGAGCGTGTGAGCGGTATCGAGCGCGCCCTCCTTGTCCTCCTGCAAGTCCTTGTTATAAGCGAGCGGCAGGCCCTTCATGGTTACCAGCAGCTGCGCCAGGTTGCCGTACACGCGACCGCTCTTACCGCGGATAAGCTCGGCAAAGTCGGGATTCTTCTTCTGCGGCATGATAGACGAGCCGGTGGAGTAGGAGTCTGAAAGCGTGATGAAGCCAAATTCGGAGCTCGACCACAGCACGATCTCCTCGGAAAGACGCGACAGGTGCATCGCCATGACGGATCCGGCGTAATGCAGATCGAGCAGGAAATCACGGTCGGAAACCGCATCGAGCGAGTTGGGAATCACGCCCGCAAAGCCAAGTTCGGCAGCCGTCATCTGGCGATCGAGCGGATAGCTCGTACCGGCAAGCGCGGCAGCACCCAGCGGGCAGTTGTCGGCGGCATCAAAGGCGGCCTTCAGGCGCGTAAAGTCGCGCGCGAACATCCAGGAATACGCCAGCAGATGATGCGAGAGCAGCACGGGCTGAGCGTGCTGCATATGCGTGTAGCCCGGAAGAATCACCTTGTCGTACTTCTTGGCCGCATCCACCAGCACATGGCGCAGCTCAAGATTGGCCTCCATGAGCTCCTTGGCCAGCGCCTTGACGCCCAGGCGCGTATCGGTCGCCACCTGGTCGTTGCGCGAACGCCCAGTATGCAAGCGCTTGCCAGCCTCGCCGATACGACGCGTCAGCTCGCTTTCGATGGACATATGAATGTCCTCGTCGTTGATATCAAAGGTGAAGTTGCCGGCATCGATATCCTGTTCGATTCCGGTCAGGCCCTCGGCAATCGCCTGCTCGTCCTCGGCGCTGATAATGCCCTGGGCCGCCAGCATCTTGGCATGTGCCTTAGATCCGGCGATATCCTGCTTATAGAGATATTTGTCAACCGGCAACGACGCGCCAAACTCCTGCGTGACCTCGGCCACGCCTGCCTCAAAACGACCGCCCCAAAGAGCCATGGAACCGTCCCCTTTCATCAAATCCTAAAACAAGCGCCCAAAGCAATGCGCCCTGTCGCTAAAGCGATTTCTCAACCGCTAGTTTTGCATATTCCCCACCATGTGCGAGGCCATATAGCTAATTTGCAAAGAAGTGACGCGCCATGCACTTGGCGCCCAACGTCTCCCTCCGAATGTTGCCCTGCGAACCATCGATCCAGGCCTTTAGGCTCATAGGAACGTCCTCGACCTTTGCAGCATCGAACTCGGGCGCGAGGGCAAGTAAAGCATGCGCGATAGCATTGAACATAATGGATACTCCCCATATATATAGGCGCAGGGCCGTCAAATTGATAGGAGGAGCCCCGCCGGACAACCCCGGCGGGGCTCGGACTCAGCCGCAGACGCGGCATCATATATGCGGGCGGAACGTAGGGGCCACCGATGTTAAGAAGTGTCAGCAAGCATAACGAAAGGTAGGGACCCCGTGCGCCCGTTTTGTATCACGCGGATGGGCCGCGCGGATACCAAGGAAAGGAGGCGTTAGGCCTGGGCGGCAGCGGAGCTGGGACCCTGGACCTTTGCCCACGTCTTGAGCGACAGCGTATCGATCTCGATAAAGCCGGCGCTGGCCTTCTCGTCAAACGTGGTGTCGCGGTCGTAGGTAGCCAGACCGTAGTCATACAGGCTAAACGGGCTCTTGCGACCGACGACATGGCAGTTGCCCTTAAAGAACTTCAGACGGACGGTGCCGGTCACGAACTTCTGGGTGTCGGCCATAAAGGCATCGAGCGCGTTTTTGAGCGGGCTGTACCACTGGCCGTTGTACACGGCGGTGGCCCAATCCTGCTCGAGCTTAATCTTGGTCTTGAGCAGGTCGCCCTCGACGCAGATGTCCTCGAGCGCCTTGTGGGCGGTGATGAGCGTCAGGGCGCCAGGAACCTCGTAGCACTCGCGACTCTTGAGGCCCACCAGACGATCCTCGACCAGGTCGAGACGGCCAAAGCCGTTGTCACCCGAAATCTTGTTGAGGGCGATGACGATCTCGGAGAGTTTCATCTTCTTGCCATCGACGGCGACGGGCTTGCCCGCCTCAAACTCAATCTCGGTGTAGGTCGGGGTGTCCGGCGTGTCCTCGGGGTTCTTGGTCATAACCCAGGCGTCGTCGAGCGGCTCGTTCCAGGGATCCTCCAGGTGACCGCACTCGATGGCGCGACCCCACAGGTTGTCGTCGATGGAATAGGGGTTGTCGTTGGCGCCCTCGGGAACCGGCACGTTGTGGGCGTGAGCATAGGCAACCTCATCGGGACGGCACTTCAGATCCCACTCGCGAACCGGGGCGATAACCTTAAGCTCGGGGTCGAGGGCCTTGACGGCAGCCTCAAAACGAACCTGGTCGTTACCCTTGCCGGTGCAGCCGTGGGCGACGTAGGTCGCGCCAAACTCGTGAGCGACCTCGACAAGCTTCTTGGCGAGCAGCGGGCGAGACAGCGCGGAGAGCAGCGGGTACTTGTTCTCGTACATGGAGTTTGCGGCGATGGCCTTAGTCAGGAACTCATCGGAGAACTCGTCGCGCAGGTCGAGCACCTGGCAATCGAGAACGCCCAGGTCAAGCGCCTTCTGCTTCTTGGCATCCAAGCCGGTCTCCTCCTGGCCCACGTTGCCGCAGACGCAAACGACATCGAGATTCTTCTCGTCCTGGAGCCACTTGACACATACGGATGTATCAAGACCACCGGAATATGCGAGAACGACTTTTTCCTTGCTCATGGCTGTTTCCTTTCGCCCTTGGTAGCTAGTTAGAACATCGGTCAGTTGCAAGTCATTTCGAGGTCAAAAAACCGTGCAATATCAGGTTAAATAGCAAAAAGCAGCACAGCATGCTCTAGAAACATGCGTTTATATCGTGCTAAAACCCAACGACCTCAAAATGACTCTGTTGGGGCATTTCACCCCATACGAACAGAGACGATTGTTATCGTCGTCGGGAAATTGCGCGCTGGCGTCGGATGGCATTATCTGCAGTGGTGATGATCTTTACGAACTGCATCTGCCTCTCCTTTCACCTATCGCCGGGCGCAATTCTAATATCGTAAACGGTACCTTTTCTTCGGTAAGCGGTTGTATTTCCGTCTCCGTTTTCGATGGTCGCTATATTACGCTAAAGTGCCCGCAGCACAAGCGACAAATTCAAATTTCTGAAAAGTTTTTTCATTACTTTGTGAAGCGTGGTGCAAATACGCTCCGTTCCTGCGACAATACGCTCAGTTACTGGTTGATGGTTATAACGTCTGAAACAATTTCGAAACGAAAGGCGCGCTTTTATGCAAACTTACGAATCGGACACCAATATCGGAAGCATTAAGATTCTCGCCGTCGACATGGACAAGACGCTGCTCACCGACAAGCGCGTGTTGCCGCAGGGTCTTGATGAGCGCCTGGACAAGCTCGCCGACGCAGGCATTGTATTCTGCCCCGCCAGCGGACGCCCCGCCCCCAAACTCGAGGAAATGTTCGAGAGCATTAAGAACCGCCTTGCTTTTTGTCCCGACAACGGAGCCTGCGTCATCTATCGCGGCAGCTATATCTATAAGAGCAACATCGATGTGGCGCTGTATCAGCAGGTGCTCGCCCGTGCCTCGGAGGACCCGCGTGCCGTTCCCGTCCTGTGCTGCTACGACGAGTTCTATGTGCTCGCCCGCGACCATCAGTACCACGACGAGATCAGCGTGTACTACAACACGATCAACTACGTCGATAGCTTTGAGGGCATTGATATCGAGTCCAACAAGATTTCGATCTTCTTCCCCGCCTACGATGCCGAGCCAGCGTTTCGCGAGGACTACAGCCCCGAGTTCTCGGACAAGCTCTACGTCACCAACGCCGGGCGCGAGTGGATCGACTTCATGAACCTGGGCGTCGACAAGGGGTCGGGCGTCGCGCACCTGTGCGAGCAGCTCGGCATCGATATCGCCGATGCCGCCGCCGTGGGCGATACCTACAACGACATCCCCATGCTTGAGCGCGTCGGTCACAGCTTTATCGTGGACAATGCCGAGGAGCATATGAATGCGCACGCCAAGTGGCGCATTCCGAGCAACAACGACGGGGGCGTACTGACGCTCATCGACGCCATCCTGGCGGCTCGTTAAACTCGACGCCATGCCCGGGCCCGGCCGTTTGATTTTTGTTCGGTCAGGTCCTGGGCTCGCTCGAAGAGCACATTAAGTGCTCTTCGGCTCGTGCAGAATCTACAAAAATCAAACGGTCGGCCCCGGGCATGGCTACGTCGACTTGCTTGCCGCCTGGATGGCATCTTGGCGCCTAGATACTTTGACTGATTTTTATTGAACGAAGGACGCTCCTTGTTGATGAGGGGCGTCCTTCTGGTTTTGTATTACTTTGGAATTGTGGTCGTGCCCTTACTTGGCGTCTGCCCAGGTCACTCCAGTCGAAGCTTCGGCGATTAGGGGGACGCGGAGGTCTACTACGTGTTCCATGACGTCGCGGACCATGGCGGTGAGGCGCTCGACTTCGTCGACGGGGCACTCAAAGTCCAGTTCGTCGTGTACCTGCAGGATCATGTGGGCGGCAAAGCCTTCTTCTTCCAAGCGACGGCTTACGCGGGCCATGGCGATCTTGATGATGTCGGCGGCGGTGCCCTGCATGGGGTGGTTCATGGCCGTGCGCTCACCAAAGCCGCGGAGCTGTGGGTTTTTGGCCTTGAGCTCGGGAATATGGCGTCTGCGGCCATACATGGTCTCGGCATAGCCCGTCTGCTTGGCTCGCGCCACCACATTGTCGAGGAACGTGCGCACGCCCGGGTAGGCCTCGTAGTAGCGATCGATCATATCGCGCGCCTCGGCCATCGAGATGTGCAGCGACTGCGACAGACCATAGGCCTGCTGACCGTACACGATGCCAAAGTTCACGGCCTTGGCGCGGCTACGCAGGTCGGGTGTCACCTCGGACACCGGCACGCCAAATACGCGCGCGGCCGTCTCGGCATGGAAGTCCTCGCCCTCGTTGAAGGCGCGCACCAGGTGCTCGTCACCCGAAAGATGCGCGAGCAGGCGCAGCTCGATCTGCGAGTAGTCCACCGCCAAAAAGACGCTGCCCTCGCCCGCCGAGAACGCCGTCTTGACGGTACGCCCCAGCTCCGAGCGCGTCGGAATGTTTTGCAGATTGGGGTCGCTCGAAGACAAACGCCCCGTCGCGGTGATGGTCTGGTTGTACGTGGTGTGCACACGCCCGTCACCACGGCGCAGCGGGCCCAGCGTGTCCAGATAGGTCGACTTAATCTTGGACTTCTCACGCCAGTCCAAAATCAGGCGCACGATCTCGTGGTCGCGGGCAAGGTCGCTCAGCACCTTGGCGTTGGTCGAATAGTAGCCGCGCTTGGTCTTTTTGAGGCCCTTGGTCGGAAGTCCCATAACATCAAACAGCACGTGCGAGAGTTGCATGGGGCTGCCGATGTTAAAGGTCTCGTCGCCGGCCAGGTCGCGAATGCTGCGCTCGACATCGGCAATCTGGGTCGCCAGGCCCTCGGACAGACTGTGCAGGCGGTCGGGGTCCACGAGCATGCCCGCGCGCTCCATCTTGGCAAGCACCGGCACGAGCGGCATCTCGATCCCATCGAACACGTTGGCGGCGTTCTCGCGGGCCATGCGGTCACGCAGCGGTGCAACCAGCGCCAGCGTCAAGGCCGCCGTGCGAGCGGCGGGCGCAGGAGCGTCCTCGCCAGCACCCTCTGCGCCGCGCGCCGCAGGCAGCGCCATCTGCAGATACGTATCGGCCAGATACACCTCGTCAAACTCGGAGCGGTCGGAATCCAACAGGTAGGCGGCAACAACGGTATCGAAGATGCGCGTGGAATCGACTGCCAGCGGATCCATGAGCTCGAGCTCAGAAGAATCGATGGGCGAAAGCTCATGCAGAAGCGCCTTCATATCCGGGCTCGCCACACGGCCTTCCATAAACAGACGCGCGAGCACGCCGGCAATCACGCCGTGGGCGAAGTTGAAGCCCTCAACCTCAGCCGCCGCACCACTGTCGCCCTCCTCGAGCGCAAACAGGCCCTTGGACGTCGCCAACCACAGCGTGCGCGTCAGCCCAAAGAGCGCGCCCTCTTCCTTGTCATCGTCCACCACGGCGGCGACCCACTCGCCGGCATCAATCACGCGGGAGACCTCAGCCGCAACGGCACCAAGCGCGCCAGCATCGCCGGCGGCTGCGCGCAAAACGGCGGGAATCTCAAACGTGCTGGCAGCTGCCCCGCCCTCGCCGCCGATCAGCGCCAAGAAACGGTTCTGCATGGCGGTGATACCAAGCGTGCCCAGCGCCGCGGAAACCTCATCGGCGGAAAACGCCGGGAAGGACGTCGCCTCAAAATCGAGCTCAACGGGTGCATCGGTGCGGATGGTCGCCACCTTACGGCTCAGCAGCGCGTCGTCGATGTGTGCGCGCAGGTTTTCTCCCATCTTGCCCTTGACCTCGTCAGCATGCGCGATGACCTCGTCAAGGCTGCCGTACTGCGCGATGAGCGCACTCGCCTTTTTGGGGCCGATGCCCGGTACGCCGGGAATGTTGTCCGACGTATCGCCCTTCAGACCGTAAAAATCGGGCACGAGCGCCGGCGTGATGCCGTGATACAGGTCGTCCACGCTCTCGGGCGTCATGATCGCCACGTCGGACAGGCCCTTGCGAGTCGAGACCACGTTGACGTGCTCGGTCACGAGCTGATACATGTCGCGGTCGCCGGTCACCAGCAGCATGTCGCAGCCGGCCTCCTCGCCCAGGCGCGCCATGGTTCCCAGGATATCGTCGCCTTCCCAGCCCTCGGACTGCAAAATGGGCACGTTGAGCGCGGCGAGCAGCTCCTTGATCATGGGGAACTGCGCGTGCAGGTCGGGGTCCATGGGCGGGCGCTGCGCCTTGTACTGCGGCAGCATCTCCATACGCACGCGCGGCTTGCCCTTGTCAAACGCCACGACAACGCCGTCGGGATTAAAGGCATCGATCATCTTGAGGAACATGTTCAGAAAACCAAAGATCGCGTTGGTGGGGCGACCGTCCGGCGCGTTCATGGTCGGCGGCACGGCGTGGAAGGCGCGATGCATGAGCGAGTTGCCGTCGATGACGGCAAAGGTACGGCGCTTTTCAGACATATTGAATACCTCGCTTTGGGCTGGGCACGGTTTGCTCACACCAGTTTACACGCTCCCCGCCCCGCGGCCACCGCACATCAGGCTTCCCTGCCGCCGCGGGCCCGCGCGTGATACGATGGCTCACGGTACATCAACCAGCACGATCGATCCGAAAGGAGCCTGCGTCATGGAGCGTCCCAGCGCATGGAAAAAGTACACGCCACAGCAGATCGAGGAGCTCGAGGAGCTTTGCCGCGGCTATAAGCAGTTTTTGAGTGAGAACAAGACCGAGCGCCTGTGCGTCAAGGCCGGTATCAAGATGGCCGAGGAGGCGGGCTACGTCAATCTGGAGACCGTGATCGCCGAGGGCCGCGCGCTCAAGGCCGGCGACAAGGTGTACGCCGCCAACCACGGCAAGGACCTCATGCTCGTCAACCTGGGCACCGCCCCGCTCGAGCAGGGCTTTAACATCCTGGGCGCCCACGTGGACTCGCCGCGCCTGGACCTCAAGCAGAACCCCGCCTTCGAGGCCGGCGACATGGCTTATCTCGACACGCACTACTATGGCGGCGTCAAGAGCTACCACTGGGTCGCTTCCCCGCTCGCACTCGTGGGCGTCATCTGCAAAAAGGACGGCACCACCGTCGACATCAACATCGGTGACAAGGCCGACGACCCGGTCTTTACCATCTCCGACCTGCTGATCCACCTCTCGAGCGAGCAGATGGCCAAGCCCGCCAAGGACGCCGTCGACGCCGAGATCCTCGACGTGATCGTGGGCGGCCGCCCCGTCAAGTTTGACGAGGACGACAAGGACGCTCCCAAGGAGCCCGTCAAGCAGATGTTCCTGGATATCCTCAAGGAGCAGTACGACGTCGAGGAGGAGGACTTCCTCTCCGCCGAGATCGAGGTCGTGCCCGCCGGCCCCGCCCGTGACATGGGCCTCGACCGCTCCATGATTCTGGGCTATGGCCACGACGACCGTGTCTGCGCCTATCCGTCCATGCTCGCCCAGATCAACGTCGCCAACGTGGAGCGCACGAGCATCACACTCATCGTCGACAAGGAGGAGATCGGTTCCGTGGGTGCCACCGGCATGACGAGCCGCTTCTTCGAGAACACCGTCGCCGAGATCATGACGCTCGCCGGCGAGGATAGCCCGCTGGCCCTGCGCCGCGCGCTCGCCCGCAGCCGCATGCTCTCCTCCGACGTGTCCGCCGGCTTCGACCCGGGCTACGCCGGCAAGTTCGAAACCAAGAACGCAGCCTTTATGGGTCGCGGCCTGTGCTTTAACAAGTACACGGGCAGCCGCGGCAAGGGCGGCTCTAACGACGCCGACGCCGAGTATGTGGCCCTCATCCGCGACATCATGGACGAGGCCGGCGTGGACTTCCAGACCTGCGAGCTCGGTCGCGTCAACGCGGGCGGCGGCGGCACCATCGCATACATCATGGCCGAGTACGGCATGAACGTCATCGACTCCGGCGTTGCCGTCCTGTCCATGCACGCCCTGTGGGAGGTCGCCAACAAGGCCGATATCTACGAGGCCTATCGCGGCTACAAGGCCTTCATCGAGCGCGCCTAACCAACCCTTCATCAGTTGCGGTGAAATACGGACTAAACTGGCCCATAAACGGCCAAAACAGACTGTATTCCACCGCAACTTCTTTTTTGGCAGAGGAGAGTTCATGCTCCAGGTCATCGTTTCACCCGCCAAGCAAATGCGCGCGGCACAAGATGCTTTTGAAGTTCAGGGGATTCCGCCCTTTGCGCGCGAGACCGCCCAGCTGCACCATGCGCTCTTGGACATCGAACGAACCGAAGGCGACAGCGGCCTACAAGCTCTATGGAACGTCAGCGACAAGCTGCTGGCCCCTTGTCTCGACATTTTGCATGAGTTCGAGCCCATCTTGGGAAACGACGATCTTGCCGATTCCGGTATCGCGTGCCGCATCTCCCCTGCCATCATGTCCTATCACGGCATTCAGTACCAGAGCATGGCACCAGAGGTGATGGATTCCGCGCAGCTCGCATGGCTGCAAGACCATCTGTGGATTCTCTCCGGCCTCTACGGGTGCGTACGCCCCTTTCATGCCGTTGAACCGTATCGGCTGGAGATGGGCGCGAAGCTCGCCGTTGACGATGCCCGAGATCTCTACGCGTTTTGGAGCGACAAGCTCGCGCGGGCTATCGCCCCGGCGGGCTCAAACACTACGATCGTCAACCTCGCCAGCGTAGAGTATGCCAAAGCCGCTCTGCCCCATCTCGCGGGCGACGCTACGGCCGTCACATGCCTCTTTGGCGAGGGTATCCGCAACGGGAAGCCCATCCAACGGTCGACCGCCAGCAAAAAGGCGCGCGGCTCCATGGTGCGGTGGATGGCTGAAAGCAAGCTCGAGGATGCAAGCGGGCTTACCGCATTCAACATCGGCTATCGTCACATCCCCGAGCTTTCAGACGAAAACACTCTGGTTTTCATGAACGCGCAGGCACAATAGGCCCGCCGTTTCCAACCCCCCCCCGTTACTCCGCCAAGCCGTCGGCTTTGGCAATCTCGCTCGTCGAGCCATCTTGGTACGTAATCTTTACGTGCTCTACCTCGGACACCGCAACACCCGACGGAGGCTCCAGACGCCACTCCGTCAGGGCGATATCCATGGTCGTGGGGACGTCGCCTTGATCTTTGAGCTTTACCGTCAGCGTTTTGATCGTCGCATCAAACGTCACGCGTTCGATTTGTTCGCCCGGAATAGACCCGCCGCTCAGCTGCAGTTGCACAAACTCGTCGCGCGGATACCAATAGTCGCCCGGAGCGGCAACGGTATTGCCGCCGGCAACTTTCACCGTCATGATCGGCAGGCTATCGTCGGCCTCAAACGTCCAGGTAGCTCCCCCACGCCCGCCAAACGTCCAGATGCAGCAGGCAATTAGCATCACGGCAAGAACCGCAAAGCCAATTGCGACCAGCCCATGATGGGCATGGCTCTCCTCGGCCGATACATCCCACTGCGTCTCTCGATATAAATGCTTGTCTTCCATCTTCGCCTCCCCGCGGGCATGCTCATCGCGTCAATCGTACCCATTCGAGCTATACTTGAGCCCACCACATAAACGGGGAGCTTGCAGGACAAGACGGCAGGCTGAGACTGGGCGCGCCCGCCCTGACCCGCAAACCTGATATGGGTAATGCCAACGAAGGGAGCCGTGCCAATGAGCACACAGACCGGGCCCAAGCTCGTCACGCAAATCGACTTCGCCCGCGCCGGGCAGATCACGCCGCAGATGAAAGAGGTCGCCGAGCGCGAACATCGCGAGCCCGAGTACATCCGCGAGCGCGTGGCCGACGGCCGCATCGCCATTCCCGCCAACATCGTGCACATCAAAAAGGGCATGCGCGCCTTTGGTGTCGGCGAGGGCCTGTCTACTAAGGTCAACGTCAACCTGGGCATCTCGGGCGATAAAGCCGATGCCGCCGAGGAATGGAAGAAGGTCAAGATCGCCGAGGACTTTGGCGCCGACGCCATCATGGACCTTTCCAACTCGGGCAAGACGCGCCAGTTCCGCCAGCAGCTCATCGACGAGACGCCGCTCATGGTGGGCACCGTCCCCATGTACGACGCCATCGGCTACATGGAAAAGCCGCTGGTCAAGCTTACCAAGGATGACCTGTTCGAGGTCGTGCGCGCGCACGCCGAGGACGGCGTGGACTTTATGACCATCCACTGCGGCATCAACAAGTCGGTCACCAAGACCTTTAAGGAGACCGGCCGCTTGATGAACATCGTGAGCCGCGGCGGCTCGCTGCTGTTTGGCTGGATGGAGGTCACCGGCAACGAAAACCCCTTCTACGAGTACTTTGACGAGCTGCTCGAGATCTGCCACGAGTACGACGTGACGATTTCGCTCGGCGACTCCTGCCGCCCGGGCTGCCTCTACGACTCCAACGACGCCACCGAGACCGCTGAGATGATCGAGCTGGGCAAGCTGTGCAAGCGCGCTTGGGCTGCCGGCGTCCAGGTCATGGTCGAGGGTCCGGGTCACATGGCGCTCGACGAGATCGCCGCCAACATGAAACTGCAGAAGCGCCTGTGCCACAATGCCCCGTTCTATGTGCTCGGGCCGCTGGTGACCGATATCGGCGTGGGTTACGACCACATCACCGCTGCCATCGGCGGCGCCATCTCCGCCAGCTCCGGTGCCGACTTCCTGTGCTACGTGACGCCGGCCGAGCACCTGTGCCTGCCCAACGCCCAGGACGTGCTCGATGGCCTCATGGCCACCAAGATCGCCGCACACGCCGCCGACATCGCCAAGAAGGTACCCCACGCCCGCGACATGGACGACAAGATGGGCCAGGCACGCCGCAAGCTCGACTGGGACTCCATGTGGAAGTGCGCGCTCGACCCGGTCACCGGCAAGAAGCGCTACGAGGAGTCCCCCGCCGCCACCAAGGGCACTTGCACCATGTGTGGCAAGATGTGCGCCGTCCGCACCGTCAACAAGGTGTTCGAGGGTACGACGATCGATCTCGGCATGGAGGACTAACTCGTCACCGGAGCCACAATCGGTAACATGGTGTTCGTCAATTGTTGACGTGTGAACATTTGCTTACATTTGCGTAAAGATTGCATCGCCCGCCCGGGTTCGACATAGAGTCGGCCCGGGCATCTTTATAATGCTGGCTTAAAGACCCATTTGATTCCGACCGAACAAGGGAGCAAACATGGATCGCAGTAAGGTACCTGCCGTTCTATCCATCGCAGGATCCGATTCCAGCGGTGGCGCCGGCATTCAGGCCGACATCAAGACCATCACGGCGCACCGCCTGTATGCCGAGACGGCCATCACCGCCATCACCGCACAAAACACGCTCGGTGTCACCGCCGTGCAGAATATCTCCCCTGATATCGTCGCTGCGCAGATCGACGCCGTATTTGACGATATCCGCCCCAGCGCCGTCAAGATCGGCATGGTTTCCTCTGCCGAGATTATCGAGGTTATCGCCGACCGCCTGAGCGCCTGGAACGCGACAAACGTGGTCGTCGACCCCGTCATGGTAGCCACCTCGGGCGCACGGCTGATTGCCGAAGATGCCGCCGAGGCGCTCACCCGCCGCCTGTTCCCACTAGCAACCGTCATCACGCCCAATATTCCCGAGGCCATGGCCCTGCTTGACTACGAGGTCGACTCCGAGCGCACACAGCAAAATGCTGCCATGCTCCTCACCCGCCGCTTTGGTTGCGCATCCCTCGTTAAGGGTGGGCATCTTGTCAACGAGGCCAACGATGTATTGGCCGAACCCGCGCCACTCGATGACGAGGGCAACCATCTGGGCGATCCGCTCACCACGTGGTTCCGCCACAAGCGCATCGAGACCGACAACACACACGGCACCGGCTGCACGCTTTCGTCCGCCATCGCCTGCGCGCTGGCCCAGGGCATGGATCTTGCCGATGCCGTCAATGCGGGCAAGGCATACCTGACAGGCGCTCTGGCCGCCGGCCTGAACATGGGCAAAGGCTCCGGCCCTGTCAACCACATGTGGCAGTACTAAATAGCCAGTAACCTGCCAAAAAAAGACAGGCTACCTTGCACCAAAAACCGTCGCAACATTCGATGAAAATCGTGCAAACGCGAAAAATCATCGGATGTTGCGACGGTTTGATTTTAGATAGCGGTCGAGCAAAGGACCGGGGCGCCTATTCGTCGGCGAGCTGGATGCCGAGCAGACCCGAGAGTGCCAACGCCTGCTCGGCATTAACCGTCAGGCCACGCAGCTCATGGTAGTCGCCCGAGACGACAGGAGCCGCGAACGTACAACACGATACATCCACGCCGGAAAGCGGCGTCTTGAACACATCGATTCGCGTCAGGTCGCAGCCGTCCAAGCGCAATTGCCCCAGCTTTGCCCCCTGGAGTGCGGCCTCGGTCAAACGCGTGTCACGCGCAGCCATGGGGCCAATGCTTCCCTCCGAAAGGTTCGCATAGCTCAAATCGCACGATGTAAACGACACGCTCGACAGACGCGCCCTGAGCAAGTTGAGCCCCGGCGCCGAGCAGTCAACGAAGTCGCAGCGGTTGAGCCAGCAACCTTCCATGTTGCAGCGGATAAAGCGGCAACCGCGAAACACCACGTCGCGAAACGTCGAGCCGCTCCAGTCAACGCTATCGAACTCGCATGATCGGAACACGACGCCATCGAAGGTCGCGCCGTTCGCCACGTCGCAGGCAAGATCCAAATCCTCAAAAGCGGTATTGGAGACGAGCTCATCGCCCTCGGCAAAGAGGTCGATGAGCTCGTCCATGCCCATATGGCAGCCAATCCGTTCGTTTACCCGGGCAAAACCACCACAAAGGTGCCTGTCCCCTTTGCGGTGGCTTGGGGTCGCGCTACTCACCGAGCATCTCTTGGAGCTTGGCTGCCACGGCATGTCCCAAGCTCTCGTGGCTTTCGGGCATCATATGCAGATAGTCAATATCGCCCGGCTCGGCAAACTCGGCGGCATTCAAAAAGTCGCAGCCAAACTGCTCGGCCACGTGCGCATAGTACTCGCCAAAATGTTCAGATGCCTCGACGGAACGCTCGTCAAAATCGGTCATATATACATCGGCGATCTGCGGCTTGATCTTGATAGGAGCCATCAGCAGGATGCGCGGGCAAGGCGCGGCGTCGGTCCACGGAAACGCGCGGACGGCGCGAATCAGCGCCATGGCGCCACGGGCGATATCGGAAGCTGTCACGTTAAAGACCGTCTTACAGTCGTTGGTGCCCAGCATGATCACAATGGCGTCCAGCGGCTTATGAGCCTCGAGCAGCATCGGAAGCGCGCGAATGCCGTTGAGGTTAGTGTCCAGATGGCACATGTCGTCGCGTACCGTCGTGCGGCCGTTGAGGCCTTCTTCAATTACATGCCAGCCCTCGCCTAAGTCACGTTGGACCACGCCACACCAGCGCACATCCTGCGCATAGCGCACCGCGGTACCGTCGCGCATGCCCGCCGGATCGTAACCATAGGTGTTGCTGTCACCAAAGCACAGAACGTTTTTCATCGTAAGCTCCCCACTCAATAAAAAGCCGACAGGAGCAGCCTCTCCCGTCGGCTCGGTATATCGCATCACGAGCACCGTTTACAGGTACTTGCGCCAGTCGTCGTCATCCTCGTCATCCTCGGCAGCGGCCTGAGCCTGCTCGGCGGCACGGGCGGCTGCGGCGCGGGCGGCAACCTGAGCATAGGACTCCTCGTTTCGCTCGGGGAAGTTTGCCAGCACGTGCTCGAATTTGGCGAAGTCCTCGTCCCAGCGCGTAGAGGGCACGGCAAAGAAGACCTGCTTGACCTTGAAGTCGCCCGATGCGAGCTCCTTGCGGAAGAGCTCGGCCACGGCCTCTGCGTCAAAGCCGTTGTTCTCGCAGCCCCAAGCACCCACTACGAGCTTCTCGCGGCCAAGCTCATCGCAGATAGCAAGCACAAAGCGAATGCGGTCGCGCAGGGCGTCAAGCAAGGCATCGTCGCTCACGCGGTACTCCTGGCGAGCACGCTTGGCGTTGGGTGCAGCGGCGACGATCACGTCGGCATAGGCGTGCACATGCTTGCGCTCGAAGCGCACCGCGGGCACCACCAGCGCACGGTTGCGGTACAGCTCACAGTTGATGTTGCGGCGACGGTTCTCGCCGTACCATTTACGCTGCTTATCGAGGACGTTGTACAGATACGAATCGGCGCACAACGTGGCCTCCTGGCCCAGATAACCCTGAATATATCCACCGCCCGGATTGGTAAACGAGGCAAAGGCGAGCACGGCCATGTCGCAGAACTGCGCATAGCCGCGACCGTTATCGAGGATTGCCTGCGTGGCGGAGGCATCAAGCACAGTGACCTCGGGCAGGACCGGAGCGGGCTCCTCAGCAGGCGCGGACTCAACTTCGGCGATTTCCTCGGCAGGCTCCTCGACGGGCTCGGGCGCCGCCTCGGTCTCGGGCGCTGCCTCGACCTCGGCAGTCTCCGCGTTCTCGACGTCCTCGGCGACCTGCTCTTCGGGGGCCACAGCAGTCTGAACCTTGGCCTTCATCGCCGCGACAAAGCCGGTGGGCATGCCGTCAAACTCGCGAACACCGGCAAGCGAACGCTCGATATCCTTGGCGCAGGCCTCGGACACAGTCATCACATGGCGCTCGGCGGCCTTGGCACGGGCCTCGCGCTTGGGATTGGGCTGACCCGCTCGGTTGGACCTGTGGTTACGGTTCCTGTTGTCGACGTCTGCCATAAGTGGTCACCTTTCCTGTCGCTGCCGCTATCGGCTTTTCTCATCCATGATACCCCGCCGCGCACAAAAAGACGGCCCCGAAGGACCGCCTTTCGCATCGTTTTACCGTGTCCGGCAGGAAGCATCGCAATGCCGCGCTTTAATCGCGACGGCCGAGGATGTTCAGAATGCGCAAGAACACGTTGATGATGTCCACGAACAGGTTGGATGCCATGAGCACGGCGTTGGGCAGCGTGGGCGGCACCGTCGTGGCAACATAGGTGTCGTAACCGATGAAGCCGGCGAACACCACGATCACGATCAGGTCGGTGATGGACTGCGAAACGCCCATGAACATCAGCACGATCTCGACCAGAATCGTGGCAAACAGGATGCCAAAACCAATGCCATACACACGCTGGAAGAACTTGGGGAAGGTCACGCCCAGCGCACCAAAGACAAAGGTGATGGCGGCCGTGGCGATAAAGGCGGTGTTAATGGTAGGCAGGTCGTAGTTGGCAAGACCAAACGACGCCGTCAGGCCAAAGGTGCTCGCAAAGACCACGTAGCCCACGAGTGACAGGCCCACGGACTGTTTGCTGGCAGCAGCCGACATCATGACCATGCCGACGATGGTCAAAATAAATGAGCCAAAGACCAGCGGCAAAGCGGCGCCGCTCATCATCATGCGCGCAAACGACATGGTGCTCGTAAAGTAAGCACCGGCGCCCATGGCGCAAAAGCCCAAAAAGATGAGAGCAGACATGACAAGGTTGTACGCGCGCGGCGACATCTCCTTGGCACGGCTTGCGCCGGTCTCGATGGGGCCATTCTGATAGCCCTGGATATCGTTCATAATTTCGTCCTTTCAAAAAGCACCGCGACGGCGCCGTAGCTGACAAGTTTCCTGCCATTGTACCCGAACGCCACGCGTTCTTACCTGCGGCGCTCGCCCTCGAGCGTACGATCAAACGCCCAAACCCACCAACGCATCACGTGTGCCTGCGAGCCGTCCGCCCGCTCGCGCGTCTGGTCCTCCAGATACAACTCGGTCGCATGTCCGCCAAAACGAACCTTATAAGTCGCCGTACGAATGCCGTGAACCGTCAGGCCAAAACCGGTGGACGAGACAATCTCGTCAATCGTAAAGCAACGACCGTCGACCCAGCAGACGGTGACCGGCACGACCTGTCCGCCCGCGAGGATGCGAGCCACGACGTCCACATACTGCTTGTGCACGCGCCGAGTTTTGCCATCTGTCTGTCGATATTCCATGTCTCCTATTATCGAACGCATGTTTGCATATTGTAAAGCGAACAGACTGTGGTTTTGGGGTGTTGGGGCGCGCGCATGTGTCCGCATGGCGTGTTAGCAAAAAGAACACCCGCGGTCAACAGGGATAATATTCAATTTTAGTGCCAAAAAATTCACTGCTCCCATCAGAACTCGGTAAAGAAACCCGCAGGAGGTGATACGATTTATCATGTTTCTGTAACGTGCCTGCAAACTTCGAGAAAGCCCATATATGGACGTAACGTTCTCAACCTTCCTCGGCCAACTTGTGTCGAACCCAGTCCTTGCCGTCACCGTGATCCTCGCGCTCGGCGCCATCTTCGTCAATGGATGGACCGACGCACCCAACGCCATCGCGACCTGCGTCACTACGCGTTGCATGCCCGCCCGCGCCGCCATTCTCATGAGTGCCGCATTCAACTTCCTCGGCGTGCTCATCATGACGCACTTTAACGCGAGCGTCGCCAACACCATCTCCCATATTGTCGACTTTGGCGGAAACAGTACCATGGCGCTCGCCTGCCTGTGCGCGGCGCTGTTCTCCATCGTCGTCTACGGCGCCACAGCGTCGCGTTTTGGCATCCCCACCTCGCAAAGCCACAGCCTTATCGCCGGCCTGACCGGTGCCGCTATCGCCCTCGGCGGTGCGAGCAGCGTCAACGTCCACGAGTGGATGAAGGTCATCTACGGCCTGGCGCTCTCCATCGGCCTGGGCTTTGTCATGGGCTGGGTCCTGTGCAAGCTCGTCTCGATTCTTTTCGCCGCCGCCAACAGGCGACGTGCCAATGTCTTCTTTAAATACGCTCAGATCGCGAGCGCTGCGGCCATGAGCTTTATGCACGGCGCGCAGGATGGACAGAAGTTCATCGGCGTGCTCTTTTTAGGCGTGGCCTTTGCCAGCGGCCAGACGAGCGTCGGCGATGCCGGCATCCCCATCTGGATTATGCTGCTATGCTCGGCCACCATGGGCATCGGCACCAGCGTGGGCGGCGAGCGCATCATCAAGTCCGTTGGCCAGAGCATGGTCAAGCTCGAAAAGTACCAGGGCTTCTCCGCCGACCTGGCGGGCGCCGCGAACCTGCTGCTTGCCACCCTTACCGGCATCCCCGTGTCCTCCACGCACATCAAGACCTGCGCCATCATGGGCGTCGGCGCCGTCAAGCGCCTTTCGGCCATCAACTTCGGCGTCGTCAAGGACATGATGTTCACCTGGTTCTTCACCTTCCCCGCCTGCGGACTCATCAGCTTTGTCATGGCCAAGCTGTTCATGATGTTCATCTAGTCAAAACGAGCGTCCATCCGGACCGCAAAACTTCGCCCACCCGTCTTCGCCTCGAAAGGACCCACTCATGGCAAAGAAACCCGATTCGTTCTACTTTGACAACTACGTCGCCTGCGCCGACCTTGCCGTCCAGGCCGCCGAGCTGCTTACCAAGATTTTCGAGAACTTCGATCCCGCGAAGATTCACGATATGCTCGACAAGATGCACGCGATCGAGCATGCGGCCGACAAGAAGCACCATGAGCTTGAGGACGCCCTGCTCACGGCCTTTATCACCCCGCTTGAGCGCGAGGACCTGGATCTGATGAGCTGCTCGCTCGACACCGTGCTCGACCGTATCGAGGGCGTCGTGCAGCGCGTCTACTTCACCAACATCCAGAGCATCCATCCCGACGCCATCGTCATCGCCCACAAGGTGACCGACGCCTGCCGCGCCATGAAGGACCTGATGGTCGAGCTGCCTAACTACCGCAAGTCCAAGACGCTGCGCGAGCTCGTCATCCAGATCAACACCATCGAGTCCGAGGCCGACGAGCTCTATATCAACGCCATGCGTAACCTGCACGTTAACGGCAAGGACCCGCTCGAGGTCATCGCTTGGCGTGACGTGTACGCCTTCCTGGAGTACTGCGCCGACTGCTGCGAGAATGTGGCCGATGTCGTGGATTCGATTGTCATGAAGAACAGTTAATTGGGGGTACGTATCCCACCGGTCGCGGGCCCGACCACTAATACCTTTTTCACTCCGGCTGCAAGCAGAGTCGTTCAAAAGGTATTAGTGGTCGGGCCCGCTCCCTTACGTACCACCATTGGGAACTTTGGCTGATAGGTTTAGCGCAATGAGGGTTTGGCTGAAGGGACCTTTGGTATCCGTTCGGACACTTTGGCCCTTGATGAGCGTTTGGCTGATTGCTGCTTTGGGTACTGTTTGGGTTACTTTGGGTTTGTTTGATTTTTAATTGTTGGAGGGCTTGTATGTCTTATTTTGATCTGGCTCGGTCTCGGTATTCTTGTCGCGAGTTTGAGAATCGTTCTGTTGAGCAAGCTGTGGTGGATGCCATTGTTGAGGCTGGGCGTATTGCTCCTTCTGCTTGTAATAATCATCCAGCCCGTGTGATGGTGCTGGATACGCCTGAGCTGTTGGAGAAGGCTGCTGCTTGTCAGCCTCGGTTTGCTCGTGATGGGTCTATCTTTGGAGCTCCGCTTGTCTTCCTTATTTGCAGCGTTACCGATGATGCTTGGGTACGCCCGTATGACCAGATGAATTCCAGTGAAATCGATACGTCCATCGTGTGCGACCAGATGATGATGGAGGCCACCGAGCAGGGCCTGGGAACGTGCTGGGTATGCCATTTTAAGCCTGAGGTGGCACAGGAGCAGTTCAATCTGCCCAAGGGCGTCTATCCCTATCACATGCTCGTCTGTGGCTATCCCGCCGACCACATCGCCGATCCCGAGCATCGCGAGGCCCGCACTATTCCCCTCTCCAACTTCCTCCTCAAGTAGTTTTTAGACATACCTTAAAATCTACCTTTTACCACGCGCCCTTCGCCGAGTTCTGTCCTATCGCATGCAGAGCTCGGCGTTTTGTTTCCCAACCCGTATACAGCCACAAAAAAGGAGCCCGCAGGTGCGAGCTCCTCTTAAGGACACTAGATTGTAGCTCTGATGCTAGTCCAGGTCGTCGGCAGCAAAGTTGTCGATCGGGGCAAAGGGATCGGCCACGGGGACAACCGGGTCAGCGACGGGCAGCGGCTCGGCGGGAACAGTCACCGCAGGAGAAGCGGCAGAACCGACCGGCGTGGAGGCCATGAGGTCGGCCGGGAAGGAGTTCTGGGCATCGTCCATAAAATGCTGGATGAGCTTGAGGTACTCGGCCTTGAACTCCTCGCGGGAAGCCTTCAGACGGTCGATTTCCTCGAGCTCGGCCTGCTTTTCGGTCAGAGCCTGGCGGATAACCTCGCGGGCTTTGGCGTCAGCCTCGTTGCGGATACGCTCAGCGTTCTCGTTGGCATCGTTGACGATGGTCTCAGCGGTCTGCTGGGCAGCGATCAGGGCAGCGGAAATCTGGCGCTCCTGAGCGGAGAAGTCAGGGGCGGGAGCAGCCACGGGGGCGGCGGGAACGGCCTGGGCGGTGGCATCCTGAGCCTGGGCAAGCTGAGCCTGTGCATCGGCAAGCTGCTGCTCGGTAGCAGTCAGACGACCCTTAAGGTCGACGATCTTAGCGAGCATAGCGTCAACCTCGGAGGACAGCGTCTCCAAGAAGACGTCGACCTCGGCAGGATCGTAGCCACGCTTGGCCTCAGAGAAAGTCTGAGCCTGGATGTCTGCAGGGGTAATAGCCATAACAAGTCTCCTTTTTCATCGCCTCGGCGCTACACGCCCGACGTAAGTTACAAAGTCAGTTCTATACGAGTATACCTATAAGAAGCTGCAGAACCAGCCTCTGCACCAACTGCAACGCAATAATCGCAACGACCGGCGAAAAATCGATACCGCCCATCGGCGGAATGAAACGACGGAACAGGTTGAGCCACGGACCGCACACGCTATCGAGCACCGCAGCAATATCCTGAAGTAAACCACCCTGCTTCATGGGAATCCACGTCATAAAGCAGTAGACGACAATGAGCGTGGAATAGAAGTTGAACAGCGTGTTGACCAGCTGGACGACAGTGTAGATGTTGATGGGAATCTCCTCGTCTTGTCTTTACTTAAGGTAGCCGTCGGCACGAAGCTTCTTGAGATCGGAATCTTTGACCTCGCAACCGGCGGGCAGCACCATGAACACGCGGTCGCCTACCTCCTTGACCGTGGCGCCCAGACCGCAGGCAAAGCCGTAAGAGAAGTCCAAGACGCGCTTGGCAACTTCGGTGCGTACGCCCACAAAAATCAGTGCGACAGGCTGCTTGGTGCGAACGCGGCGCACCACGGTCTCCACGTCGTCATAGCTCTCGGGGCGCAGGACATAGGCCGGCAGCTGCGGCGTGGCGTTGATGATATTGCTCGCATAGGCCGAGGCATCGCTCGGCGCAGGCGCGGGTGCAGCGGCGGCACGGGCGCGGGTGTTCTCGGCGTAGCTCGACGGCGTGTCATAGGCACCAGGACGATAACCGCTCGCAACGCCGTCCTGCGAGCGCGAAGGCGGGTTATACGTCGTGGCATGGCGGGAGTCATCGCCGACCAGCTGACCGGAGCGCGTATACACGGCAACCGACTCAGCTTCACCGCGGCGCGTCTGACCAAGCAGGCCGTTGCTCGGCTCGTCTTGGGTGTAGAAGCCCTCGCCCGAAGCACCGCTGTAGCCGTTGCCCTGATAACTATCGTCATAGCCGTCATCGTAGCCGTAGTCGTCGTCCTGGCCATAACCCTGGTCGTAACCCTGCTGGCCGCCCAGGTGCATCTTATTTTTAATCTCGTCAAGGAAGCCCATGGTTGTGTCCTCTCGCGGTTTAGTGCAGGCGCCCCGATAATCAGTGCGCACTTCAGAGCCTTATTTTACTGCAAACTCCGGGCTAAATACTACCCTGCCCAGGCGAACGAGCGTAGAGCCCTCCTCAAGGGCAGGCTCAAAGTCCTCGCTCATGCCGCAGGAAAGCTCAGGCAGGTTCAAATCGGGATGCGCCGCCTCCAGCTCATCCCTCAGCTCACGAAGCCCCGCAAAGGTGCGGCGTGCCACATCCTTATTCCCCCGGGGCGCCATAGTCATAAGCCCCTGTACGCAAATTCCCTCAAGTTCCGCAAGCTCACCCGCGGCGGCGCGAATCTCATCGGGCGAAAAGCCTCCCTTCGACTCCTCACCACTCACATTGACCTCGATGAGCACACGCTGGGGGCCGGCGAGCTCGCCTGCCTCAATCTTGCGGACAGCACGGCTCGAGATCGCCTGTGCCAGATGCAGCGAACCCACCGAGTGAATCAACTCGGCTGAGCTCAGCACCGCATTGATCTTATTGGTCTGCAGGTTGCCGATCATATCGAAGCGCACCTCGGGCAGCTCCGGATGCTCCGCCAGACCCGTGAGCTTGCGAACCAGCTCCTGCGGGCGGTTCTCGGCAAAATGGCGATACCCCGCTTGGATGGCGGCAACGGTCTCATCGACACCAACGGTCTTGGACACGGCAATGAGGCCCGCGGCGTCGTGGGGGCGGCCCGCGCGATCGAGCGCCGCATAAAAACGTTCCAGAATCTGCTCGCGGCGAGCGCGCATCAAGTCCAAATAGTTATCCATTGCTAATCGCCTCCGCTGACAGCCAAACAAGTAGTCCCATGCTAACGCAAGAGCGCGGTCCCGCATGTGCAAGGCCGCGCTCACTTAGGTATTTACAATCTTTCGACGAACGGGGCTACTTACTCCTCGTCGTCCTCGCCATCGTCCTCGTCCTCAAGATGATCGAGCAGGTAGCGAAGACCCTCGCTGACCTCGTTGGCGGGCACCTTGGCAACGTAGCGCGCGTCGACGGCGGGCCTCATGATAACACCCTCGCCCGAAGGCACGCGCATGCTCTCGAGCTCGTCCTCATCAGTGCGGGCGATATCGCCGGCGTTCATACGCTGACCAGTCAACAGGAAGGTCAGACGGCAAGCGGCATCGATGGAAATCGAAGCGATGCGATCGAGGTAGCGCGAAACCATGATGGCGCGGCGCAGGTCGTCATAGTTGCTGTCGTCGTCCATAAAGTCGCCCGCATCCATACGGTTAAAGGTGCGGAAGAACTTCTCGTAGGCAGCGTGCACTGGCTCGTCCTCGACGGCCAGGTTGCAGATGATGGACATATCATTGGTGACGAGCGCAGAAAGCGAAGAGCCCAGCACCTGGTAGACGGCCTCAGCCTCGGCCTCAACCGTGCCGACAAGCTCCTTGGGCAGCGAGATGTCGGCCTTGATCATATGACGCGTGGCACGGCAGATCTGACGGACCTTATCGGTCATGCGCTGCAGGTTAAAGTCGACGTAGATGATCGTCTGAAGCAGGCGGAAGTCGGAGGCGACCGGTGACTGCGTGGCGATCAGGTTGTAGCAGACGGCCTCCAGGTTGGCGCAGCGTGCGTCAATCGAAAGCGTGCGCTTCTTGGTCTTGGTGGCGAGCTTGCGGTCGTCGGTCACATAGGCCTTCACGGCATCGTGGAGGGCTAGATCGACGGCCTCATAGATGCTCAGCATCTCGTGACGGGCCTCGACGAGCTGACGGGAAAACAGTTTGCGCATGGTTCACTCCAATCAGTTGGGTGCGGTCATGCCGCCCGCACAGTGAATACGCACCGGACTAGGTCCGATCGGCTTGGGACTAGTCGCACCGATCAGCCAAAGCGGCCGGTGATATAGTCTTCTGTCCGCGAGTCCACCGGGCTGGTGAAGATCGCGTCGGTTTGACCATACTCGATGAGCGTGGCGGGCTCGCCGGCAACTTCCTGCAAGAAGAATGCGGTGTAGTCGCTGATACGAGCTGCCTGCTGCATTGAATGCGTGACGATGATGATCGTCATCTCGGGCGCCAGCTCGGCCATCAGATCCTCGACCTTAGAGACGGACGTGGGGTCGATGGCGGAGCAGGGCTCGTCCATCAGGAGAACATCGGGTTGCACCGCAAGCACGCGCGCGATGCACAGACGCTGCTGCTGACCGCCCGAGAGCGCCAAACCATCCTTGTTGAGCTGATTGGATACCTCTTTCCAGAGGTTGGCGCGCTTGAGCGATTCTTCCACGATGTCATCGAGGTCGCTTTTGCTAGTCACGCCCTGCAGACGAGGGCCAAAGGCGACATTCTCGTAGATGGATTTGGGAAACGGGTTGGGCTGCTGAAAAATCATGCCCACGCGGCGACGGAGGTCGACCGGGTCGACGCCCTCGGCATAGATATCGTTGCCGTCGAGCGTCATGGTGCCCTCGACGCGCGTACCCTCGATAAGATCATTCATGCGGTTGATGCAGCGCAAAAACGTCGACTTACCGCAGCCCGAAGGGCCAATGAAGGAGGTGATGGCGTTTTTAGCGATGTTGAGGTCGAGCCCCGTCAGCGCATGAAAGTCACCGTACCAAAAGTTGAAATCCTTGGCCGTAATGGCCGCTTGCTCCAGCGTGGGAGCGGACTGATAAACGGACATGGGACTCCTTAACTAGCGACGCTTGCGCGACAGGAAGCGCGCAAACAGGTTGAAGGCCAGAATGATCACCATCAGCAAGAGCGCGGTGCCGTAGGCTGCGTTCATGTTGATGCCGTCGTTGGCAAGCAGGTACAGGTGAACGGTCATGGGGCGGCCGGAATCGAGCGGCGAGATAGGTAGATTGATGGCCTGGCCCATGGTGTAGAGCACCACGGCGGTCTCGCCAATGGCACGGCCGATGGCAAGGACAATGCCCGTGGCAATACGGCCAAAGGCAGAAGGAAGCACAATCTTGGAGACAACCTGCCACTTGGTGGCGCCCAGGCCGTACGCGCCCCAACGGATATAGCGCGGGACGGCGCGAATGGCCTCTTCGGTGGTGCGCATGACGATGGGAAGCATCAAGAGCGCGAGCGCCAGAGCGGCCGAGACCATCGAAAGGCCCAGGCCCATGGCCTCGACAAACAAGGCGTAGCCAAACAGGCCCATAACGATGGAGGGCACCGAGGCCAAAGCGTCAGCAGCGTAGCGAATGAGCTCGACGATCTTGCCCTGCTTGGCGTACTCGGCCAGATAGACGGCTGCCAGCACAGCGATCGGCGTGCAGATAAGCATGGCGAGCGCCGTCACATAGACGGTCGAGACGATCGTGGGCCAAATACCGCCCTCGGCGTTGACGCCCTGGGGCCAACCGAAGATAAAGTCGAGCGAGATGTGTGGCAGGCCGTTGATGACCACGTAGGCGATGATAGCGACCAGCACCAGCGTGGTGATGTATGCCGCGGCACGGAACACGCCAAGCATGATCTTGTTGGACAGGTCCTTGTTGATGCGGCCCTTCTTGCCATGGGAAAGGGCACGCTTGATGCGCTCGCGCGACGAGGTCGTATCGACCGTCGTGTCAACGGAATCGGACATAGCCTACCCCCTCTTCTTCTTGGAAATCAGACGGACGATGCCCACCAGCGTGGCGGAGATGATAAACAGGACCACGCCCATGCCGAACAGCGCCGAGCGGTGCAGACCCGAGGAATAGCTCATGTCGAGCGCGATCTGGCTCGTGAGCGTCGAGATGGGGCTCGCAATGCTGTCGGGAATAACCGGGGCGTTACCCACGACCATGAGCACGGCCATGGTCTCGCCGATGGCACGGCCCATACCCAGCACGATGGCATCCACGATACCCAGCTTAGCGGCAGGTAGCACGACCTTATAGATGGTCTGCCATTTAGTAGCACCCATGGCATACGATGCCTCGCGAATACCCATGGGAATGGAATTGAGGGCATCGATGGTGAGCGTGGTGATGGTAGGGACGATCATGATGGCAAGCACGAACCACGCCGTCAGCGCACCAAAACCAAGACCACCGGTCAGTTGCGCGATAAACGGACGGATGATGATCATGCCAAAGAAGCCATAGATGATAGAAGGGATGCCGGCCAACAGGTCAACGGCAGGGCTGATGAGCTTGCGCACGCGCTTGCTGGCGATCTCGACCAGATACACGGCCGTGCCCACGCCTAGGGGCACACCCATGGCGAGCGCACCGACGGTCACCAGACCCGAGCCGGCAAGCAGCGACACGATGCCGTAGTGGCCCTCAGAGGGCGCCCACGTAAAGCTAAAGAAGTCCGCCAGACCGATGTCGGTAAAGACGGGCAGCGCCGAGTAGGTGGTAAAGACAAAAATCAGGATGACGGTAACAACCGCCAAGAACGCGCAGGCAAAGAAAATCCACTGCAGCGCCTTCTCCTTGATATAGGTGCTGCGCGATACGAGCGCCAGCTCGCGCTTCTTGGGCGCCTGAGCATTCTGCTCAGTCTGGGAGTTTTCCTGTGCTTCCATGCTACTCACTCCCCTTCTCGTCGTTGGTGACGGGAATAAAGCCCGCCTCGCGAATCTGCTTGTCCATCTTTTCGGACGTCACGTAGTCGATGTAATCCTGCGCCTGCTGCGAAGGCGCACCCTTCACAAAGAAGTAAAGGTCGCGCGAGATGGGATAGCCGCCACTCGCGACCGTCTTCTCGGACGCCTCAACATGATTGACCGAGACGGCCTTGACCGAGGTCTTGGCGTTGAGGCTATCGACGAAGCCCAGCGAAATGTAGCCGATAGCCCCGCGCGAACGAGATACCACGTCGCGCACCTGGCCCGTGCCCGAAAGAACGGCGGAGCGGCGATCGAACGGGGTGCCGTCCATCACGATGGTGCGGAAGGCTTCACGCGTGCCAGACGCCTCATCTCGGTTGATAACCTGAATCCTCAGGTCCTCGCCACCGACTTCTTTCCAGTTGGTGATCTTGCCGGCATAGATATCGCGGAGCTGCTCGGTCGAGAGGTTATCGACGGGGTTGTCTTCGTTCACGATGACCGCGATACCGTCGTGGGCAATGACGATGGGAGTCAGGCCCAGATCCTGTTCGTCGGCATTGAGTCCACGGGAGGAGCTGGCGATATCGGCCGTGCCGGCGCTGACGGCTTCGATGCCAGCGGAAGAGCCCAAACCGGAAACGAGCACGTCGATGCCGGTCTCCTCCTTAAAGCCCTCTGCCGCAATTTCGGCGATAGGAAGGCAGGTCGTGGAGCCGGCCACGGTAATGGAAGAGGTAGAAGATCCCGAAGAACAGGCGCACAGCGTAAGCGTAAGCACAGCGGCGCTCAGGACCGATACGATCTTTCTCATAGCATCACGCCGATCGCAGCATGGCGCCCACAGGTGCCGTCCTCGTTACGGTAGGAATAAAAGCGGTCGTTCTGACGCACAGTCGAAAGCTGGGTATCCACGATATTATCCGCGTCCACACCGGCATCTACCAGCGCCTCACAAATGGCAGCGGAAAGATCGAGCATGCGAGAGGCGCTCGCATCGATGCAAGAGAACTCGACGGCAAAGCGATCCATGAGTTCCCGGGATACCTCATATTCGTCAGCCAAGATATGGGGGCCGATATAGGCGGAAACGTCGCTCGCATCGCAGCCAGCAGCATCGCAAAGCGCCTGGCACGCCTTGGCAGAAATACGTGCAATCGTGCCCTTCCAACCGGAGTGCACCACGGCAAATCCGCCGGGGGCCACCAGCACCACGGGAACGCAGTCGGCAAAGCAGAGCAGCACGGGCACGTCATGGGCCGTACAGACGATGGCATCGCAGCCCTCGGCAATCTGCTCGCGAACAGCCTCAAGATCGTCGGCGCCGCTCGAAGTCACCGTAACGATATGGTCACCATGTACCTGATTGGGCACGAGCAGATTATGCTCGCACTCAGTGGCGCCCATAGCTTCGAGCACTCGACGACGATTTTCTTGAACAGCAAAGGGGTCATCGCCTACATGCGAGCCCAGGTTGAGCGAGGAGTACGCATCTTCAGAAACGCCACCGGTGCGCTCGGTAAAGGCAAAGCGGACATCGGATGTCGCGCCCTCCACCAACGTAACTCCATCATGGTCGACACGCGAAACGTTGTCCGCACGTGCTGCCATACTAAAGCCTCCTAATAACACAAGTACCGCGGCGTCGCCGCGCAGTCCGCGTTTATACGGCTGTCATACTTCCTTAAAAGGATACCCGCAGCGGTAGGGACCAAACGTAAAGGGAACGTAAGGAGATTGGAGGCTTTCGTTTACAAACGAGAAACAAAACGGGGTGCATCCAAATGGACACACCCCGTGCAGGTCGTTGAGAAAAACGAACTAGAAGCTACCGCGCTTCAGGAAGTCGGGAAGCTCGAACTGGTCGTTGCCAAAGTTGGGCAGCTCGGTACCACCGACGTTGCGGGTCGGAGCGGCCTGAGCCGGGCTGGCAGCCGGAGCGGTGCGCTGCGGCTCAGCGGAGGCAGCGGCCTTGCTCTGAGACTGCTGAGCAGCAAAGAGCTCATCCTGACGGTTGACGTTGGAGTCGGAGAAGCCCGTAGCGATGACGGTGATACGCACCTGATCGCCCAGGGACTCGTCGACAACGGTACCGAAGATGATGTTGGCCTCGGGGTCGACAGCGTTGGCGACAACGTCGGCGGCGTCGCTGATCTCCTGGATGCCCAGGTCCTTGGAACCGGCGATGGAGAGCAGCACGCGCGTGGCACCATCGATGGAGCTCTCGAGCAGCGGGCTGGAGATGGCCTGCTGGGCAGCGTCGACGGCACGAGTATCCCCAGAAGAGGTACCGATACCCATCATGGCGGTACCGGCCTGCTTCATGATGGTCTTAACATCGGCGAAGTCCAGGTTGATGATACCGGGGACGGTGATGAGGTCGGTGATGCCCTGGGTGCCCTGGGAAAGGACGCCATCGGCAATCGCGAAGGCCTCGAGCATGGTGGTCTTCTTCTCGGCGATGTCGAGCAGCTTATCGTTAGGAATGACGATCATGGTGTCGACGCAATCGGAGAGGGTCTTGATGCCCTCCTCGGCGCTCTTCTTACGCTTGCGGCCCTCGAAGGTGAAGGGCTTGGTCACGACGGCGACGGTCAGTGCGCCGACCTCGTTCATCGCGATATCGGCAACGATGGGTGCGGCGCCGGTACCGGTGCCGCCGCCCTCGCCGCAGGTGATAAACACCATGTCGGCGCCAGCGAGCGCCTCGGCGATGTCGTCGCGGGACTCATCGGCAGCCTTGCGGCCAACCTCGGGATTGGCGCCGGCGCCCAGGCCGCGGGTAAGGTCGGTGCCGATGTGCACCTTGATATCGGCATCAGAGATCGCGAGTGCCTGAGCATCGGTGTTGATGGCAACAAACTCGACGCCGCGGATGCCCTCTTCGATCATTCGATTGACCGCGTTGGTACCGCCGCCGCCGACGCCGACCACCTTAATGACGGCAAGGTAGTTGTTGATCTCTGTCTCGTGCATGTCGGTCCTCCGAACAAAGGTTATAGCCATAGCATGGGTCGACCCCTGCGCACATTAACCTTCAGGTTGAAAGTAAATGCAAAGGTAAACCGTATTATGTTTGCACATTATGAACGTATCAGTCAAATAATTGACCGTGAAAACCAAACAAACCAGATAAACGGCGTGGTATGGCCCCTCAACAAAGCATCAACCAGCGCTACGAGGTCGGAGCATTCCTAAATGTGTAGTTGCCCGGAGAGCGCACATTGATATACGTTACGCCCTCTACCTGCGAAAGCAACTTGGTGACTACGCGTTCCTTCTTGGCGATATCGTCCGAATCGCCCAGCGACACCTCAATGCCGTTATTGAGGTTTGCCGAGATGGCTTCGACCGAAGGCGTGGAAATATCCTTGACTTGTCCCAAGAACTCGCTCGAAAAACCACGCACATAATCCAGGCCGGCCTTAACGGCTTTGGAGTTCACCGCCTGGCCGGAAACCGGAGCGACATCCGCCGAGACATCAGTCAACAACACCGCGCCATAATGCTTGGCGAGCGCCAGCGCGGCATCGATTCCGGTCAAGGTATTTGAGCCCTGCCCTGTCGTGATGACGTTGCCCTGGTCGTCCACTTCGACCGACGTCGACAGCGGGGCGATCCAGGTGTCATCGTCTCCGATAGCCCAGGCAAGGTCGTCGGAGCTGATATACGCAATGGCGATAACTTTACGCTCCGTCGGCGTGATGATAAGCGTATGGGGAAACTGGCGCTGGACATCCACGCCCGAAACCCACGGGTTCTGCTTGAGATCCTCGGTAATCTGGTCGGGATCGACGTTAAAAAGCGACGTTCCCTCGGGCAAGTCGATCAGCTGGATAGCATCGTGCTTCGTCACATGCTCGCTGCCTTGAATCTGAATATCAGTGGCAGTAAACAGTCCAGAGTTGATCACCACGATGGCAACGACGACGAGCACGGCCAAGACGGCCAGAACGCCGCCCACGATTTTGCCTTTGCCTGTAATGACAGAAGCGGCGTCTGATGTTTTATTTGCCATCGCTCCAAGTGAAGATAACGGGTTGAAACCTTTTTTACTCGAAGGCTTCTTGGCGGTAGCCGGCACCGATGTCAGCGAGCGCGGTTTCGATGCGCCCAGCGTGAGACCTGGACGCGCCGCTTTAGTTCCCGTCGAGGGCTTGGGAGCTGCCATGGGACGGGCAGGCTTGGCGCCCATAACAGGCTTTGACGTCACCGAGGGACGCGAGGACTTTTTTGCGGCCGGACGATTACCGAGCTGCGAGCCGACGACCGGACGACTGGTCTGTCGAGCATGCCCGACAGACTTAGAGTGCGCGACGGTATTGCGTTGAGGTTTGGCAGGCGCGCCGGAACGCCCTCCGGCGCGGCGGAAGGTGGGTTTCGATGCTCTAGAAGCCGAGGAATTTAACTTCCGGTCTGAGCTCGATGCCATACGCCTCCCTCACCTTTCCGTGCACATGTCTGATAACCGCGGCAACGTCATCGGCCGAGGCAGTTCCGTTATTAACGATAAAATTAGCGTGAACGGGCGAAACTTCCGCGCCGCCAATCGAAAAACCCTTTAATCCACAATCCTCGACAAGCTTGCCCACACTCGCATCGGGCGGGTTGCGAAAGACAGACCCGCAGGATGCGCGACCCATGGGCTGCGTACGCTTGCGCCTTGTAAGGTACCGCTCCATGCGCTCGCGAATGTCGGCCTTGGGCGCCGGTTTAAGCTTGAGCACGCACTCGAGGATGATCTCATTGCGGGGAAGGCTACATTCGCGGTAGCCCCAAGAGATCTCGGACCCCGCATAATGCTTGATACCGGATGCCGGGTCAAACGTTACGACATCCTCAACCAGCGAGCCAATCCACTCGGTCCGCGTGCCGGCATTCATAGATATCGCACCGCCGACCGAACCAGGAATGCCAACGGCAAACTCAAGGCCCGAGAGGCTACGCGACAGGGCATCGTTGACCAGGCGCGCAAACATCACGCCCGCACCGACCGTCAGCGTACAACCGTCATCGGCAACAACCGTGCGCTGGAACTCACGTCCGAGCGAAATGACGGCACCGCGATAACCGCCATCGGCAACCAGCAGATTGGAGCCCTTGCCGATGATGACCCACGGCACCTGCTCGCGATCGAGCACCGCCACGGCGCGGCGGAGGGCATGATAGCTATGGCACGTCACAAAGAGGTCGGCCTTGCCGCCGATACGATAGCTCGTATGACGCGCAAGGCGCTCGTCCTCGATCACATCCGTGTCGATCATGCCCGAGAGCGCCATGACGGCGTTAAACAGACCCATTAGACTTAAGCGTCTTTCTTGGCAGTCAGATACTCAATGAACTCGGGACCGACGGTCGTAACGTCGCCGGCACCCATGGTGAGCAGCAGGTCGCCCTCGCCCACCATCTGCTCGAGCTCCTGATTGAGCTCAAGACGGCTGGAGCAGTACACGACCTCCTTGCCAGGATGCTTGGCGCGCACGGTATCGGCGAGCATCTTAGAGGTGACACCCGGAATGGGCATCTCGCCAGCCGAGAACACATCAATCAGCAGCAGTTTATCGGCATTGGCAAATGCATCGGCAAAGTCGTCGCACAGGGCCTGCAGGCGCGAATAGCGGTGCGGCTGGAACACGACGTCGACGTGCTTGTAACCCAGCGACGAAGCGGCAGCAAGCGTCGCCTTGATCTCGGTGGGGTGATGGCCGTAATCATCGACCACGGTGATGCCATCGATATCGCCCACGTGGGTAAAGCGACGGCGGACGCCCTCAAAGCTCGAGAGCGCCTTGGCGGCGGCGTCGATGTCAAGGCCCAGGACATGGGCGACGGTGAGCACCGCCGTGGCGTTGAGCATGTTGTGGCGACCGGGATTGCTCTTGATCTCCACAGCGCGCTCAGTGCCGTCCTCAAAGCGAACGATAAAGTCACTCTGGATGCCCTTGACATCCGGGTGCATGCAGACGATGTCGTTGCTCTCGGCAAAGCCGTAGGAAAGCACGTGACGGCCCGTCGACTTGGCGAGCTCGACCAGATGCGGGTCCTCACCGCAGACGATGACGGTGCCGCCCTCGCCCACCAGGCTCATGAATTTGGCGAAAGTTGCCTCGATCTCCTCGATACCCGAGTAGTGATCGAGGTGGTCGGCCTCGACGTTGGTCACAATGACTACGTTGGGGTTCAGGAACAGGAAGGAGCTGTCGGACTCGTCGGCCTCGGCGACAAAGTAGTCGCCCGAGCCGTTCTTGCCGTTCGTGTCATAGCCCTCGACGATGCCACCGATCAGGAAGCTCGGATCCAGACCCATGCGGTCGAGCATGGTGGCACACATCGAAGACGTGGTGGTCTTGCCATGCGTGCCGGCAACAGCGACGGTGGTGTAGCCGTGGCCCAAAGCAGAGAGCATCTTGGCACGGGGCCACACGGGAATACCAAGCTCGCGAGCGCGCACGAGTTCAGGGTTGGATTCCGGAATAGCGGTGGAGACAACAACCACGTCGGGCTTAACCTCGTCGATCGTGGCGGCCTCATGGCCCACATGCACCTTCACACCAGCGCGGGTAAGCTGGCGGATATAACGTGACGTCTTAAGGTCGGAGCCGGTAACGGCATAACCGCGCTCGTGCAGAACGAGGGCGATGCCGCTCATGCCGGCGCCACCGATACCGATAAAGTGGGCGCTCTTAAACTCGGGCGCGGAGGTTGCAGTCTGGGAATCAGCCATGTGCTCGTGTACTCCTTGCGTAAACACTGCCTGTAACCCGTTAACTGTACCGCACCTACCGCATCAGCGCGAGGGCGACCGAAGATATCCCGTCTAACTAACGCAAACCCTCTACCGCATCCGCCAGAAGAGCGGCGGCTCTATCCTGAGCCAGACCACGCGCCGCCTGACGCATGGCGTCGCGCGCCGCCGCGTCATCGACCAGGTGCAGCAGCTCATCGGCAAAGGCAGAACCGTCGATATCGGCATCGGCGCAGAGCACGCCGGCCCCGGCGTCGACCAGATAACGAGCATTGGTGGTTTGGTGGTCGGCCGTCGCATGCGGATACGGCACGAGCACCGAGGGCACGGCGAGCGCAGCGATCTCGGCCACGCTCGATGCACCCGAACGCGAGAGCACCAAATCGGCAGCAGCCAGCATATCGCCCATGTTGTCGATGTAAGGCTGGGCGCGGTAACGCTTCGCCTCCTCGGGCGTCAGCGCCAAAGCGTGCTCGGTCTCCTCAAAGCCGTCGGCACCCGTCGAATGCAACACATAGAGGTTCTTGCGCGAAAGCAGTTCGTTTTTGAGCGAAGTCACGCGCTCGTTGAGGTGCTGGGCGCCAAGTGAACCGCCAAAGACGAGCAGCAGCGTAGCGTCCTCGGGAACGCCAAGTGCCTTGCGGCCACGAGCGCGATCGCCCTCGATCACCGAGCGACGTACGGGGTTGCCGGTCATGAGCACGTGGTCAGGGTCACCTTCGCGCTCAAAGACCGAACGCGCTGCCGGCACCGAGATGCACACGCGGGCGGCGTGGGAGTTCATCATCTTGTTGGCCAGGCCCGGAACAGAGTTCTGCTCATGCAGCAGATACGGAACGCCTGCGCCCTTGCACCACCCAAGCAGCGGAACCTCGACATAGGCACCAAAACCGATGGCGGCATCGGGCTTGCCGACCTTTGAGAAATGATTGGCGAGCGCACGCTTGGCCTTATTGACACGCCACAGCGAGGTCAGCGCCGTCCAAGGACGGGAGCGGTCGAAGCCCGTGACCGTAATGGGCACAAAATCAAACCCAGCCTCGGGGACCAAACGACCCTCGAGCTTGCGCGACTGGCCCACGAACACAACGTGGTGGCCACGGTCACGCAGCTCTTCGGCCAAGGCGAGCGCGGGGTTGATGTGTCCTGCCGTGCCGCCGGCTGCAATAGCAACGGTCATTTTATCGGTCATGGTAGTCCCTTCGTACACGCGGTCCCTGGTCGTCGGTGCGCAGACGCGCCGACGGGTCCGAGTTCAAATCGATTCGATTATATCCGCCGCCCGCGTTGCGAGGGCTGGGGCGCTGCGGACGACCTTGCGGAGCCGTTCGCGAGCGTGGACGAGCTGCCGGCTCGGATGCAGAACCATCCAGAACGGTAAAGCCGCTACGCGAAGGTCGTTCACCGCGCACATGGGCCACGCCGGCGGTGCTCTCGTCCATAACGGCAAAGCTCTCACGGCGGCGGTCATACTCATCGCGGCGGGCGCTCTCGTACGAAACGCGCAGGATCAACCCGGCAAGCATAAGCGACACAATAATCGACGAACCGCCGTAGCTAATAAACGGCAACGGTTTGCCCGTCATGGGAAACACGTTGAGGATGCCCAGCGCGTTAATCAAAAACTGCACCGCGAGAATGACCGCGGAGCCAGACGCCATAAGCGCGCCCCGACGATCGGTCGCCTGCTCGGCAATGCGAAACGCCGAGTAGATCAGCATCGCAAACACCAAGAAGAACAGCACGGTTCCGACAAAGCCGACTTCCTCGCCAATGATGGCCAGGATGTAGTCATTGTGCGCCTCGGGCAGATACGAGTACTTCATGGTTGAGTTGCCGATGCCACGGCCGAACAGACCGCCCGAGGCAAAGGCCATGATGGCAAGCGTGGCCTGATAGCCGTCACCATACTCGTCAGCCCAAGGGTTCAAGGCAACCTGAATACGCACCATACGGTACGGCTCTGCGACAAGTGCAATCACGATCACGAGAATGCCGAAGATTAGCACGCCGATGATAAATCTCGGGTCGAGACCCGCAAACAACGCCATGCACATGAGGGTCAACAGGATGATCAGGACAGTACCGAAATCGGGCTGGATAAAGATCAGAAAGAGCGAAATACCCAGGTAGATGCCCATCTTGCGAAGGAATTCGTTGATGTTGCCACCGGGCGAAAAGAAGCGATCAAGCATGATGGCCGAATACGCAATGGCAAATGGCTTTAAAAACTCGGAAGGCTGGAACTGAATACCGGCGATGTTGAGCCAGCGCGTGGCGCCACGGCTGCCGCTGCCCACCAAGAACACCAGAAACAGTAGCCCTATCATGCCGATAAGGAAGATCCTAAGCACATCCTCCCCAAACCAGCTGTCCGGCAAAACGCGCACGATGGCAATCAGCGCCAGAACACCAACCACGGCAAACGCGGCCTGTCGACCCAGGAAAAACGTCGCCGAGCCATTCTCGTGCAGCGCCTCGACCGAAGACGCCGAGTACACCATCAGCAGACCAAAGCACACCAAAGTAAACAGGCAGGCCATAAATATCAGACGGGGGCGCATGATGCGGGCGGGAACGCCGGCAATATAGCGTTCGCTAAACGACTGCCTGCCACGACCGGAACGCGGTGTGCTGCGCCGCGAGGAAGCACGGTCCGAGTCGGGCCTCCTCATACCTTGTCGGGGGCTCTCCTCTCTCACCGGCAACCCCTATTCCATTTGCGATTTCGCTGCAGCGGCAAGCTGAGCCACGTAGTCCTTAAACACGCGGCCGCGCTCCTCATAGCCCGAGAACTCATCGAACGAAGAGCAGGCAGGAGAAAGTAAGATCACGTCGCCACGGCTCGACAGCGAACGGGCAACGTCCACGGCATCGCGTAGGTCATCCGCTTGGGCGATATCCACATCGCCATCGACATCGGCCTCGTCCATAGCGGCGGTAAAGCGCTCGCGCGCATCGCCAAAGCAGACGACCGAGCGCACGTTATCCATAACGACGCGCGCGAAGTCCGTGAGCGGCGTGCCCTTATCGTGGCCGCCGAGCAGCAAGATCACGTTGTCATCGGGAAATGCCGTCAGCGCCTTCTCGACCGCGTCGGTGTTGGTCGCCTTGGAATCGTTGACGTAGCGCACTCCGTCAATCTCGCCGCACGGCTCCACGCGGTGCTCGAGCGGCTGGAACGAGGCCAGACCGCGGCAAATGCCCTCGGGATTGGCACCGACGGCCAGGACAGCCGTGGCAGCGCACAGGGCATTGATAACATTATGATGGCCCGAGATCTTGAGCTCGGATGTAGCGATGAGCGGGGTCTCGACGCCCTTCAGGCGCACGATCATCTTGCCATCGCGCACAAAGGCGACATCCTCACCCTCTGGCTCGTCAAAGGCAACCTTGCAGATGCGACGACCCGGCGTGTAGATGTACTCATCGAACTCGTGAATGCCGGCGTCTTCGACGTCGACGACCACCAGATCGTCATCGACCATATTGTCAAACAGTTTGATCTTGGCAAGCGCATAGTTCTTATGGCTCTTATGCCAGCCCAAGTGGTCGGGAGTGATGTTGAGCAGCACCGCCACGCGAGGGTGGAGCTCGGTGGTCGTAGCAATCTGATAGCTCGAGAGCTCAGCCACAAACCACTCGTTGTGGGCTCGGCCGTCAATCTCGTTGATAGGCGGCTCACCGATGTTGCCGACAGCTACACTGGCCTCACCGGAAGCCTTGAGCAGATAATCGGTCAGCGACGTGGTGGTCGTCTTGCCGTTGGTGCCCGTGATGGCAATCCAGTTATCGGGCGACAGGCGATAGGCAAACTCGGGCTCACCCATAATCTGGGCGGCATGCTCGCGCCCGGCCTTAAAGAAGCCCGAGAACTCCGAGATGCCCGGGCACGTCACGCATACGTCATAGGCGCCCTCGACCTGTTCGGTCCCATAGACAAACGACGCACCAGCAGCCTCGAGCGCACGCGTGGCGTCATTGGGCTCAGAGGTGCCGCCGCCATACACGGTAACGGCGCTTACGCGCTCTGGATGTGCCAGCGCCCAGCGGGCGACATCGAGACCGGATTTGCCCTGACCCAAAACGAGCAGGCTAAAGACATCAGCAAGAGGCATGAAAGACCACTATCCCAACTGGAAGAACAGAGCAAGGCCAACGGCACCAAATGCCGCAGCGATAATCCAAAAACGGATGACGACCTTGGTCTCGGCCCAACCCTTCTTTTCGAAATGATGATGGATGGGCGCCATAAGGAAGACGCGCTTGTGCGTAAAGTGGAAGTAGACAACCTGAATCATGACCGACAGGGTCTCAACGATAAACAGGCCACCGATGATGAGGGAGACGACCTCGGTGTTAGTCATGATGGACGTACAGGCAAACGCGGCGCCCAGAGCAAGCGAGCCGGTATCACCCATAAAGATGCTCGCCGGATAGCAGTTGAACCACAGAAAGCCCAGGCAGGCACCGGCACACGCGGTGCAGAAGATGGACAGGTTCACGTCTCCGTGCAAAAACGCCATGGCAGCCATGGCGAGCATGGCGATCATGGAGGTGCCGCCAGCAAGACCGTCAAGGCCATCGGTCAAGTTCACGGCATTAGAAAGACCGGCAATCATCAGCCAGCAAAAGACAATATAGAGCCACGGGAACGAATAGCCGCAGATGGCAGTCGAAAGCACGCCAAGGTCAATCGTCAACCCACCGGGAAAACGAATCTCGGGGGCGACGCCGCACCAGTTGACGGCAAGCACCGTAAAGGTGACACAGATAATGGTTAGGCCGATCATCTTGGCATGAGGCGTCAGACCGAGCGAGCGCCCATGCGTAACGGAGGTCAGGTCGTCGATCAGGCCCAGCACACCGGTCGCCAGCGTGGCGAGCAGCACGAGCACGAGCTCGGTGGTGAGCTTTCCCATCAGCAGGCAGGTCAGCGAGATCGCGACGAGGATGACAACACCACCCATGGTGGGCGTTCCCTGCTTAACCAAATGACGCTTGGGGCCGTCGGCACGAACCTGCTGGCCGATACCCTCGACCTTGAGCAGCTTAATCCACCACGGCATGAGCAGCAGCGCAATGGCTGCGGCGATGCCAAGCCCCAAAAAAGCCTGATACGTTGGATACGAGGGATTGCCGAACATGGGCTAGCACACACCTTCCACAAAGCGGTCGAGCTCAACAAAGCGGGAACCCTTGACCAGTACAACATCATGTTTTTCAAGCGCGCCGCCCATGCGGTCGAGCACCTGCTGATAATCGGAGAACACCTGGATGCGGTCCTCGTCCATGCCCATCATGCGCGCGGCATCGGCCATAAGCTGGGCCAGCTCACCACCCACGCACGCCAGCATGTCGAGCTTCTTGGCGGCGGCATAGGCGCCCACGAGCTCATGCATGCGAGGAGCCTCATCGCCCATCTCGCCCATCTCGCCCAGGATCGCCATGCGAGACCCCGTGCATGAAAGCGAGCACAGCAGATCGAGGCCGGCTGCCATCGATTCGGCGCTGGCGTTATAGGAATCGTCGATGATGCGTGCACCGCTCTTGGCGCGCTTGATCTCCTGGCGGTGCCCGGTGATCGTAAGACCCCTAAAGGCAGCATCGATCTGCTCGGGCGTCACGCCCAGGCGATAGGCAACCGCGGCGGCCTTAACGGCATTAGGAACGGACTGCACGCCGGGGATGGCAAGCATGGTATCGATTGTCTCGCCCTGACCAAAATCGAGCGTAAAGACCGGACGGCCCTCGTCATCAACGCGAACGTCGCGGGCGCGGACCTCATCATCGTCAGAGACACCGGCCAGCATCACGTCGATACCAGCAGGCCGGGCGAACGTATCGCGAATGAACGGCGTAAAATCGTCCTCGCCGCCCAAAACCAGCAGCGGCAAATAGTCGCCGGCGGCGCACATGCCCTGGACAATCTCGGCCTTAGCGCGGGCGATGTTCTCGCGGCTGCCCAAAATGCCGATATGAGAGGTGCCGATCTTGCTCACGATGGCAAGGTTGGGATTGGCGGACTGGGACAGGCGCTCGATCTCGTGGAAATGGTTCATGCCCATCTCGAGCACCAGGACCTCGGTATCGGCCGGAGCGGAAAGCACCGTGAGCGGCATGCCGATCAGGTTATTGAAATTGCCCTTGGTGGCCCAGACACGATAGCGCTTGGCGAGCACAGCGGCGAGAACGTCCTTGGTCGTCGTCTTGCCGATGGAACCGGTAATGCCAACGACCAGGCAGCCAAGCTCCAGGCGATACGCGTGCGCCAAACGCAGCAGAAACTCCTCGGGATCATCGGTCAGCAAGATGGCACAGCCCTTGTCCTGCGCCAGCGAGACCAGCTCGGCCTCGGGCTCACGCGTCATCACGACGGCGCCGGCACCCGACTGGACGGCACGGGAAGCAAAATCATTTCCGTCGACGTTTTCACCGGGAAAGGCGACGAAAATCGTCCCTTCCTCGACCTGGCGCGAGTCGATAACGCACCCGCGGCATACCCGATCGACTTCTCCCGTCACGGTTCGGGCCCCTGTTGCGGCCGCGAGGTTGTTGACGGCGATCTCTATCATTGCAGCTCCCCTGTAAACCTAAATAATGCTATCGGCGTATTGTATCCCAGCGCCGCGCATGCGTGGTGCAGGGCATGTGAACACCCCTCATATGGGACAACAAACCACGCCCCAAAGATTGTAACCCCCTACTTCGTGTGTGGGATACCCAGCACGTCGAGCGCGTTGGCCATAATGGACTGGAACGGCACCGCAGCGGCATCTGAGCCGCTCGGCGTTCCGTCGAGCGTGATATAGCACAGCACCTTGGGCGATTGTGCCGGTGCAAAGCCCATAAAGGACGACATGTAGTTCTCCTTGAGGTAGCCGCCGTTCTCGTCGGCACGTTCGGCCGTGCCGGTCTTGCCCGCCACGTCATAGCCGTCAACTGCGCCGCCAACGCCCGTGCCTTCAGACACGACCGTCTGCATGCACGATGTCACCTGGGATGCTGCATCCTCAGAAATCGCACGCTCGCCTTCGCCCCAGTCCTTCTCGTCGCCTTTGCTGGACTTATAGAAGTGCGGGGTCATCATCACGCCGCCGTTGGCGATGCCGCCCACGGCACGTGCGATCTCAATCGGCGAGACAGACAGCGCCTGTCCAAAGCTCATCGAGCCCAGCGTGGCGCCGTCATACTGGTCACGCTCCTTGACGATGCCCAGGCTCTCGCCCGGAAAATCGACACCAGAGCTGTGACCGATGCCCCACTTGTCCACATAGGCGGCAAAGTCGTCGGCACCGATCTTGCGCCCCACCAGGACAAATCCCACGTTGGACGAACGGCGCATCATCTCGCGCACATCCATGGTCATGGCGTAGTCGCGCTTGTCGGCATCGGTGACGGTATCGTCGCCCACCTTGATGCTCGCCGGCACCTCAAACGACGTACTCGACCGCACGACACCCAAGTCGAAGCCGGCGCCCGCCACGAGCGTCTTAAAGACCGAGCCGGGCTCGTAGGCGTCGGTGACCAGGCGCAGGTTCATATCCTCGGTCTTGGCGTTTTCCAAATTGGTCTGGTCGTAGGTCGGATACGAGCAGGCTGCCAAGATCTCGCCAGTCGTAGGATCGGTGACCAGCGCCGAGCCGTTCTTGGCCTTTGTCTTCTCGACAGCCTCTGCCAGGGCATCCTCGGCCGCACGCTGGATATTGACGTCGAGCGTCGTCACGAGATCAATGCCGTCGACCGCAGCCACCTTTTTATAGGCACCGCCCGCGATATAGCTGCCGTCCCTCGCGCGCTCGCGTACGAGAGAACCGTTCGTGCCGGTCAGAAGCTTGTTGTATTGCTTTTCGAGACCCGTCAAGCCGTCGTTGTCTACATTCACTACACCCAGCACCTGCGATGCCAGATTGCCGTATGGATATACGCGCTTCATGGCCTGCTCAAAAAGCACGCCGGGCAGGTTCTTCTTCTCCAGCGCCGCAGCGTCGTCTTCGTCCACCTGGCGCTTGATATACACCCAGGTTCCATCGGACTCAACGAGCTTGCGGCAGGTCTTTTTATCGATTCCAGTTGCCTTGACCAGCGCCGACACCGTCTTGTCAACATCCTCGACAAGCTGGGGGTTCACAGCGATGTTGCGACATTCGACCGACGACGCCAGCACGTTACCGTTACGGTCGTAGATGGTACCGCGCTTGGCATACAGCGTCTGCGCAAGCAAGCGACGTGCATCGGCACGGTCGCGTAACTTATCGGCTTCCACGATTTGATAGTCGGCAAGGCGAAGGACGCCCAAACCCAAGCCAAACCCGATGAAACCCATGACGGCTTTGCGACGGGGCAGCGGCGTGCCCGTGAGCCATTCGGTCGACGAGCTCTTGCGCGGTCTGGTGTTATGCATTTGAGGACCACTCGAGCCACGGAGACGCGACGCGGGGTCGTTGCCATAGGACGGTCTCGCGTTGTAAGATGGCCGACCCGTTCCTTGATAACCAGAACGTCCCCGCGATGAGGGACGTCCAGAACCGCGACCCCCGTCGGAACCGCGGCGATAGTCATTTGTCATACTCAGCTACCGTCTTGCTACTGAGCAGCCGCGGTCGAGCTAGCGCCCGCGGCTGCATCCTGCGAAAAATCAAGTGTAACGCTCTCGCTGGGCTCCACCATGCCATAAGCGCCCGCAAGGTCGCGAATGCGCGTGTCGGCACCATAGACCGAATGCATGACCTCCAGGTCAGAGCTCTCATCGGTCGCCTTCTCGAGCGTGTTGGTAAGCGCGGCATTGCTGTTGAGCACCTGGGCCGTAACGCCGGCGAGCGCCACACGGGCGACACCGATCGTCATAAAGATGGCCGCAATGATGCAAAACGTTTTAAGAACGCTCATGAAAACCGGGCTTACCGCCTGGTTTGCCTGACGGCCCGCGCCCGTGTAGACATCAAAGCGCGGCGTGCGCTGCTCGCGGGGAGCAACGGAGGCCTGCGGTGCCTCACGATAGGCGGGCATGGCGTTCATATCATAGGCGAGTGCTGCGTTTGAAGTGTTGTAGCCCATGATATGCCGCCTCCCATCCCGAGTGCGTTGGTAGTGTGTTTAAGCTTCGTTTATGGTGCGAGCGGGAGGTCCAATATCGCGCGGTCGCGCCTACAGACGCTGCGCCACGCGGATTTTGGCTGATCTCGCCCGAGGGTTGCGCTCAACCTCATCAGGCTGGGCAACCAGGGGTTTGCGGGTGATGACCTTGAGTATCGGCACGTTGCCGCACACGCACACCGGAATCTCCGGCGGACACGTGCACCCCTGGCTCATCTCCTTAAAGTGGTTCTTTACGATACGGTCCTCGAGCGAGTGATACGAAATGACGCAGATACGTCCGCCCGGGTTGAGCCACCTGGTGGCGGCATCAAGCCCTCGTTCGAGCACATCGAGCTCGTGATTGACCTCGATGCGAATGGCCTGGAAACTTTTCTTGGCCGGGTGTCCACCATGCCGACGAGCGGCAGCCGGGATACCCGCCTTGATGATCTCGACAAATTGGCCGGTGGTTTCGATCGGTTCTTGCTCGCGGCGGCGCACGATCTCGCGCGCGATCTGCGAGGCGAACTTCTCTTCGCCGTAGACGCGTAGAATCCGGGCGAGGTCGTGTTCGTTATAGGTGTTGATGACCTCAGCTGCGTTTAAGGTGTTATTGCCCGGATCCATCCGCATGTCCAATGGGGCGTCCTCGTTATACGAAAAGCCCCTGCCAGGGATATCGAGTTGCGGTGACGAAACGCCCAAATCGAACAGGAAGCCATCGACCCCGGGCACCTCGGTCGAGCAAAGCAGCTCGTCCAAGTCGCCGAAGTTGCCCTTCAGCAGCTGGTGCGGAACGCCGGGAACCTCGCGGTCCAGACGGGCGCCAGCGGCCTCGAGGGCCATGTCGTCCTGATCGACGCCGAGCAAAAGGCCCGTCTCCCCCACCTGTGCGGCCATCTTTACCGAATGGCCGGCACCGCCAAGGGTGCAATCGCAGACAACGGAGCCGCTCTTTAGCTGCAGCGACTCAAGCACTTCGCCGAGCATGACAGGTTCATGCCGATATTCTTGTGTCAAGATCCCACGCTCCATCCGTTACCCGTGCCTTGCCCTTACGAGAAGAAGAGGTCCAGCAGGGCCTCATCGTCATCGTCCTCATCGGCCGCGGCGCGATCCCAAACCTCAAGGTGGTCGTAGTTGCCCACAACCGTGACCTCGCGGTCGAGGTTCGCCTGCTTGCGGAGAGACTCGGAAAGACCGATACGACCGGCGCTGTCCACATCCATCGACGTGGTGCGCTTGTTGATCGCCCTCATGAGCTTCTGGTCGTTAATGTCACGCGGGTTAAAACCCTCGTGGCCCTCACGACCCGCGAAGAGTCCTTCGACCCACTTATCGAAGGCCTCGGCAGAGAACACGTACAGAGCATCGACATCCAGGGCTTTGAACACGCGAACGTGCTCTCCAAGCTCCTCGCGAAGGGGTGCAGGCAGGGACAGACGACCTTTTGCATCGAGATTGCGCTCGTATGCACCAGTCATTCCCATGTGCGCCCTCCCCTCGGTTACTCAGATGGCACGTACGCGGGGAACCACCCCGCCTGTCGACGTCATCAATAATATGGGGAACCGCCCCATTTTTCAACACCTTTCCCCACCACTTCCCCCCCCCCCCCCCCCCATTCCACCCCCAATATGTTGTAAAACACCCCCGAGCATATGTTCGAAAACACAATATGTTGTGTTTGCAGCAAAGGCGGGATGCCACCTGTAGAACCACACCCGCGAACCTCAACCTTCAAGTTGACCTTGAGGCGATTTTTACGTCCCTTTACACGCCGTTCACATCGCCCCCAAACTCCCCCACCCACGGTACACACGGCCCACCGCCGCATCGGTGTCTAGCGAAAAATGGGACGGGCCCCAGATTGCCCATGCGCGCAAAAGTGCGTCTCGGCAATCTGGGGCCCGTCCCCTTTAGTATTTATAAATATGCAGGTCAGCGAGGTGCTAGCGATGTGCTAGCGGATGCGCCGCCAGATAGACCTCGGTCAGTTGCGTTCGGTCGACATGCGTGTAGACCTGCGTGGTCGAAATATCGGCATGGCCCAAAATCTCCTGCAGCACACGCAGGTCGGCACCGCCCGCGAGCATGTGGGTGGCAAAGGAGTGGCGCAAGGTATGGGGATGGAGCCCCACCAGCCCCACCTGACGCCCATACCGCTCGCATATCGCATGCACGGCCTGGCGCGACAGGCGACGTCCGTTCTTATTTAAAAAGACCGCCGAGGTCTCGGTTCCGCGGGCATGGGCCGCCAAGCGAGAACGTCCCTCAGTTACATAGAGCGTCAGAGCTCGCGCCGCGCTTCCCACCAGTGGGGACAGGCGTTCCTTTGAGCCCTTACCGCGAACGAGTACAAAGCCATCGTCAATATGGATATCGCCCACATCGAGCCCAACCAGCTCACTCACACGCAAACCGCATCCGTAGAGCACTTCCAAGATGGCATGGTCGCGCAGTCCCATCTCGCCCTCGGGAAAGTCTTGATCGAGCAGCGCCGAGACATCCTCCACCGATAGATACTCCGGCAAACGCTCAGCCTTTTTAGGCAGGCGCAACGCCGCCGTCGGGTTTTGGGCCACGGCCCCATCGCGCACCAAAAAGGCATGCAGGCCCTTCACGGCAGCAAGCGCGCGCTCCACCGAGGCGTCGGAATAGCCTCCGCCGCGGCGATCGGCGACAAAGCCCTCCACGACCTGACGGGTCACCTCTTCAAAAGACACAATACCCGCCCGCTCCAGATAGGCGCAGTACGTCGTCAGGTCACGACGATAGGCCACAATCGTGTTGCGCGCCAAGCCCCGCTCGACCGCGAGGTAATCGAGATACTCCCCCGCCGCCACGGCGAGCGACGAGGGAGTAGCTTCGGTATGTTCCTTATTCGCCGGCACCCTTAGTCCGTAGCGAGGTTCATGGGCGTCACCTGCAGACGGTCGACACCCTCGTGCTGGCCGATCGAAGCGCGCACGAACTCTCGGAACAGCGGCTGCGGATTAGTCGGACGGCTCTTGAACTCGGGGTGAGCCTGGGTTGCCACATACCACGGATGCACGTCGCGCGGCAGCTCGACCATCTCGACCAGGCGCTCGTCGGGCGAGAGGCCAGAGATAACCAAGCCGGCATCCTCGAGCTGGTCGCGGAAGGCGTTGTTGAACTCAAAGCGGTGACGGTGACGCTCGTAGACGAGTTCCTCGCCATATGCCTCGCGAGCAAGGGTATCGGCGGCGAGCTTGCACGGATAGGCGCCCAGGCGCATGGTGCCGCCCTTCTCGGTCACGTCCTCCTGCGAGCTCATCAGATCGATGACGCTAAACGGGCCGTCCGGATCGAACTCAGAGGAGCTGGCGCCGGCAAGGCCGACGACGTTGCGGGCGAACTCGCACACGGCGACCTGCATACCCAGGCAAATGCCCAGATACGGAATCTTGTGCTCACGGGCAAACTCGGCCGCGAGGATCTTGCCCTCCAGGGCGCGCTTGCCAAAGCCGCCGGGGACCAGGATGCCCGAGGCGTCGCCCAGAACCTCGGAGACATTCTGCTCGTCGAGGCTCTCGCCGTCGACCAGCTGGACGTCCACATGGCGATCGTAGAAGACGCCCGCATGGTGCAGGGCCTCGATAACCGACAGGTACGCATCGGGCAGCTGCGTGTACTTACCCACGACGGCAATCTTAACCTTATCGGCGTGATGGTTGGCATGGTTCTGCTTACGCAGGAACTCATTCCACTCGCTCATGTCGCGCTCACGCGGGTCCAGGCCCAGGCGCTCGCAAATACGCAGGTCAAAGTCCTGCTCGGCAAGCAGCTGCGGCACGTCGTAGATGCTCGCGCAGTCCTCATTGGTAAAGACGCAATCGGTGTCGACGTCGCAGAAGCTTGCGATCTTTCCGCGGATAGCGTCATCGATATGGTGGTCGGAGCGCAGCACGATGATATCGGGCTGGATGCCAAAGCTGCGGAGCTCCTTGACGGAATGCTGCGTGGGCTTGGTCTTGACCTCGTGGGCGGCGGCAATATAGGGAACGAGCGACACGTGGATGTAGCAGACGTTCTCGGAGCCGGCCTCCTTGCGGTACTGACGGATGGCCTCGACAAACGGTTGGGACTCGATGTCGCCGATCGTGCCGCCCAGCTCGGTGATGACTACATCGGAGCCGGTCTGCTCCTCGATGCGGCGAAACTTGTCCTTAATGGCATTGGTGACGTGAGGAATCACCTGCACGGTACCGCCCAAAAAGTCGCCGCGACGCTCGCGGGCGATTAGGCTTTTGTAGATGGCACCGGTCGTAAAGTTGGAATCGCGGGTCAGGTTCTCATCAATAAAGCGCTCGTAATGACCCAGGTCCAGGTCGGACTCGTAACCATCCTCGGTTACAAAGACCTCACCATGCTGGAACGGGCTCATGGTACCGGGGTCGACGTTCAGATACGGGTCGGCCTTCTGCATCGTTACTTTGTAGCCACGCGACTTGAGCAGACGGCCCAGCGAGGCCGCGGTGATACCCTTGCCCAGGGACGAAACCACGCCACCGGTTACGAACACATGCTTGGTCATATTGAGTTACCTGCGCTTCCCGTAGAAGTTGTTTATCCACATCTTACGGGTCTTCATTGTAATACTCGCGCCGCGGACCGTCCGCAATTTTTCTCGCGTGCGATTGCATTTCTCGATCTTGAAACAAAACGCCGCCCGGTTTCCCAGGCGGCGTCGCTATGGCAAGGGTTACATGCTGCTATCGATCAGCAACCTCGTCCTCAAGCATTTCTTGAACGAGCATGCCGGTACGGACGCCCTCAAGATACCACTCACCACGTTCGGTGAGGCAAATGCCATTTGCAAGCTGACCGCCGTCGTCGCTATAACGCGAGACGACATCAATCATACCTTCGGAATCCAAGCGATCGATTGCGGCGCGGGCACGATACGGCGAAACCCCCACGCGCTCGGCAAGCGTTTTGCGCGAGAAACCATACGGCCCGCCATTGTCTTCGGTTTGCTGGTCGATCTCCATCAACACCAGCACCTCGACACGCTTCATATCGTTGACACTCGCACGACCCTTGCCCGCCATAGCAGCCTCCTCAAACCGAGCACGAGCATCTAACGCGCCGTGCGCGACCGACACACCTCACGATGGCAGGTAATATCCATCATGCGGCATCCCGCTAAGGATGAAACAGTTACGGTTATTGTATACCGCTCAAATTGTTTCTAGGCAGGTAAACAGCTATTTTTCGCCGAAATAGACGCTTTATTGATCAAAAAGCCGTACCGGGCGCTAACCCGATACGGCCAAAATGCAATGCAATTACCGCGGTGCTTCAAACTTAGCGATGGAAGAAACCGCGGCGCTCAAACTTGGGCTCGCAGCACACGTTGATGCCCAACTTGCGCAGTACCGTCTCGTCCGTCGGCGAGATAATCACGCTAAAGAAGGCATCGCAACCGCGCAGCTGCTCCAGGCCCGAAAGGACGCGAGCGGCCGTCTCACTCGTGGCCGAGGTGATCGACAGCGCCATAAGCGTCTCGTCGGTGTGGAGGCGCGGGTTTTTGCTGCCCAGGAAATGCGTCTTGAGCTTGCTGATGGGCTCGATCGCCTCATCGCTAATGACCTCGAGCTCAAGGTCGACGCCCGAGACATGCTTGAGGGCGTTCATAATGAGCGAACTTGCGGCGCCCAGGCGCGTGGAGGTCTTACCGGTCACCACGGAGCCATCGGGCATGACCATGGCACCCACGGGACCACCCGTCAGCTGCTCCCTGGTGAGGGCCGCCGAGCGCGCCGGTGAGTAGTTCTTATCGATGCCGGCTTTCTTCATAATAATCTTGAGACGGTCGACTTGCTCATCGCCCACGCCGGTACGGCGCACATTTTCGACCGCGGTAAAGTAGCGGCGGACGATCTCCATCTTGGAAGCGTCGCGGCAGGCATCGTCATCGGTGATGGCAAAACCGACCATATTGACGCCCATGTCCGTAGGGCTCTGGTAGGGGCTCTTGCCCAGGATCTTTTCCATCAGGGCACGGACTACCGGGAAGGCCTCGACGTCGCGGTTGTAGTTGACCGTGGTCTTGTTGTAGGCCTCCAGGTGGAAGGAGTCGATGATGTTGGCGTCATCGAGGTCTGCCGTGGCGGCCTCGTAGGCAATATTGACCGGATGCGTAAGGGGCAGATTCCAAACCGGGAAGGTCTCGAATTTGGCATAGCCGGCGGCCGTGCCATGCTTGTGCTCGTGATAGAGCTGAGACAGGCAAGTGGCGAGCTTGCCCGAGCCAGGGCCGGGCGCCGTCACGACAACGAGCGGTCGGGTGGTCTCGACAAACTCGTTCTTGCCGTAGCCATCGTCGGACACGATCAGATCGACATCGTGCGGATACCCCTCGATGGGATAGTGCAGCTTGGCGGGAATACCGAGCGCGTTCAGGCGGTTGCGGAATACATCGGCAGCAGGCTGGCCGGCGTACTGGGTGATAACCACAGCCGCGACGGCAAAGCCGTTGCCGCGGAACAGGTCAACCAGGCGCAAAACGTCCTCGTCATAGGTAATGCCAAGGTCACCACGAGCCTTGTTTTTCTCGATGTGGTTCGCGTTGATCGCGATGATAACCTCGACATCGTCGGCGATGCTCTTGAGCATGCGAAACTTGCTGTCCGGCTCAAAGCTCGGCAGCACGCGGCTGGCATGATAGTCATCGAACAGCTTGCCGCCAAACTCCAAATACAGCTTGCCACCAAACTGCGAGATGCGCTCCTTAATGTGAGCAGCCTGCAGCTCGATATACTTCGCGTTGTCGAAACCCTGGCGCATGTATGGCTCCCGTCCCGTTTCCATTTAATGTTCTAGGCGATTATAACGGAGCCCGCCCTCCCCGATAACCAGACCATCAACAGGCACCAACCAAACACGCCATCGATAAGTTGCGGTGAAATAGTTCCTGTTTAACCCCTCAAGACGGCCAAACGGGAACTATTCCACCGCAACTTCCCCTTTTGGCGCAAAGTAACCTGACCCCTTTGCACCAACAGCAGAAACGTCGCGGGCAGAGAACGGACAGTGAACGGGCAACAGAGCGAGCAAGCAGCCCCCTGCACCAACAATGGCAGCGCCGCAGGTTGAGCATAAGTCAGCGAAAGCCCACCAGAGCGAGCAAGGTGACGTGAAAGAGGAGGGCATGGCGCAAAGCAATCTGACACCTTTACACCAACAAAGGCAGCGCCGCAGGATGAGCATAAGTCAGCGAGCGCCGTCCAGGACGTACAAGTTGGCATGAAAAAGGCAAGGCATAGACCTTTTGGTCATGCCTTGCCTTTTGAATGACAAATTGTCGTCCTGGGCGGCGCGCAGCGTCGACCGGTTCCGGCGTTTGGTAAAACGCCGGAACGCAAGTCGCCCCCTCCCGCGCACGGAACGGGAGGGGGCTAAAGGTAGGAGTCTACCGGTGGGTTGACCCCACCGGAAAGACGATGACCAGGTGATCCTTTGCAGGATCGTCAAGGTTTCCGTGGGGTACCCGTTGGGTACTTAGAGCATCACGCAGGCGACGGTCAGAATGATGGCGCAGACGACGGAGAGAGCGACGATGAGCTTGAGAGCAAACTTGAGCCAGGTCGTCCACTCGATCTTAGCCAGAGCGAGACCGCCCATGATGGCACCAGAGGTCGGGGTGAACAGGTTCACGACGCCGATGGCGGCGGAGAAGATCATGACCATGACCTCGGGCGAGAAGCCGAGCTTAACAGCCAGCGGTCCCATGATGGGCATGGAGACAGTAGCCATACCGGAGGTCGAGGGGATCAGGAAGGACAGGCCGAAGTAGACCAGGAAGCTCATGGGAGCGAAGATCACGCCGGACAGGCCAGCCAGAGCATTGGCGGCAGCGTCGAGGACGTAGACGTCGAGGCCGGTGCTAGCCATGAGGACGGAGATACCACGGGCGAGAGCGATGACGAGGACAACGGACATCATGTCGGCAGCGCCGGTGATGAAGGTGTTGACGATCTGCTTCTCGGACAGGCCACCGATGATACCGATCAGGACAGCCATGAGGAAGAACCAGGTGGAAGCCTCATCGAAGTACCACTGGCCAATGGGCAGGCCGGTGATCAGGGCAGACCAGCCCTGAACGATGGCGTTACCGTCGGCGTCATAGACGGCGCCAGCATCGAAGAAGTTGGCGACGCCCTCGTTGAGATCGGCCAGCGGGATGAAGCCGACGATCATGACGACGAAGGTGAAGGCAAAGGCGATCAGAACACCCTTCTGACGACCGGTGAGCTTGACCTCCTTGTTAACCTCGGAAGCAGCCTTGCCGTGAGCCTCTTCGGCGTCCTTGAGCTCCTGCATCGAAAGAATGGTGGAACCCTTGTCAGCCTTGACCTTCTTGGCATAGCTCATGACGAAGAGGATGGACATAACAGTGGTAACAATCCACAGGACGGCACCGAGACCGATGATGATGGACTGGTTGACCTCAATGCCAACGCCGGTCAGAGCGTCGACGGCAGCACCGACGGCGAACGGGTTAACCGTGGAGCCCAGGCAGCCGCAGCCAGCGCCGAGCAGGACGGTGGCAGCACCGACCATAGGGTCGAAGCCAGCGGCCATCATGGTAGCGGCAAGCAGGGCGTAGAAGGGAACGGTCTCCTCGCACATACCATAGGTGGTACCACCGAGGGAGAAGATGAGCATCAGCACGGGAATGAGCATGATCTCATTGCCCTTAAGCTTCTGCACCAGAACGGCAATGCCGTTGTCCAGGGCGCCGGTCTCGGTCATCATGCCGAGGAAGCCGCCGAGGATCATAACGAAGAGGCAGACGGGCAGAGCGTCAGCGAAGCCCTTGACCGGGGCGGTGCAGAAATCGCTCAGGCGGGCAGCGGTAACCTCGCCACCGGACGTACCGGAGACGATAACGGTAACAACCGCGACGATTGCCAGCAGAGCAAGAAGAATGGTGAACGATGAAGGCATACCGCGCTTTTTCTTAGCGGTCTCAGTCATAGTTCTCATCCCCCCTTCATAAATCATTTACTGATCTCGCCCGAAGCGGCTCTTCCGTGCCGTGCATGTCGCTCAGTGCGAGATTTTTACCAGACAAAAGCGCTCGGGGTGCGCAGCAATGCACCCCGAGCGAGATGCTAGAAGCTCTTACTTGAGCGTAGCGTACATGACAGCCTTGATGGTGTGCATGCGGTTCTCGGCCTCGTCGAAGACCTTGGAAGCGGGGCTCTCGAAGACCTCGTCGGTGACCTCCTGCTCGGTGATGCCGAACTGCTCGCACTTCTCGGCGCCAATCGTGGTGTTGGTGTCGTGGAAGCTGGGCAGGCAGTGCAGGAAGATGGCACCCGGGTTGGCCATAGCCATGACCTCGGAGGTGACACGATACGGGGTGAGCTGAGCGATGCGCTCGGCCCAGACCTCGTCAGGCTCGCCCATGGAGACCCACACGTCGGTGTAGATAACGTCGGCACCGGTGACGCCGTCCTTGACGTCGGTGGTCAGCTTGATGGTGCAGCCGTTGGCCTCAGCGATGGGCTTGCAGGCCTCGATGACGTCGTCAGCGGGCATGCACTCCTCGGGGCCGCAGGCCACGAAGTTCATGCCGAGCTTGGAGCAGACGACCATGAGGGAGCGAGCGACGTTGTTCTTGCAGTCGCCCATGAAGACGAGGGTCTTGCCCTTGATGTCGTAGTTGAAGTTCTCCTGGACGGTCAGGATGTCGGCGAGCATCTGAGTGGGGTGCCACTCGGTGGTCAGACCGTTCCAGACGGGCACGCCGGACTTAGCGGCAAGCTCCTCGACGTCGTCCTGGGCAAAGCCACGGAACTCGATGCCGTCATACATGCGGCCGAGAACGCGGGCGGTGTCCTCGATGGACTCCTTCTTGCCCATCTGCGACGAACCCGGATCGAGGTAGGTGACGCCCATGCCCAAATCCATGCCGCCGACCTCGAAGGCGCAGCGGGTACGGGTGGAAGTCTTCTGGAAGAGCAGGACGATGTTCTTGCCCTCGAGATAGCGGTGCGGAACGCCAGCGCGCTTCATGTCCTTGAAGTTCTTGGAGAGCTTGAGCAGGTACTCGATCTCCTCGGTGGTGAGGTCGAGGAGCTTGAGGAAGCTACGGCCGGAGAGGTTAACACCCATGGTTCGAATCCTTTCGAAGAAATGAATTACGCAAATACTAGTGGTGCCCGTTTGACGGGCGAAACCGGTGCGGTTGTAGGGAGACCGCACCGGAAACGGAAAGACTTAGAGGTCCTCGCGCCAGAAGGGCATGCTCATGCAGCGCGGGCCGCCACGGCCGCGGGAGAGCTCGGCGGAGGGCACGACGAGAAGGTCCAGGCCCTCCTTGTACAGCACGTCGTTGGTGACGGTGTTGCGGGCGTAGACGCAGATCTTGCCGGGCTCGACGCACAGGGTGTTGGAGCCGTCGTTCCACTGCTCGCGGGAGGCCGCGATCGGGTCGCCGCCGCCGCAGGGGATCAGCTTGACCTGGTCGACGCCGGTGGCGTCCTCCAGGACGTGCTCGAGGGTGTCCTCGATCAGGCGGATGTTCACGTCGCCCGGGTTCTTGCCGGCGGTCAGCTCGTAGACGCGCAGGGTGCCCATGATGGCGGGGTGGATCGTGAACTTATCGACGTCGATCTGGGTGAAGACCGTGTCGAGGTGCATGAAGGCGCGCGAGACCGGGATGTCGAAGGCCAGGATGCGCTCGACCTTGGAGTCGGAGTTCCAGAAGATGTTCTGCGCCATGACGTCGATCGCGGCGGCCTGGGTGCGCTGGGAGATGCCGACGGCGAGGGTCTTCTCGTTGATGTTCAGCACGTCGCCGCCCTCGGTGTGGAACTGGCAGTCGCGGCGGAAGTACAGGGAGACGTCCTTGTAGTCGGGGTGGTACTTGAAGACGTACTTGCCGTACAGGGTCTCGCGGTTGCGGGTGACCGAGTACATGCGGTTGAGGTTGACGCCCTCGCCGACGACCGCGAACGGGTCGCGGGTGAAGTAGAGGTTGGGCATCGGGTCGATGATCAGGTCGGACTCGGACTCGGAGTTGACCAGGGAGTCGAGGGTCGTGGACGCCGTGAGGGGCATGTCGATCTCGGCCTTGGTCATGCCGGCCATGGTCTTCTTGACGAACTCGAGGTTGTCCTCGATGGAGTCCAGCTTCTCGCGGACGATCTGCGGCATCTGCTGGCCGCGGATGCCTGCCTCGGCGATGTACTGGTCGGTGAACTCGGCGCGGGCGCCGGGGACCTGGTCGAACACCTCTGCGACGAGGTTCTCGAGGTAGAGCACCTCCACGCCCTGGTCCCTCAGGATCTGGGCGAAGGTGTCGTGCTCCTGCTGCGCGACCTCCAGGAACGGGACGTCGTCGAACAGGAGTCGCTCGAGCTCGTCGGGCGGCAGGTTGAGGAGCTCGTCGCCGGGACGGTGCAGGCAGACCTTCCTGAGCTTGCCGATCTCGGAAGGCACGTGCAGACCTTTCGTCATGGCCTCCTACCTTTCTTTCGGGCCCTTGTCAGGGCCGATTCGTTAGCGCCCCTCCGTGTGAGGCGTTATTGCTGACGACATATTTATATCCAAAATCAGCCCATACTTCCACCTTGCCCCCGAACGGTTTTTTATGAGGGGTGAACGGCATACACATATACTTCACGCATGGCACACTTTGACTTAATAAAGTGTATTTACGTGCTTAAATGCTTTTTTAACCGGAAATCCCATTGGAACTAATCTTTGTTAAACCACCCTCAATTTGCATATTTCACGCAAGGGTATGAATAGAATTCGCAATTCTTGCTGCCTCTCAACCATTTTGATTTTTATTCAGAAAAAAGTTCGTCCTATTCATTTTTAGCAACCAGACTACCGTTTACCAGACGCTGGGTACCGTTCGCCGGAAGCTCAGTATAAGGCCCAGCGGATATCAGCTTGCCGTACGGCCTCATTTGTAACAACTTGACTTCTCGGTATAAAAAACAGACCCGCCCCCTCATGGGAAACGGGTCTGTTATCGATTATCGTCGGCCAATTTGAATACGGACTTCGAAGGAAGTCGTGATCCTAGCGATCGAACTCGGCCAGCGCCTCACCCAGAAGCCTCAGGCCCTCGCGAAGAACGTCCTCGCTCGCGCAGTAGCCCAGGCGTGCACCGCAGGGAAGCTCAAAGCGGCTGCCGGGAACCAGCAGCACTCCCCTCTCGGCCAACAGGCGCTTGCAGAAATCTTCGTCGTCCTCGGGGATATCCAGCTGGATAAACGAGGTGGACACGCCCTGCGGGGCCGTCCAGGACACGCGATGCTGTGTATCGATCCAGGCCTGCGCGATATCACGGTTGCCAAACACGATCTTGCGGTTGCGCTCGAGAATCTTGTCCTTATGCTCGAGCACGTAGGTCGCCAGGGCGTCGTTGAACACGCCACCGCAGATCATGGTGTAGTCGCGATACGTGCGGATGCGGTTGGATACCTCTTCATCGGTCACGACCCAGCCCACGCGGGCAGCAGGCGTCGAATAGGTCTTGGACACCGAGTTGGTGACAATGGCCTTCTCGTACACGTCGGCCATCGACATAAAGGACTCGGTGTTCTCGAGCGGCAGATACACCTCGTCGCACAGCACGTAGGCACCCACCGAACGCGCAATCTCCGCAATCTGGCCGAGCGTATCGGCATCGAGCACCGTACCGATGGGGTTCGATGCGTTATTGATGCAGATGAGCTTGGTGTTGGGGCGCACCAAGCGCTTGAGCTCATCGATATCGGGCTTCCAACCGAGCTCCTCGCGAAGCTCCCAATACTCGACCTCGGCACCCAGCGTACGCGGAATCTCGTAGAGCGGCGCATAGGTAGGCCACTCGGCAATCACGTGATCGCCGGGCTCCACAACGGCCATGATGGCGTTGAGGTTGGCGCCCGTGCAGCCATTGGTCTGCAGAATGTGATCGGGATTGACATCGCGACGATACAGCTTGGCGACCTCGGCCTTAAATTCCGGCGATCCCTCGATCCAGCCGTAGTTCATCTTCTCGCGATCCAGGCGCTCGTAGAACGTGGCGCCGTCCTGCTCGTCCAGTGCGCGAAGCTCGCCCATGGTCAGCGACGAGATCGTCGACTGAGCGATATCCCAGGTAGCACTCTTCTCCCAAACGTTGAGCCATTCCTCAACACCGATTGGCTTGATATCCATGGCCACCTTATCTGATCTTCATTTAGCGTCATTAAACATGAATGGGGCGGTGCGAAAGATCCGCACCGCCCCAATGGGAGACATCTAATGGCAGCTAGATGTTTGTAGTAAGACCTGTACGGGTCTTTGAAAACCTTAGAGGTCCTCGCGCCAGAAGGGCATGCTCATGCAGCGCGGGCCGCCGCGGCCGCGGGAGAGCTCGGCGGAGGGCACGACGAGAAGGTCCAGGCCCTCCTTGTACAGCACGTCGTTGGTGACGGTGTTGCGGGCGTAGACGCAGATCTTGCCGGGCTCGACGCACAGGGTGTTGGAGCCGTCGTTCCACTGCTCGCGGGAGGCCGCGATCGGGTCGCCGCCGCCGCAGGGGATCAGCTTGACCTGGTCGACGCCGGTGGCGTCCTCCAGGACGTGCTCGAGGGTGTCCTCGATCAGGCGGATGTTCACGTCGCCCGGGTTCTTGCCGGCGGTCAGCTCGTAGACGCGCAGGGTGCCCATGATGGCGGGGTGGATCGTGAACTTATCGACGTCGATCTGGGTGAAGACCGTGTCGAGGTGCATGAAGGCGCGCGAGACCGGGATGTCGAAGGCCAGGATGCGCTCGACCTTGGAGTCGGAGTTCCAGAAGATGTTCTGCGCCATGACGTCGATCGCGGCGGCCTGGGTGCGCTGGGAGATGCCGACGGCGAGGGTCTTCTCGTTGATGTTCAGCACGTCGCCGCCCTCGGTGTGGAACTGGCAGTCGCGGCGGAAGTACAGGGAGACGTCCTTGTAGTCGGGGTGGTACTTGAAGACGTACTTGCCGTACAGGGTCTCGCGGTTGCGGGTGACCGAGTACATGCGGTTGAGGTTGACGCCCTCGCCGACGACCGCGAACGGGTCGCGGGTGAAGTAGAGGTTGGGCATCGGGTCGATGATCAGGTCGGACTCGGACTCGGAGTTGACCAGGGAGTCGAGGGTCGTGGACGCCGTGAGGGGCATGTCGATCTCGGCCTTGGTCATGCCGGCCATGGTCTTCTTGACGAACTCGAGGTTGTCCTCGATGGAGTCCAGCTTCTCGCGGACGATCTGCGGCATCTGCTGGCCGCGGATGCCTGCCTCGGCGATGTACTGGTCGGTGAACTCGGCGCGGGCGCCGGGGACCTGGTCGAACACCTCTGCGACGAGGTTCTCGAGGTAGAGCACCTCCACGCCCTGGTCCCTCAGGATCTGGGCGAAGGTGTCGTGCTCCTGCTGCGCGACCTCCAGGAACGGGACGTCGTCGAACAGGAGTCGCTCGAGCTCGTCGGGCGGCAGGTTGAGGAGCTCGTCGCCGGGACGGTGCAGGCAGACCTTCCTGAGCTTGCCGATCTCGGAAGGCACGTGCAGACCTTTCGTCATGGCCTCCTACCTTTCTTTCGGGCCTTTCGGCCGAATCTCTCAGCACCCTTCCGTAACGGATGCTGCTTGCTGACAGCTCTAGTTATATCCAAATTCCAACCGCAATTCCACCTCGCCCCCGAACGGTCAACAAAGTTCGATGAACGGTATATCGAATATGATTCCCCCATAATGCACTTCGGCGTTCTAAAGTAGCTTTTCTAAGGTAAATGCTCTTTTTTCCTAAAAATCATTCGCAATTACAACTCCAATCTTTCGATTAAGAATTGCATATCTAAAACGGTTTTATGTATATAAATGACGCTTGTTCGTGTTTCTGTCTGTATTCGATGATATTCAGCTACCTATCATTCTTATTCACACATACTCACCAGTTGAGTGAGGATATAGACCGTTTTTCACAACGCGAAGGGCGTCAGCTCTATGGCTTGTCAGCGTAAGAAGTAGGTAAAGATACCGTTCACGCGATACGTCCGTGCCATAGGTCGACTAAATTGAGACAATAGTGAATAGTGTTAGGCAACCGTCCCCCACGGGGACTGAACGGACAGATGCATATGCCGAGCAAAATCGAAAAAAAGCAAGCCGCTGCAAAGCTGCGTAAGCCGCCGCGCGACCTCTCGTACACGCAGAACCGAGAGCTCAGCTGGCTGCGCTTTGACAACCGTGTGCTTGACGAAGCCTTCGACGAGACCGTTCCGCTGTTCGAGCGGCTAAAGTTCGTGTCGATTTTCGAGTCTAACCTCGATGAGTTTCTCATGGTGCGCGTGGGCGGCCTGTCCGATCTGGCAGAGCTCAAAAAACAGCCTGTCGACAACAAGAGCAATATGACCGCCTCCGAACAAGTCGATGCTGTCATGGCCGAAATGCCCGGGCTCCTTACCCGATGGGAGTCCATCTTTAAGAGCATCGAGGGCAAGCTCGACACCCTGGGCGTTCACCGCGCCCGCATCGATTCGCTTACGCCCGAGGAGCGCACCTTTGTAACCCGTTACTTCCAGGCCTACGTGTCGCCGGTCATCTCACCGCTGGTGATTGACCCGCGCCACCCCTTCCCCAACCTGCGCAACGGCGCACTCTACCTGGCCTGCGGCCTGGACGGCGTCACCGACGAGGAGAGTCTGCTGGGCCTTATCGAGATTCCCACCTCGATGAACCGCGTGGTCGAGATCCCCTCGCCCACCGGCACCTACTCCTACATCTTGCTCGAGGACGTCATCCTCGCCTGCCTGGACAGCTGCTTTGGCTCCTATAAGCCGCTCGACCGCGCGCTCATCCGCGTCACCCGCAACGCCGACATCGACCCGGACGGCGAGGGCGTCGAGGAGGAAGAGGATTACCGTCAGCACATGAAGCGCATCCTCAAGAAACGCTTGCGCCTGCAGCCGGTGGTGCTCGCGGTCTCGGGGTCGCTCGAGAAGGCGACGCTCAAGACCATCCGCAAGGCGCTCGAGCTTTCGCGCCGCTCTGTCTTTACCTGCGATATCCCGCTCGACCTAGGCTACGTCTTTGGCATTGAGGGCAAGATTCCCGAGCACCTGCGCAACGAGCTGCTCTTTACACCGTTTAAGCCGCAGCCCAACCCCACCATCGATATGACCCGCTCCATCCGCGAGCAGGTACTTCAGCACGACAAGCTGCTCTTTTATCCCTATGAGGCCATGAACCCCTTCCTGGATCTGGTGCACGAGGCCGCCTACGACCCCGAGTGCATCTCACTGCGCATCACGCTCTACCGCGTGGCCAAGCAGAGCCGCCTGTGCGAGTCACTGATCGATGCCGCCGAGAACGGCAAAGAGGTCACGGTGCTCATGGAGCTCCGCGCGCGCTTTGACGAGCAGAACAACATCGAGTGGGCCGAGCGCCTGGAAGAGGCCGGCTGCACCGTCATCTACGGCTCCGAGGGCTTTAAGTGCCACTCCAAGATCTGCCAGCTCACCTATCGCGAGGGCATGGCGCTAACGCGCCTGACGCTGCTGGGCACCGGCAACTTTAACGAGAAGACGGCCAAACTCTACAGCGACTTTATGCTCATGACCGCTCACCCCGGCATCGGCGAGGACGCCAACCTGTTCTTCCGCAACCTGTCGCTGGGCAACCTGCGCGGCGATTACCGCTTCCTGGGTGTGGCGCCCGTCGGACTGAAACCGCTCATCATGCGCGGGCTTGACCGCGAGATCCAGCGCGCCCTCGCCGGCGAGCCCGCCCGCGTGTTCTTTAAACTCAACTCGCTCACCGACCGCGAGGTCATCGACAAGATCGCCGAGGCATCGTGCGCAGGAGTCCGCGTGGACATGATCATCCGCGGCATCTCGTGCCTCAAGCCGGGCGTTCCTGGCAAGACCGAGAACGTGCATGTCCGTTCTATCGTCGGACGCTTTTTGGAGCATGCGCGCGTTTACGCCTTTGGCGTGGACTCGGACATGATCTATCTGAGCTCGGCCGACATGATGACACGCAACACCGAGCACCGCGTGGAGATCGCCTTCCCCGTGCTCGACCCCACCTGCCGCGCCCTGGTGCACGAGTACATGAGCATGCAGCTGCGCGACAACGTGAAGGCCCGCAGCCTCACGAGCGACGGCACCTGGGTCCCCGTGGAGCGCGCAGAGGGTGAGAAACCCTTCAACTCGCAGGAAGCCCTGCTGGAGCGTGCCTACCGCAACGCCGAGGCCGCGCCCGAGTCCGTCATTGAGGCAAAGCCCGCCCCTGCTCCTAAGCCGCAGCCGGCCACACCCGAGGTTCAGAAGGTCCAGGCGACCGTCATTGAGCCCGAGCCCGCACCTGCACCTCAGCCCGAGCCGCAGGCAGCTAAGCCCGCACCCGAGACGAGCGCCCGTCGCGATAAGCCCGCCGGCAAGACCAAGGCCATCGAGCGCCATCGCCCCGGTCGTGTGCGCATGGGCCTGGGCCTGATCGGCCTGGGTCTTAAGACGCTCATTACCGGCAAGACGAAATAGTCGTTTGTAGAAGCAGTTTGTAGAAGCGCCCCGCATTTGAGGAAAGCCTCGGATGCGGGGCGCTTTTCCCTGCTACCATGGTGCGAGCAACAACACGAATGACAGGCAGGGATATGAAGCTCACTATAGAATCGATGACCTACGGCGCCGACGGGCTGGCGCACGCCGACAACGGCAAAGCCGTCTTTGTGCAGGGTGCCGTGGCAGGCGACACCGTCGAGGCCGAGGTCGTACAGGACGGCAAGTCGTTCATGCGCGCCCGCACCACCGAGATTCTGGAGCCGAGCCCCGATCGCATTCAGCCCCCCTGCCCCTACGTGGGCATCTGCGGCGGCTGCTCGTGGGGCAATCTCTCACGCACGGCACAGCTCGCCGCCAAGGAGCAAAACCTGCGCTCCACGCTCGAGCGCATCGGCAAGTTCGCTCCTGAGCAGGTCGATGAGTTGGTGCAGCCCATCTGCCACACCAAGGACGACTGGGGCTACCGCAATAAAATCGAGCTCGAACCGACCGTCGTCAACGGTCGCGTGCGCCTTGGCATGCACGGTGTCGACCCCAGCAAAATCGTGACCGTCGATGCGTGCCCGCTGTTCGATAAACGTTTTCCCAAGGCGCTCAAATCGGTCGTCGGCGCACTCAACTATCTAAGCGGCAGCCATGACTTAGGGCTCGAACGCGTGGGCATTCGCGCATCGCGCCGCACCAAGGCGCTCGAGGTTGCACTCTGGACGCCCACGGGCTCTTTTCCGCGCTCGCAAGTCTCCCGCGTGCTGGCGGTCGCCGCTCATCCCACGAGCATCGTGCGTGTGATGAGCAAGGGCGAAAAGAAGGCCCGCCGTGTCTCCAAGGTCGAAATGCTCGCCGGAGAGGGCTCATGGACCGAGAATATCGCCGAGGGTCAGATGCGCTTGTCTGCCCCGTCTTTTTTCCAAGTCAACACCAAGGGTGCTGAGATTTTGATCGAGCTTGTCATGGAAGCGCTCGACCCGCAAGAAGACGAGCTTGCCGTGGACCTGTACTGCGGCGCCGGAACCTTTACCCTGCCGCTCGCCCGCCGCTGCGACTTCGTCGCCGCCGTCGAGGCCTACGGCCCGGCCGTGCGCGACCTGCGCCGTAACCTGGAAATCAACAAGCTTGATAACGTCGACGTCATTGGCGGAGACGCGGTGCGCGAGTTCCCCGACCAGGATGCCGACGTCTTGGTGGTCGACCCGCCGCGCGCAGGCCTCGCCCCCGAGGCGATCGACCTTATCGCCAGCACGAGCGCTCGCGATGTCGCCTACGTGAGCTGCGACCCCGCCACCCTGGCACGCGACCTTAAGCGCTTTGTCGAGGAAGGTACCTTCTCCCCCGTCAAGATCACGCCGGTCGATCTGTTCCCGCAAACCTTCCACTGCGAAACCGTCGTCCACCTCAAGCGCAACTAGACTGTTTGCCCCAGACCACGCCCGATGATTTTTCTGGCACGGGGATAAAAATAGATTTGCTCCGAATGATTATTTAATCCCCGTCCCGAAATTGAACCGCCCCTCATTTCTTGAACATTAGAAATGGGGGCTTCTTTATGGACGGGAGAGTCAGGCACGACGCCACGCTGAGGACTCTTGCAGCAGAGCTTTGCGACAGGGGGTGCGGGCGCGCCGAAGGCCAGCGGGAGGCCGAAGGGTGCCCGGACCCGGCCGGGGCCGGCGGCGTGCGAGGGCAAGCTCATGCGACGGAGCTGCTGCCCGGGCGCCTGAAGGACGAATTCTACAGGAGCCGAACGTGGCGGAGCTTCGAGGAGTTCAAGCGGGACCTCGAAGCCTATACCGTTCACTGGAACAAGAGGAGGCGGGTTAAGCAAAAGGGACTGACCCCGGAGGAGTTCCGAAATCAGTCCCCATGTGCGGCATAGGCCGCTAATTGACCCGTCCAAGTATCGGGGCGCAGTTCATTTCAGCGCCGCCCGAGAAAGCTAAACGCCTTCTGGCAGGTTGTCCCGGGCCGAGGGCGGCCACCTTGATCGCCCTCGGCCCTCACCCACCTCAACTGCCCCTCAATTACATAGAGCTGATTGAGGAGGGCGCAGGCTAGCGGGTGCCTTCCTCATCGTCGTTGGGCCGGTAGGTGATGAACTCGATAACAAAGGCCAGGACGGCAGAGACGAGCGAGGCGATGATCGCGAAGATCATGTGGGAGATCCCGGCGCCACCAGGGGTCCCGTCGATAAAGTTGAGCAGGTTGAAGACGCCGAGGCCGCCCGAGATGTACATGAGAGCGCCAGTCATTCCCACGATGGCGCCGCCCACGGCGGAGCTCAGGCATGCCACGACGAACGCGCGCTTGTTGGGGAGGGCGATGCCGTAGATGCCCGGCTCGGTGACGCCGAAGAAGAAGGCGGAGATCATCGCGGGAAGGGCGATGCCGCGGAAGCGCTCGTCCTTGTTTCTGAGGTACATGGCAAAGATGACCGCTCCGAGCGCGAACCCGTGGCCGATGGTGGCGGCGAGCACGCTGTCGTGGCCGAGGGTGTTCAGATTCATGATGGAGATGGGGATGAGGCTCCAGTGGAAGCCAAAGATGACGAGGCACATCCACAGTCCGCCAACCAGGGCGCTGCCCAGGACGGAACCAACCACGGGGAGCTGGAAGATGAACGAGAATGCCGCGCTCAGCAGGTTGGTGATGAGGGTGGCCACCGGGCCGATGATGAGGTAGCCCAAGACGATGGAGGCCGTCATCGTGGCGAGCGGGACAAGGAACATCTTGAGCGCAGCCGGCATCCAGCTCTTGAGCCAGCGCTCAAGGATAGAGCCGAACCACACCATGAGAAGGACGGGGATCACCGAGCTCACGTAGCCGGACACGGGCATGATGATGGGGATCCCGAGGGCGGTGGCGTACCACGAGAACGTGCCGGCCACGCCGAGGTCGATGCTGCCGAGCGCCTCGCCCGAGGTCAGGGCGACCATCGTCGGGTAGAGGAGCGCCACGCCGATTGCCACACCGGTGAACTCGTTCATGCGGAACTTGCGCGCGGCACTGAACGCCAGGGCGACGGGAAGGAAGTAGAAGAAGCCGTCAGCCACGGTGTAGAGCAGCGTGTAGAGGCCGTCGTTTGCAAAGTCCGGGACGAAGTAGGTGATGAGGGCAAGCAGTCCCTTCATGATGCCTGCGGCGGCAAGCGGTCCCAGGATGGGCTGGAAGATGCCAGAGATGAGGTCGATGATGGCGGAGGCAACGGTCTTATCGCCCTGGGGCTCGTCGTCGGCGCTTGCGCCGCCCGAGAAGTTGCCGGCCTCCAGGACCGCGTCGTAGACGTCCTCGACGATGTTGCCCACGACCACCTGGTACTGGCCGTTGGCCTGGATGACCTGGATGACGCCCTTGAGGGCCTCGATCTTGGCCGTGTTGGCGCGGGACTCGTCCTTGAGTTTGAAGCGCACGCGCGTGATGCAGTGCGCGACGCTGGCGACGTTCTCGGCGCCGCCTACGTTCTCGAGTATGGATCTGGCCAGGTCGTCGTATTTTTCTGCCATTATTTTCTCCTTAGTGATATTGCCCGGGTGGTTAGCCCAGGTCGCCTCCGTTGGTGGCGATGGCCTGTTGATACCAGTAGAAGCTCTTCTTGCGCCTGCGCTCGAGCGTGCCGTTGCCCAGGTTGTCGCGGTCCACGTAGATGAAGCCGTAGCGCTTCTCCATCTCGCCGGAGCCCGCGCTCACGAGGTCGATCGGCCCCCAGGTGGTGTAGCCGAGCATCTCGACGCCGTCCTGCTCGATAGCGTCGCGCATGGCCTCGATGTGCTCGCGCAGGTAGGCGATGCGGTAGTCATCCTCGATCGTGCCGTCGGGAAGCACCTCGTCATAGGCGCCGAGGCCGTTCTCCACCACAAAGAGCGGCTTCTGGTAGCGGTCCCAGAGGTCGTTGATCGTGATGCGGAACCCCAGCGGGTCGATGACCCAGCCCCAGTCGCTCGTGCGCACGTAGGGGTTCTCTACGCCGGCGAAGGCGTTGCCCTCGGCGACGCCGCCCACGGAATCGGGGTCGCCCGCGGTACAGCGCGAGGAGTAGTAGCTAAACGAGATGAAGTCGACGGTGTTCTCCGCAAGGATGCGCTCGTCCTCGGCGGTCATACCCACGTCGATGCCCTCGCGCTCGAGCATCTTGAGCGCGTAGCCGGGGTAGTGCCCGCGTGCCTGCACGTCCACGAAGAAGAGGTCCTCCTGGTTCTTGACCTGCGCTGCACGGACGTCCTCGGGACGACAGGAGTAGGGGTAGTAGCTTCCCGCGGCGAGCATGCAGCCAACCTTGTTCTCCGGGTCGACCTCGTGGGCGATCTTGGTGGCCCAGGCGCTCGCCACGAGCTCGTTGTGCGCGGCGCGGTACTCGGCCTCGCGGGCATTCTCCCCGGGCTCGAGGACGATGCCGGCACCCATGAAGGGACGGTGCAAGATCATGTTCATCTCGTTGAACGTGATCCACCAATGCACGAGGCCGCGGTAGCGGTTGAAGAGCACCTTCACCAGCCGCTTGTAGAGCTCGATGAGGGCGCGGTTTCGCCAGGCGCCGTACTTCTTGACGAGGTGGATGGGGCAGTCGAAGTGCGTGATGGTCACGAGGGGCTCGATCCTGTGCTCGCGGCAGCAGCGGAACACGTCCTCGTAGAAGGCGAGCCCGGCCTCGTTGGGCTCCTCCTCGTCGCCATTGGGGAAGATGCGGCTCCAGGCGATGGAGAGGCGAAAGACCTTAAAGCCCATCTCCGCGAAGAGGGCTATGTCCTCGCGGTAGTGGTGGTAGAAGTCGATGCCCGTCTGGGCCGGGTAGTAGTACCCGGGCTCAAAGTCGAGCATGCGCCTCAGGCCGCGACTTACGTCGTTGCGCTCCGACCCGTGTGGGATGACGTCGACATTGGCAAGACCGCGGCCGCCCTCGTCATAACCTCCCTCGCATTGGTTAGCAGCGGTGGCTCCTCCCCAAAGGAACCCTTTTGGAAATGGCATGGTGCCTCCTTCTCTCTGGCGCCCCCACCTCTGCGGGGACGCTTTATAACGTCCTTGCGACCTCACGCGCCGGGCCCGTGGCCCTTTCCCTGATGCGCGCGGGCCGCCCGTGAAGGGGTGACTAGCTGATGGCTTGTCCTGCGGCGGCGCGACGTGCCTCCCGGCCTCCAAGCAGGGAGGGGACCTGTGCCAGGCACACGCCGGCGAGGATGATGGCAACGCCCAGCCACTCGACGACGCCGAGCGGCTCGCCGAGGACGATCATGGCGATGAGCAGGCCGGCGGGGAGTTCCGCGGCGGCCATGACAGTGGAGAGACCCGCGGGCAGGTGCGGAGAGCCCATGCCGAAGAGCAAGACCGGGCAGAGCATGCCAAAGAAGCCGGCGATGACGGCAAAGGGCAGGATGCCCTGGGCGAGAACGCCCGAGACAACGTAGTCCGGGCACACCGTGAGCGACATGACCACGGAGCCCGCGCACACGATGACGCCACGCTGCTCGGACGAGCAGGGGGCCTCGACCTTGCCGGAGAGGGTGACAAAGAGGGAGCAGGACACGGCCGCCCCCAGCGCGCAGAGCAGGGCCACGGGGTCGTACCCGGTGATGCCGGTCTTGTAGACGCCGCTGGCGAACACCGTTCCGAAGACGATGACCAGGGCGGAGGCCACTTGGAGGAGCCTCGGCGGCCGGCGCGTCATGACGGTCTGCCACACGAGCCCCAGCCACGTGAACTGGAAGAGGAGCGTGAGTGCCACCGGGGCGGGCAGCACGCTCATGGCGTAGCAGTAGAGGATTGAGGTGAGGCAGGTGAGGGCTCCCAGGCCCATGAGCTTGAGGGCGAGCTTCCAGCCCACGCGCTGCCAGCGGTGCCCGAGTGCGTGCCCTGCGAGCGTGGCGAGGGCGAAGAAGAGGCAGCCGAACCACGCCTGGCTCGCCACCACCTGCGCTGAGGTGAAGCCCGCGGCGTAGGCGAGCTTGTAGGTCGTGGCCATCGCGCCGTAGCAGGCGCCGCCCGCAAAGACCTGGAGCGCCGCCTTGACCTGCCCCGTGCCCGCGGCTCCCGCCTCGGCGGTCTGTTGCTTGATTGTGTTTGTTTCTGCCATTAGGCTCCCTTCCGTCTGCTGTCTTGCAGATGCGCGTCTCGTGCGTCTGTTCCCTGCAGTCGGAAGGTGGGCTCGTGCGGTCTTCTGGCGGTGCATGTGGTACCTGCTGCCAAGACGAAAAAAGCCACGCAACCGACTGCTCGGTTGCGTGGCAAAAAGGTGGCTAGCGCCCAGAAAAGTCCACGCGTTTTTAGACTGGGACAAAGTACTACAACAGGTGAGATTCCGTCAAGAAAAACCGAAGAAAAAAGTGAGCCTCTGCCCGCCGTACCTGTAGCGGTCGTTTCCCCGAACGGGGCGGTGCTGTTGGGGACTGTCTCGATCTGTAACAGTTGGGGCTAGTTTTGGTCGATGGATGTTACAGATTGAGATTGTTGAGGATGGGTGGGGTAGCTAATTCGGACGGGGCTATTTTAAACATTGGGAAATCGAGCGTGGCAAGCGGAGGTCTTCGGGGTATAAGACGGCTAATTGTATGCCGCCCATGAAAGGAGCCCTCATGCCCAGCGTTGCCGTTCTCGCCGCCGATGGCTTTGAAACTATTGAATGCTTGACCATGGTCGATGTCATGCGTCGCGGCGGCGTGCGTGCCACGCTCGTCTCGATCATGCCCACGCGTGAGGTCGTAAGCTCGCTGCAGATCCCCGTGACCTGCGATGCGCTCTTTGATGAGATCAACTTTGACGAGTACGACTGCGTCGTGCTGCCCGGCGGCCTGCCCGGTGCCACCAACCTGCGCGCCGATCAGCGCGTCTGCGACGTGGTCTGCGAGTTCGCCGCGACCAAGCACGTTGCCGCCATCTGCGCCGCCCCGTTTATCCTGGGCGAGCTCGACCTACTCGAGGGGCGCCAGGCCACGTGCTTCCCTGGCTTTGAGAAAAGCTTCCCCGAAGGCGCCTATACCGGCGAGAAGGTTACGCAAGACGGCAACATCATCACCGCCAGCGGCATGGCCCAGTCGCTCCCCTTTGCGCTTGAGCTGCTGCGCACACTCGCCGGCGACAAGGCCGTCGAGAAGGTCGCCGAGGGCATTCAGCTATGATTTTGGCTTCGCAATCACCGCGCCGCATCGAGTTGATGCGCGAGGCGGGCTATGACATTCACGTGATTCCCGCAGATATCGACGAAACGCCTTTTGATGGCGAGGCCCCGCTTACGCTCGTTGAACGCTTAGCACGCGCCAAAGCCGCCTCCGTTGCCGCCGAGCATGCCGAGCCCAACGAACTGACCGTCGCGGCCGATACTATTGTCACCTTCGATGGCAAGATTCTGGGCAAGCCGGCAACCGAGGACGAGGCGCGCACCATGCTCCGCGAGCTTTCGGGCCGCACGCACCAGGTCGCAACCGGCGTCTGCATCGTTAAGGCAGGCGACACGGCCGCTCCGCATGCCGCCGAGAGCCTGTCGTTTGTCGATGTGACCGACGTGACGTTCTATGAGCTCACCGACGAGCAGATTGAGCGCTACGTCGCCTCGGGCGAGCCCATGGACAAAGCCGGCGCCTACGGCATCCAGGGCACAGGCGGGCGCATGCTCGTGCATGATATTTCGGGCGACTTCTACAACGTGGTGGGCCTGCCCATCGCTCGCGTCGCGCGTGCGATTCAAAAACTATCGTAATTGCATCTGGCGCTGGGTATCCCCCAGCGCCTACAATTTCGGCGTACCGTACGGATCCCGACCGGGCATAAGGCCCGGCGGAAAACCGATAGGAGTAAAACATGGATACACTGCTTGAGGCCATTGACGTTTGCGATGTCGATGGCTTTTGCTTTGGCAACTACACGGACGAGGAGGCCGGCACCGGTTGCACCGTAATCGTGGCACCCGAGGGCGCCACCGGCGGCGTTGACGTTCGCGGCGGTGCCCCGGCATCGCGCGAAACCGACCTGCTGCGTCCCGAGAACACCGTCGACAAGGTCCACGCCGTCTGCCTTTCGGGCGGATCGGCCTTTGGCCTGGAGGCCGCAAGCGGCGTCGCTCGCGAGCTTGAGAGCCGCGGCATCGGCCTTCCCGTCGGCCCCACGCAGGTGCCTATCGTGTGCTCCAGCTGCATCTTCGACCTCGCCTTTGGCGACCCCGCCGTACGCCCCGACATTGAGGCTGGCATCTCCGCCGTGCGCGAGGCGCTCGACAACACCCCCACCACGCTCGAGCAGGGCAATGTAGGTGCCGGCACCGGTGCCACCGTGGGCAAGCTCATGGGCCCCGCCACCTGCATGAAGGCCGGCCTAGGCGCTGCCGCCGTGGCACTCGGCCCTGTTAAGGTGGGTGCCGTGGTCTCGGTCAACGCCTGCGGCAATGTCGTCGACCCCTTCACCGGCGAATGGGTCGCTGGTATGCGCGCCGCAGCAGATAGCGACCAGATCGTCGACATGGAGCTCGCAGCCTTTGCCGCCGCCGGATCCATGCAGATGCCGCTCGACCGCACCAACACCACCATCAGCTGCATCGTCACCAACGTGGAACTCACTAAGGCACAAGCCACCAAGGTCTCCCAGATGGCCGCAGACGCCTACGCACACGCCATCCGTCCCACGCACACCACCAACGACGGCGACACCATCTACACCCTCGCCAGCGGCAAACTGGGCGCCCAGGCAAGCGCCGCCGTTCCCCTAGACCTGCTGGGCATGCTCGCCGTAAGGGCCCTACAGACCGCCATCGTAAACGGAGCCAAAAACGCCAAAACCTCCCACGGCATACCCGGCGCCGCAAAGTAAACTAGCTCGTCCGGTTGCCCGGTGGGGTTTGGTTATGTTTGCTGCTCTACAGTCCTGGCTCGCACGAAGAGCACATTAAGTGCTCTTCGGCTCGTGCGGAACTCGCGACAAACATAACCAAACCCCACCGGGCAACCTACCAACCAAATTCTTTTCAGCCCAGGCCCCTTTGTACCACGCGTCGAAGATCTTCAAATTCAACTTCCTGACAATCGATTCTTATAGCAGAGGCCCCTTGGCCTTTAGTTTGATACAAGTTCCGCACGAGCCGGAAAGCACTTAATGTGCTTTCCGTGCGAGCAGGACTGTTCGCAGTAGCAAACTAAAGGCCAAGGGGCCCAGTCAACCTATCAGCAGCGATTACTCAGCAGCTAGTTGAATTTGAAGATCTTTGAGGCAAGATGGTATAGGCCGAGTGTGGTTTTGTCTCCGGCCCGTCCATGCAGGTTGGTAAAGAATCCGACCACGCCGTAGCGAGCGCGACGATACATGCGCTCGTCGTACTCCTTCAGGTCCTTCCACAGCGTCTTCAGGCGCTCATCGGCACAATCTTCCTCGGAAAGCTTGGTGAGCACCGAGCAAATAGCCATCATCATGGTGAAGTAGCCCATCATGTACGAACGCAGACGCGAGGACTCAACGTCCTGGTACAGGTGGAACGATTCCATCATGATGCGCGTTATGCGGAACTGCTGACCCAGGCGCTTGACCATCGTAGCCTCGTTGACGCTCTGGCCCTCGCGACCGATAAAGTAGCGATAGAGGTCGATGTCGGCGTAGTACATGGTCTTGCAGCGCGGCAGCGGCACGTATGCGTAGATATTATCCACGTAGAACGTGTGTGCCGGCATAGGCAGATTGGACTCGCGCAGTACGTCGGTGCGATAGCACAGGCTGTGCATGAGCAGGTTCTGATCGGGACGGAAGTGTCCGATCTGGTCCCAAGAGAAAATCTTTTTGCGCGGCAGGGCAAACTTGTAGCCAATAGCGGTATGCGTGCCCTCGTAAACCTTCTCGTACACGTAGTTCGAGATAAACAGGTCGACGCGCTGGTCGCGCTCCTCAAAGCCACGCAGAATCGACAGCATGGTCGAAAGCGCCGCACCGTCGAGCCAGTCGTCCGAGTCAACGACCTTATAGTACGTACCATGCGCCTCACGCAGGCCCGAGAGGACGGCGATACCGTGGCCGCCATTCTCCTGGTGCACCGCGCGGATGATTCCAGGATAACGGGCCTCCCACTCGTCGGCCTTGGCGGCCGTCTCGTCCTTGGAGCCGTCGTCCACCACGATAATCTCGATATCGGTGGCGTAATTGCTCCCCTCCAAGATGGAGGTGATGCAATGGTCCATATCCTTGGCGGCGTTATACGAGGGAATACCGAATGTTATGACTTTATGCATGGCAGGCGATAATCTCATCCGAAAGATCGAGGGCAGAATTGGTCACGGCGTCCATATCGTAGTAACGATACTCGGCCAGACGACCCACCGGGTGGAAGTTCGTCAGGTTCTGGACGCGCTCAAGGTAGCGCTCATAGAGCTCACGGTTCTCGGGCTCCAGAATAGCGTAGTACGGCGTCTCGCCCGAGCCGGGCGTATAGGCCTTGGAGTACTCCTTCATGATGGTGGTCTTGCCGGGCAGGACCTGACCAGTCATGTTCTTGAACTCGGTGATGCGCGTATAGTCCTCGCTCGTGGTGTAGTTGACGGTGCCCACGGGCTGGAACTGGTCCATATCGAGCGTCTCGAACTTCATATCGAGCGTGCGGTACGGCAGCGCGCCCAGGTCGAGGTTGAATAGCTCGTCGAGCGGACCGGTGTAGACGATCTCGCCGCCATAGACCTTGCCGTCGATCTTGACGGTGGTCTCGTCGATTTCAAAGAGGTCACGGGCGTCTACGTCACAGAATACGTCGATCAGATCGTGATCGAGCATATGCTCGAACAGCGCGGTATAGCCGTCCTGCGGCATGCCCTGGAAAGGAGCCTGCGGGAAGTAGCGATCGTCATCGCCCACAAAGACGGGAACGCGGCCGGTGATCGAGGGGTCGATCTGGTCGGGCGTCTGGCCCCACTGCTTCATGGTGTAATGCAAAAAGACGTTCTCATAGACATAATCGGCGACCTCGGCAAGATCCGGGTCGTTCTTCTTGCGCAGCTCCATAATGGGCACCTTGACGTCCTTGCCAAAGGTCTCCACGAGCTTCTGATACAGCTCCTCGCCGCGCTCATCGCCAAAGGCGAGCTTGAGGCTCGCATGGTTAAAGGGTACGGGCATGAGGGTGCCGTTGATGTTGGCGAGCACCTTGTGCTGGTAGTCCGTCCACTTGGTAAAGCGCGACAGGAAGTTATGGACGCGCTCATTAAAAGTGTGATAGATGTGCGGACCGTACTCGTGGACCAGGATTCCGGCCTCGTCAGTGCAGTCGTAGGCATTACCCGCGATGTGGCCGCGACGTTCCAAAACGGCAACACGATAGCCGATAGTTTCGGCAAGACGGCGGGCGCAAACGGCACCGGCATAACCGGCGCCGACAACGATCATGTCGTACGCACCGGCATTAAAGCCTTCAGGCAGGCCTGAGGTAATCTGCATCGATACTCCTTGTCAAAAGCCACACGCTTTTTAACTGGGCTTTTTCTCGAACATACGTCGAGACATATTTATCAGAGCGATTATAGCGCTAATGCGTCCTATAATGAGCTTGCCACACAAGGAAAGCTCAAGCACCGCGGCGTACATTATTGAAAGGTAAACCCGCTAGCAGCGGGTTTATTCGTGTACAGCCGAGGGCCTGGAGCTTAGCGAAACGCTTGTAAGGAGTATCATGAGCGATTTCCTGAACCGTATGAAGTCTGCCGCCAAGGCCGACCTTAAGACGATCGTCCTGCCCGAGGGCGAGGATCCGCGTACCATCGTCGCGGCAAACAAGATCATCGAAGAAGGCCTGGCCAACATCGTCATCCTGGGCGATCCCAACGAGATCAACGTTCCCGGCGCCACCGTCATCGACCCGCGCAATGCCGAGAAGCACGAGGAGTACGCACAGAAGTTTGCCGAGCTCCGCGCCAAGAAGGGCGTTACCATCGAGCAGGCTCGTGCCCAGGTGATGGACGCCACCTACTTTGGCACCATGATGGTCAAGATGGGCGATGCCGACGGCCTGGTCTCCGGTGCCTGCCACTCCACCGCCGACACCCTGCGCCCCGCGCTGCAGATCCTCAAGACTGCCCCGGGCACCAAGCTGGTCTCGGCCTTCTTCGTGATGTGCACCGACACCCCGCAATTCGGCACCGACGGTACGCTGATCTTCGCCGACTGCGGCCTCAACATCAACCCGTCCTCTGACGAGCTCTCCGAGATCGCCATCGCCTCGGCCCACTCCTGGTCCACCTTTATGGGCAATGTTGAGCCGCACGTGGCCATGCTCTCCTACTCCACCATGGGCTCCGCCGGTGGCGAGGTCGCCAAGAAGGTCCAGGAGGCCGTGAAGTTCTGCAAGGAGAAGGCACCCGAGCTCGCCATCGACGGCGACCTGCAGCTCGATGCTGCTATCGTCCCCACCGTCGCCCAGCTCAAGGCTCCCGGCTCCTCCGTCGCCGGTAAGGCCAACGTGCTCGTGTTCCCCGACCTCGAGGCCGGCAACATCGGCTACAAGCTGGTCCAGCGCTTCGCCGGCGCCGACGCTTACGGCCCCATTCTGCAGGGCATCGCCAAGCCGGTCAACGACCTGTCGCGCGGCTGCTCTGCCGACGACATCGTGGGTGTCGTAGCCATCACCGCCGTCCAGGCTCAGATGGCTGAGTAGCGGACGCACTCGCCCGAAGGCCGTACGGGCTAACCCCTGAAAACGTCCTCGACCAATGAAACGCCCCCGTTCTGCTCCTTCGGAGCTACGAACGGGGGCGTTTCTGGTCTGACGCTCCTATTTGGCAAGGTGTTTTTTAAAATCCATTTTGCGCTCGGCCTCGAAGGCCCGCCTGTCCCAATCGAGCGGAAGTCCGGCCTCGACCCATGCCTCGTAGGCCCTCCTTATGGGCTTGAGCTCCCTTTGGCCCCTCTCCAGCATCGAGATGTACTTCTCGCTGGTTCCCAATATGGACGCCGCCCTCACCTGGCTGACCTTCGCCGCGCGCCTGGCCGCCACGAGCTCCGAGGCGTCCTCGGGCCTCCTGATCTCGTGCGGGTGCATCAGCGCCCGGTACGCCTCCCTGGCCACGTAGCGCTTGAGGCACCTCATGACCTCCCTGTCGCTCTTCCCCCGCCCTCTGGCCCTCTCGGCGTACTCGGCGGTCTCGGGGTCGCGCATGACCCTCTGCCTCGCGATCTCGTGCAGCGCGCTGTTCGCCTGCCGGTCGCCGCCCCTGTTGAGCCTGTGCCTCACGGTCTTGCCGCTCGAGGCGGGGATGGGACAGGCCCCACATATCGCCGCGAACGACGCCTCGGAGCGCAGCCTGCCCGGGTTGTCCCCGGCCGCGACCGCGAGCTTGGCCGCGCTCACGGGCCCGCACCCGTACATCGCCAGCAGCGCGGGGCAGTTCTCCTCCAGGGACGCCTCGATCGCGCGCTCCATGTCGAGCGCCGTGTCGCGCGCCGCCGCCCACAG